>JAPOOX010000214.1 GCA_026713185.1 Gammaproteobacteria bacterium
GAAATCTGCTGAATCTGGGCAGAAAGCATCGTGTGGTATCGCCCCAACTGAAACGGGCATTGCTGGCGCGGGACAAGTGTTGTACCTACCCGTCCTGTAGTCATGAGCAGTTTCTGGAGGCGCATCACGTGATGCATTGGGCTGATGGTGGCGAGACCAGCCTGGACAACGCAATTTTGCTTTGCAACAGGCATCATCGGCTGCTACATGAGGGTGGATTCACCATCCTCAAGAACTTTGCGGGGGAATGGTACTTCAGAACGGCGGAGGGCAAGGTGCTGCCGGAGGCGCCGGTGTATAAACCGGTGGAATACGATTCATCACGTGATGAGATTCTGGAAGATACCAACAAGGTTAAAGAACCACGGGCGCAACCGGTGTCGCCAATGTTCAAACAAGAGGGCTACGACGCATCACGTGATGGGCCAGAGGTGAAAGAACCATGGGTACAATATGCTGTTGGCTGAATACTGCTGTGGGATTTGAGGGTCGGCCCGGGATGTACAATATCAGACCAGACCACCCAACAGCTCCACCGCAGGCGCCACCCGGATACCCTGTCGATTTCTATAATCCCTGCTGCCGTTCAGAGAAATCTGCCACGCATTTGCGTCTGGAAATTTGTTTTTCAGATATACCAGGCTGCGATCAACATCCCGGTCGTTGAGTTTGCATTCAACCATCAGGAATGGTGTGGTCTTGTTGGTCACGATGAAATCAACCTCGCGGCGGTCGACATCACGAAAATATCTGAGTTCCCAGTCCAGACCCTCGGTGTCCTGTTTGAACTGTACCCACTTCAGTAGATGACAGGCGACCATGTTCTCAAATCGTGCGGCTTCGCTTGTGGGCAGCGACCAGTCTATGTGGTAGTGCTTGCGTTCATGCTTTACGGCTCTGATGGTCGGCGCTCCAAAAGGCATAAGGCGAAATATGGCAAAAAGTCGTTCGAGAGCATTGAGCCAGGAGGAAGCTGTTTTGTGGCTGATCTGCAAGTCTTCGCGCAGGGCGTTGATTGATAGCGGAGAACCAACCAGGTCGGGCAGGCGCAGCATCAGGAGTTCGAGTTGACCAAGGTCCTGAATTCGCTCAAGTGTCGCCACCTCTTCCCGGATAAGCAATGTACGGTATTCACGCGACCAGCGACGTGCTTCCAATTCACTGCCGCTTAAACAGGGTTCCGGAAAACCACTGAGATTGATCAGGTCTGCGAGTTCACTCTGTGACTCAAGACCAAGTTCTGTAACAGAGAATGGATGTAAACGCAGCAGGTGGTAACGACCCTGAAGCGAATCGCCACTGTAGCGATACAGATCCAGGCGGCCACTCCCGGTGACCAAAATCTGCTGACCTGCCGGCTTGGAGTCATACAATCCTTTGAGATAGTTGCGCCAGTGTCGATACTTATGAATCTCATCGAATATCCACAGGTTAGAGGTTGGCAATTCTCCTTTCAGGATGTGTTCGCGGTGGATGGCAACATCCCAGTTAAGATAACCGCGTTCAGCGCCGGACAGCGTCTGGCTGAGGGTAGTCTTTCCAACCTGACGTGGACCGGCGATGAACACCATCTTTTTACTGAGGTCACGCTGGACCTGCCCAGTAAGATATCGTTCAATTGGCGACATGAGGAAAATTTACTTGAATTTTCACCCATAGTCAAAAATACAAGCGTATAGTTTTAACTTGGGGTGAAATTACAGCTATATTCAGGTTCAGTAATTATCTATATGCCAGGTTTACTGACAAATGACAGTTCCACATCCAGGTTATCCGTTTCAGGTCACCACGGAAAATCAAAACTCAACCGGATATAGGTAAATCGTCCGACAAGCCCGAAGGGTGTGTTCGTTGGGTAGCGGATTCCCCAGAGTATATTCGAGAGGTGTGTCTTTGGCAGGGCGGTGGGCAATTCGTTGGCGATATTGTTGACCCCCAATGCCCCGCGCATGACGCCTGCCGTAAACCAGGTTTCAAGGTCCAGAGTGGTTGCGGCGCTGATTTTAACCATTCCGGTGTCTAAAGGGTGCTGGGTTGTAGCGCCATAGTAGTTTGCCCGCAGGAGCGCGCCGTAGGAGTTGTGATCCCAATCGGCAGTCATGTTAGCCTGACGGCGGGGTTGGCCGTGTTGCAGAAGATCCGCGGTCCAACCACCGAAATAGTCGGAGGAACTCAAACCGCCGGGTGCACCGGCGGGCAATTTGCTGTTGGTGATTTCGGTCTTATTGACGCTGAAATTACCAGTCAGCCAAAGTTGCCCACCGGCGATTGGCGTTCCCCATCGTAAGGAAAGATCAGCGCCCCGGGTCTCGGTGTCGACGCCATTGAAGAAAAAAGCAACCTGCGCCACACGCTCCGCATCACAGGCAGCCACCCCTGCACAACCGATGCCCTGGGAACGAACCACACGGTCTTCAATGTCCGTGCGGTAGGCATCAAGGGATAGATCAAAGTTGACAGTCGACATAACGACACCGGCACTGAAATTGCCGGAGGTTTCGTGCTCAAGTGAATTTACACCGAAAAACCGTGCGATGGGGTGGCCTTCGTTAGCCGCGAAAATAGTCGTCAAACCGGTCTCGCTGCCGATGAAGAGGATGGAGTTAAAACGCCGTTGGGAGAGGCTTGGTGCGCGAAAGCCCGTTGACATTGAACCACGCAGGGCAAGCAGGCTGGAAACCTGCAATCGCGCCGCCAGCATGCCGGTGGTCTGGGTACCGGCATCGCTGTAGTTTTCGGTGCGCAGTGCTGAGCTGATAGTGAAGGCATCCATTGGCTGAAGCTCCAACTCCAGGTAGGCAGCCTGACTGTCTCTGATGTCATCACTCAAGCGTGCATTCCGGGGGCTGTAGCCGGGATAACCCTGGAAACCACAGGCGGCTACAGTGCCATCAAGCGGTGTGCCATCGGGTCCGACGGCGAAAGCACCATATTCTTGGGAGTGGGGTAGCCCGCATGACCACGAAGCCTCATCGCCGGCGTTCTGCCGGTATCTTTCGGTGCGATATTCAATGCCGGCGGCCAATGCGGTCAGCACGCTGTCTTCAAATGTTCGGCGTACATCAAAATTGAGTGTGATCTGATTGAATTCTACGCTGCCGCTGTTACCGGAGGTTGGTCCTGAGCTGGCCACTATCTGTGCCACACTCGCATGCGGATTATGATGCAGGAAGTTGGCGCCGATGGACGCATTGATGCTGTTCGAGACGTCAAAGCCAAATTCGTTATGACCGTATGCAGCACTCAGGTCATAATCCCAGTCAGATATGGCGTCGCGCCAGCCGACGACGACCGAAACATCGTCAATCCGCGACTCCTCGTAAGGAAGGAAACCGTTGGGATATACCGGGTGAGAGTTGCGCTCGTGGAAATTGATGAAGTTGGGGACTACGAAGTTCCAGGTGTCGTCACCGGATTCGAGACCCTCCCAATAATTGTACCGGAACCGGTAAGCACCGCTGGAACGCCCTTCGCGGTGGGACAGCCCGCCAAATGCATAGAGTTCCGCCGTATCGCTAACGGAATATCCGGCGTTAAGGAAAAAGGATGAACCGTTGTGAGCCGGTGAACTGTCGGTAATGAGTTCATCCTGGAAATTGGGGTCCAGACCACCATTGCCGCCGTTGCGAAGCAGGGCATCCACTTCATACCATTCGCCGGTGACATTCAGGAAACCATCGCTACCAAGGGAATACCCGCCATTGAAAGTCGCGCCCAGGCGCGATCCATCTGCGTTCCCCGTACCTCCATGAAGGGTGAGTTCACCGCCATCAGTGCTCTCCTGCAACACCAGGTTGATGACCCCGGCGATGGCGTCTGAACCGTATTGAGCGGCAGCGCCATCACGCAGGACTTCTACACGAGACAATGCCGCTGTAGGGATGGCGCGAAGATCCGTGCCACCGGTCCCGTAGCCGATATTCCCGTCGAGAACGCGCAGCCACGCCATGTTGTGACGTCGTTTGCCATTGACAAGCACCAGGGTCTGATCCGGACTCAGACCGCGAAGTGTCGCCGGGTTGAACAGGGCGCCGTCACCGACGGAAGTGCGCGAGTAGTTGAAAGATGGCGCCAACTTGCTCAGGGAAACATTCAAATCGATTTCACCGGTGCGTTCGAGGTCTGATCCCTGGAGTATGTCCACGGCCACGGGCAACTCATTGGCCTGACTCTCGATATGAGCCCGGCTGCCGATCACAACCACTTCTTCGATCCATCGCGGGTTTGAATGAGTCGTAGTTTCCGTATCCTGCGCGAATGCGAAGGCAGTAACGAAGCTTGAAAGGAAAAGTATGTACCGAACTGTAAGAATGTAATATGCACGATTCATGATAGTTCCTTTCATCGTTGATAATACATACTTTAAACCCCGAAACTATTGCAATCAATCATGACGAAGAAAATCCAGGTAAGCCGGCCTGACTGCTCCGCGACAGTGGCAGGGCGAGTTTTTGGCATGCTGAAGGCTCCTTTCGTGCAATTATGGCGTCAAGGTTTTATGCTAAAGATTGACATATCATTTAACAGGAAAAATTTATGAGCGATGTATTATTCAACCTTGAAAACAAGGTTCTGACGATCACATTCAACCGGCCGGAAAAGCTGAATGCCATCGGGAAAACGGTAACGCCTGTTGCCATTGAACGTATCAGGGAAGCAGTGACAGATCCTGCTGTTGGCGCTATTGTCCTCACTGGTGCAGGTCGGGCATTCTGCGCAGGCGGAGATGTTTCCCAAATGGGGAGTAAAGATGCCGGGACCGAAAGCCCCCAGGAGTCCTTTGAAGATAAAATTCAGAATCAAAGGGAATCTCATGCATTGCCTTTCCTGTTACACGACATCCCCAAGGTGACGATCGCTGCGGTAAATGGCCACGCAATGGGTGCAGGGCTTGGTATTGCAGCCTCATGCGATTTGAGACTTTCTTCAGAAAAAGGCAAGTTCGGCACCGCCTTTGCCAATGTTGGGTTTGGGGGTGATTTTGGAACAACCTGGCAACTCACACGTCTGCTGGGTGAATCAAAGGCGAAGGAATTGTTTTTTCTTCCCGATATTATTGATGCCCAGGAGGCACTGCGAATTGGACTCGTTAATCGGGTTTTACCGGAAGAGAACTTCATGGGACAGGTGAAGGAAATCGCTGAGCGTCTTGCCAATGGACCATTGATCAGTTACCGGTGGATGAAGGAGAACATCAATTTGTCATCGCACGTAGACTTCCAGACGATGCTGGATAAAGAAGCCGTGTCACATCTCCGATGTGGCCAGACTGAAGATCACAAAGAGGGTGTAGCGGCATTTATGCAGAAGCGGCAGGCTAATTTCAAAGGACGCTGAGTAACCTGGACAATGACATTGTCTGGCATCTACCTGATCCGATGCTTCAACCGGATTGCAGGTTCACAAACTCATGATAGGGGCTATCGTCTCTGGCCATTAACTCATCGTGACTGCCCACATCTTTAATCTCACCGTTTTCAATGAAAACGATCCGGTCAGCTGTTCTTATTGTTGACAGACGATGGGCGATGACAATGACCAGACGATCTGTTGCTGCTTCCTTCAGCGAAGCAACCAGCATGTTTTCTGTGTGGGGGTCGAGTGCGGCTGTTGGTTCATCCAGGATGAGAATTCTGGAGTCCCGGATCAGACCTCTGGCGATGGATAAACGCTGTTGCTGGCCTACTGACAGAGTGTTGCCGGCCCCACCGAGTCTGGTGTCGATGCCATCCGGCAGGTCGTCGATGAATTCCATACAGTTTGCCGTCGTTAGCGCCTGTCGGATATGTTCTTCAGTGGCATCCGGATTAGCCAATAACAGGTTTTCCCGGATTGTCTCAGACAGCAGGATATGTTCCTGGAAAACATAGGTCACCTGCCGTCGAAGAGAATCAATATCAATATCCATGACATCGTGATCATCAATCAGGACACGACCGGATTCAGGTGTCAGCAAGGAGGGAATCAGGTAGGCGAGCGAGGTCTTGCCCGCCCCTGTCGGACCCACCAGGGCGACCAGTTCGCCCATGGGTAACTCAAGATTGAGGTTACGCAATGCCTGCTGTCCATCGGGATAGCTGAAGCTCACGTCTTCAATTCGGACTCCTTTTTGGATGTTGTCAAGCTTTATACTGCCGACACGATCTTCTTCCGATTCATAATCCAGAAAAAAGAAGACTCGCCGCACTGCTGCAATCACCTCCTGCAATTTAATCCACCAGGCTCCGAAGAATGCCGCTGGCGCAGCAATACCCCAAAAAACACCTAACAGGACGGCAAAATCCCCCGGTGACATAACGCCTTCTATCACTCTGTTGGTGATTAGAATTGTGACGTAGATAGCGGCCAGGGCAAATGCACTGCCGACAATGGAACTGGTCACTATGATAACTGCCATGGCATAGCGTTCCCGCAGGAATGTCTGTGCACTTCTGTCCGCAAATCTTTTTTGTTCCTGTTTTGCCGCACCAAGGCTTTGCACCGCGCTCACATTACTCATGGACTCTTCCATGGCATTGGTGGTGGCTGACCCTGCTGCGCGCTTGTTCTGGTTGGTGCGCCTCAGGGCGCCGGAAAATGGAAATGTACAGAAAAATGCAACCGGTACACACGCCCAGGCGATCCATATCAGTTCTGGTGATACCTCACCGAACGAATATTGAAGGATATAGAGGTTGAGAAATGCACCCAGCAGCATGAAGAATGGTAACAATGTCAATCGATAGGCAAGGTCCGGTGCGGATGGTGCATCGTACAGTACGCGGAATATTGAATCACCAATACGCTGGTCTTCCAGCACTGTCATCGGCATCCGGGTCAGCCGGTCGAACAGTCGGGAGCGTAAACGATTAGCCAGTGTCTGGGTCAGGCGCACATGGACCATAAACTCTACGATACCCCAGATACCATTACCGCTACTGCCACCCGCACTGACGGCATTCTCGGCCTGGGTAGCGGCATCACGACCGTTCAGTAATCCTGCTTTGATACCGCCAGCGCGGCTGCCTATGGTCACCAGCATCAGGAAATAAATGACAGTGATGGTCAGCATGATACCGATGGGGTCCCGACCCTCCACCAGAGACAGTATCGGATTCATGAAAGGGGGGAATACAACCTCCGAGTCATACAGGGGTCTCTGCAGAATGGCGCCATCGACAACAATTTTGGCCATCCACGGCAGCAACAAAGCTGGAAACACAAGCCCTGCCTGAAGCAGGAATTTGGCACAAAACAGAACCCTGGCTTCTGAGATCAACTTGAGGCAACGCCCTATCAGGATCATTGCGTCACTGGTTTTAATATCGGGTTGAGTGTCGACCCGGTCATCGAACTGATTCTTGCCCAGGATCTCGCCAAGCAGCGAATTATTCTCTTTTGCAGTCAATTCACTCATCGTTGGTGACCTCTGTACCGACCAATTCGGCTTCAACGAAGGCACGATAGCGTCCGTCCTCCTTTGCCATCAGGTCATGGTGTTGTCCCAGTTCGACAATTCGACCGTCTTCCAGGAGTGCAATCTGATCCGCATTCATGATGGTGGACAGGCGGTGAGTAATCAGGAGGACTACCTTTCCCCTGGCCCACTCGGACAGATTTGCCAATACCTGTTGTTCAGTTCGGGCATCCAGTGACGCTGTCGGTTCATCAAGGATCAGGATCGGTGTATCTCGAACAATAGCGCGTGCGATGGACAATCGTTGCCGCTGTCCCGCCGACAGTTTACCCCCGCGCTCTCCGAGTTCCGTGTCATAGCCTTTTGGCATTTCGAGAATAAAGTCATCGGCACAGGCTACCCTGGCGGCTTCTTCGATAGCTGATCGATTCGCGTCCGGTTTGCCGAATTTGATATTGTTGGCAACGGTATCCGCAAACAGCACATTTTTCTGCAGGGCGATAGCGGTATTGACCCTTATATCGTCAATTGCCATGGCACGCAGATCGACATCATTGACCTGCACCACACCGGCTAACGGATCATAAAGCCGAAGCAGTAGTGACATCAGGGTGGATTTTCCTGAGCCCGTGGCGCCGACTACCGCCGTCACCGTACCGGCTCTGGCTTCAAGATCGATGCCCTTCAGGACTCCCTTGCCGACATCGTAGTCAAATTCGACGCCTTCCCAGGTCACCCGCTCTATCGGTAGCGGAAAGCTTACCGGGTCATCCGGGTCATTCACTTCCGGTTCCAGGTCCAGAAGATAGAACGCGCGTTCCAGGGCAATAAACAAATCCTGCATCCGCATCCATATCCCCAGCAGACCATTTGCGCTGCCCTGGAGGCCCTTGATACGGCCCGAGGCAATCTGCAATGCGCCGTAATTCCAGATGACGAAACCGATCAGTGATGCCACCATGGCGCCCAGAAAGGTTTCCCGATTCTCAATGACCCATTTGACCATGATGTACTCGGACAGAATAAACAGGCTACCACCCAGCATCGCAACAATGGTAGTCAACAACACCATATCCAGACGCAAAAAGTAGGCTGCGTTCAGGGCTCGTGTTGAATCAGTACTGAAGCGATTGAATACCAGGCTTTCGGCACGATTCGCTTTGACCACCTTGATTGCGGCAAAGACTTCCTGGGCACGTGATGTCAGATCACTGTTGGCCATCCTGTTGGTCAGTGAGCGGCGGCGAATCCTTGGTGTGGAGACTACCATCACCCAGCCGATGGGTACCCCGACAACTATGACCATCAGGGTAAACCAGGGGTCGAATGCGGTGACAAACACCAGTCCGATGACGATATAATACAGCGTCATCAACGGACTGATGATACCGCTCTGCAGCAGGTTGATGATCATCGCACTATCCTGGTACACCCGGAAAATGGCATCCCCCACGCGGGCATTGTTATGATATTTAAGTGACAGGTTCTCCGCACGCTCAACCATCGCCACCCGCAGGTTCTGGTTGATGCTCTGCCAGACCCAGGTGGAGTAATACCACATCAACATGCCAATAATACTGCCGAAGAAGCCTCCGAAAATACCCCAGAGGATCAGGCGATTGCGTACCACCCTTCGCTGTTCCTGTGTCAGTTCGGGTTCGATATCATCAAGATCCGTAGAATCCTTTTTACCCTTACCCGCGAATACGATGCCCTTGGATTTCGTACCCTTGCTTGTGCTTTTTTTTCTGACCCCCTTGCCCAGCTTCTCCGGATCGGTGGTCACATACTCATCACCAACAAAAAGGACAATCGCCTGGATGGGCTGCAGTTTTTCGCCGACCAGTACTTTATTGGTAAAGAGATCGGTGCCGACCAAACCAGTCAACATCGCGAGCAGCCCGCCGGAAAAATAAAATGCCAGCAGTACCAGAAGATGCGGCAGCATCGGCTTCATATAGGGCCAGGTTCGCAATGCCAGCCTGAACATCTTCCGGAAACTCATCTGAGGTAACTCGACGGCATTATCAATGGAGTATCCGTCGAGTAGTTTCAGTTCACTCATTTTCAGTGATCCCGTGTATCTCGCAGTGCCGGCAGTACTGACTGCGCGAGCAGTCGCTCATTCTCTTCCACATACTCTCCCGGACAGGCAGAGTTCAGGATAATGGTTCTCGCACCGGCATCGATGTATGCACGCAGTCGGGCGATGCAGTTATCGGGGTTCCCCGCGATAGCGTACTTGCCAACAAGACTGGAGAAGTCCTGGTTGTACTGCAGGGACAATCGATCAGTTGCCATTTTAATACCCGTCGCACGGTCCTCATGAACGGCAAAGAAAATATACAGCCCCGGCTTGACGGCAGCGGACCTGTCTACGTCACTGCTGTAAGTTGTGATAGTTGCCAGGCTTTCCCTGAGCCTCTCGGGCGTGTACATATAGGGCAACCAGCCATCGCCATGAAGGGCGCAGCGGCGCATTGCCGCCTCGCTGCGTCCGGATATCCATATTGGTGGTAGTGGGGATGGTTTTGGCGCCAGGGTAACACCTGACAGGGTGTTGAATCGGCCGTTGAAACTGATGTTGTTTTCTGTCCACAGGCGCTTCATGAGACCAAGTGCTTCGTTGGTACGTGCACCGCGTTCATTCATCGGAACACCGCATGCCTCAAATTCCCTGGCATACTCTCCACCGACACCAACACCCAGGTTGAAACGACCGCCAGAAATCGAATCCAGCGTAGCGACCTGTTTCGCAAGCAGCGCTGCAGGATACAGTGGCACCAGAGTGATGGCGCTCATCAACTTGATTGAAGTAGTCGCTCCCGCGGCAGCTGCCAGTTGAATCAGCCCGTTACCCACTGGACCATAGAAGAATACATGTTCACCCGTAGACACAAACTGGTATCCCAGATCTTCCGCCGCTTTTGCATCGAGAGCGATGTGTTCCATACGCCTGAGACCGATACCAAATTCAACTGAATCATTCATTCCATTACCTTCAATAATTACCTGCCGGGTATTCCGCGATTTTGGGCAACGATACATGGGGTCAGAGTCAAGTGCCAGAGAGAATGCTCAAACATTCCGGCACTTGACTCTGATCCCACAGGTCCTGTAGTTTTTCTACCTGGATAGAGGGACAGGCACATAATTATTCAAGGAGAAATTTATTTTGAATGGATGAGGGACAGGCACTTAATCGTTCAAGGAGAAATTGATTTGAATGGATGAGGGACAGGCACATAATTATTCAAGGAGAAATTTATTTTGAAAACAGAGAGCTCAGCAACAGTATTTAATGTATCCAGTTCAAGCCGTTCAAAGAAGTTTTATCTGGAGGTTTTAGGATTCGAAGTTGATTTCGAGTTTGGCAATTATGTCGGTGTAAAATACGGAAACGTATACATACATTTGAATGAAGCTGATCCTGGCGACAGGAAAATTGGCTCCGGTTCGATCTATATATTCTGTGATGAAGTCGAAAATTACTACCACGATATTGTGTCCCGAGGCTCGGAAACGACAGGTGAACCTTTCAAAAGACCCTATGACATGCTTGATTTTCAAGCCGTCGACCCGGATGGCAACCTTCTTTGTTTTGGCTGTCCTGTGTCGGAGTAGTGTGCCCAGCGGATGGCCTTTGTTTTGGCTGTCCTGTGTCGGAGTAATGTGCTCAGCGGACGGTTCCACGGTTGCGCAACCAGTTAACTACCAGCAGCAACAGCATCGCAAAAACGATCATGAAAGTGGCAACCGCCAGAATCTCCGGGCTGATCTGTTCACGGATACCGGCCCACATTTGTCGTGGAATAGTACGCTGGTCCAAACCACCCATAAACAGAACAGTCACGACTTCTTCGAATGAAGTAGCGAACGCGAACAGGGCGCCGGAAATGACTCCCGGGGCTATCAATGGCAATTGCACGCGACGAAACACAACCAGCGGTCCTGCTCCAAGGCTGGTTGCGGCCCGGGCAAGGTTTTGATCAAAGGCAGATAGTGTCGCCGTTACGGTAATGACCACAAAGGGTGTACCCAATGCCGCATGAGCCAGTATCAAACCAAGATGTGTTTGCGTCAACCCCAGTTTGGAGTAGAAGAAAGTCATGCCGGCAGCTGAAATGATAATCGGCGTGACCATGGGTGAAATCAGCAGACCCATGATCAGCCCACGTGCCGGCATAGCGGGGTTCGCCAGCCCCAACGCGGCTAAAGTACCCAGCGAAGTGGCGATGAGCGTGGCTGCCGAACCGATCAACAGGCTGTTGGTTAACGCACGCAACCACCTGTCGTCTCCGGTCACATTCTGATACCAGCGCAGAGACCATGCATCAGGGTCGAGACGCAGCATTCCTTCGGTAAATGTGAAATAGGGTTCGGCATTAAAGCTGAGCGGAATCACTACCAGTACGGGGGCGACCAGGAAAGTAAATACCAGTACACAGAATGCGACATGACTGCCGCGTATCAGGCGGTCACTCAATGGACGTTTGGAAAGATGCAGTGCCATTATCCGAGTCGCATCCGTTCAACGCCAACCAAACGACTGTATACGATATAGAGTACGGCCACGCACACCAGCAATATGACACTCAGCGCTGCGGCAAGCCCCCAGTTGAGGGATTGTTGCATGTGATAGGCAATAAGGTTGGAAATAAGTTGTCCGGTTCGCCCTCCGACCAGTGCGGGAGTGATGTAATACCCGATAGAGAGTATGAAAACCAGCAGGGAACCCGCTGCAACTCCAGGCAACGACTGCGGCCAGTAAACCCTCAGGAATGCCTGAAGCGGAGATGCACCAAGCGATTCAGCAGCCTGTAAGTGCAGGGGAGGAATGGTGCTCATGACCGAATAAAGAGGCAGAATCATGAACGGCAACAATACATGGACCATGGCAACCATGGTGCCGGTCATGTTATAGATCATCGCGATACGACCATCATCACTGATCAGACCTACGGTAGTCAGCAGGTCATTGATGACACCATGGGTCTGCAAAAGCACAATCCAGGAAGTAGTACGGACTAAAAGCGATGTCCAGAACGGCACCAGTACCAGCATCAGGAACAGAGTGCTGCGGTGCGGTGGCGCATTCGCAATCAGATAGGCAACCGGATATCCCAGCAGCAGACAGATCATGGTAATGAAGACACTGACAACCAGAGTTCGCCACAGCAGTACCAGATAGATTCGGCGCTCGGGTGGCTGCGCCACTATTGTGCCTGTTTCATCCCTGTCCAGGTCCAGCGCATTCAGATAATGCCTGAAGGTAAACCGCTCGCCAGCGCGGCGAATAGCCAGCCAGGATGCAGGTTCGCTCCAGTCCTGCTTGGCATCGATCATAGCTGCTTTCCAATAGTCTTCCAGAAGATGAGTACCATCATCCTGTTGGTTTAAAATTTGTTCGCTGTCTCCGGGAAGTTGTTGCGATATTCCGTGCAGGTCCGTCACTGGCAGCCGGTTCAGCTTGCGGAAAGTCCCAACGATAGTGCTCCGCATGCCACTTTCCAGACGGTTAATACGGGTTGCCACGGCACCCAGAGAACGATCCCGATGCAAGGCCAGACCTTCCATGGCCAGAGATTGAAACAATTCCTCATCCGGGGTCGACTGACCATCCCACTCCTGCAGAAGCGCCAGGGTTTGTGGCAAGGCATCAGCCACCAGTGGTTCATGAATACTGCGGGTAAACATCGCGACCAGCGGCGCGACGAAAGTTACGCCAAGGAAAGCAATCAGCGGTAGTGTGAGACTCAGCCCCCGCAGTCGATGACTGGTCAACGCACTAACCAGGCACTAAACCGCTCATTCATCTCGTCGGCGTTATCACTCCACCATTCCCAGTCCTCGCGTACTGCACGCTGCATATTGTTCGGGTATGTTGGCATGTGTGGACGCATGTCAACACCCGTCTCGAGGTGAGTGTTAATCAACTCCAGAGCAGAGTGGCGGATGGGGCTGTAGGAGATGTAACGCGATACTGCCGCCATGTACTCTATCTGCGATGCAAACAGGACAAACTGTCTGGCGATTTCGAGCTTAGGCGTGCCGGCGACGATAGCGATGACTCCACTGGCCAGTAACTGACCATCCCAGACGATCGTAAAAGGCTGATTCTCCAACACCTGCGCGTTGAAAATCCTGCCATTGTAGGCAGTACTCATCACCACCTCCCGGTCAGCCAGCATTTGTGGTGGCTGCGCGCCCGCTTCCCACCAGACTATCTGATCCTTGATGGTATCGAGTTTACGAAAGGCACGACTGATACCTTCCGGAGTATCCAGAACCGCATAGATTGAATCCGCTGCCACACCATCTGCCAACAGCGCAAATTCCAGGTTTGCAGCCGGGCTGCGGCGCATACCGCGACGTCCGGGAAATTTATCGGTATCAAAAAAATCCTCAATGGTGGCAGGACGGTTTTCCGGGAAACTAATCTGATTGTAGGCATAGATGGTCGAATAGACTAATCCGCCAGCACCGCAATCGCTGCGAGACTCCTCAAAATAGTCATCCCTGGCAGGGGCGCCATCAGGGGCAGGTGGCAGGTCATCTATGTCGATGAGTTCGAGCAGACCCTCGTCACAACCTCTTACCGCATCGGGAATTTCCAGGTCAATGACATCCCAGTAGACATTACCGGTTTCCACCTGGGCACGAACTTCCGCAAGACCACCATTGTAATCTTCAATACGAACTTCGATTCCAGTGTGCTCGGTAAAGGGTTCAAAGTAAGCCTTCTGGGCAGCTTTGGCGTATGAACCACCCCAGGTAACCACAGTCAATGATTCATCAGCGCCAGCCATTCCAGGTAACGCCATCAGGGTCCCTGCCACCAACAGTGTTATTAATTGCCGTGGCGTCCACCAATGGCCTGAAAGAGTAGTCATTATATGTATCCTCCTGGATAGAAATAGAAAGTTCTTAAATCTCCATTTGAGATTGCTGTTCGTCCTGCAATGCACGACAATCAGTCGCGGTCCATCCGACGCGAACACGGTCTCCCTGCAACATGGCGCCCTGACCAACAATGTTGGGTATCTTGGCAAAAAAGTCCGGATTGCCGCAGACAGTCAGACGCAACTCCAGATGATCGCCGAGAAACACGATGTCTTCTATATCGGCATCCAACTGGTTGACGTACTCCTCTCCGGGTGAAAAAGCGACTCGTTCCGGACGGATGGCAAGTACTACCGGGTTTCCCGGAGCGATCGGCTCCACCAAAAAAGCCCTGATCAACCCGCCATCAGTTTCTACCACACAGTAGTCTCCATCAACGGATTTGATCTGACCCCGCAACAGGTTATTGTCACCGATAAACCGGGCCACGAATTCACGATTCGGCTCCTCATAAAGCGTTTCCGGTGCGGCAACCTGTTCTACCTGGCCGCGGTGAAAAACCGCTACCCGGTCTGACAGCACCATCGCCTCCTGCTGATCATGGGTAACATACACGACAGTGACACCAAGACTGCGTTGAATACGGCGAATCTCATACTGCATACTCTCGCGCAAACGTCTGTCCAGAGCCCCAAGGGGTTCATCCATCAGAACCAGACCTGGTTCGAACACCAACGCACGGGCAATCGCTACACGCTGTTGCTGACCACCGGACAGTTCACCTGGCCGCCGGTCTTCTAAGCCTTCAAGACGCACTATCTGAAGCACTCTATGGATTCGCTCTGCACGCTCGGTTCCCGCAATACCACGGACTTCCAGGGGAAACCCGAGGTTGGCGCCAACAGTCATGTGGGGGAACAGCGCATAGTTCTGAAACACAAAACCAATGTCCCGGTGGCGGGGTGGCAGGTTATGCACGGACTGTCCTGCAATGCGGATCTCACCAGAGGTCGGTGTTTCAAATCCGGCCAGCATCATCAGGCAGGTGGTCTTGCCGGACCCGGAGGGACCAAGCAGCGTCAGGAACTCACCACGCTGCACACTGAGGTCAAGGTTCTGTACCACCATGGTATGACCATCATAGGTCTTGGCGACATTCAAAAACTCGATTTGTGTCTCTGCAACTTCAGTCACTGTTTTCCAATATTCGCGTAAGAATTGCGACAGTGTGCATGAAAGTAACCGACATTTTCAAAAGAGTAAAGGACGGCACACATTGTGGTTGTCCTGGATCATCGTTGCAGGACAGAACCACGTGCACATTGATGATTGGTAATTACCAGGCTCCTTCAGAGAAACGAATGATGCTGATAAAAAAGAAAGGAATAGTTCGGATGGACTTGCGGCTATCGAAGTAATGGCTGTCTTTAGCGATCACCATCACCGGCGGTTAGGGTATAGCGACTGTCCGGATCGTCGTTTCTCCTGGATTTCCTGATAGGTAGCATCAAGATTGGTAAATCTCTCGGCAGTTGTCGGATGGGTTCTTGCAAAATTGAAAATGCCGGGTGTGCGATTTTCGGCAGCCATTCGTCGCCAGAGATTCGCCGACTCACTGCTGTCGACATCGGCTCGTTCCAGCATATACATTCCTACGTAATCTGCCTCACGCTCAAAGCTCTGACTGAAGATCATCGATGTGGTATTACCGAATAATCCTGAAGTGTATATGCCGGTAGATGCGGCAATTGCCACATCAATGATTGATCCCAACAGGTAATTCCCGAGCTTCTTGGTTACATGCCCTTCTGAATTATGTGCCAATTCATGCGCTATCACGGTTTGAAGTTCTGCTTCCGTCTCGGCAAAACGATACATCCCCGTCGTTACGTAGATGTTATCACCATCGGCAAAAGCGTTTACAGAATCGTCTTTCACCAGAATAATGCCGTATTTACATTGGGTTACCGGATCAATCAACGCTTCCCTTTCCTTAAATTCACCTCGCAGATACTTGATCCTGACGGTTTCTCCTGCAGACGAAGCATCGTCCAGCATGGCCTTGATTCTCTTTCGTGAGTCGGAGCCCCTGCTTATGGCTGCAGGAACCGGTTCTCCGTTAATGGCAAGCAGAATATCACCCCGCCGTAATCCAGCTTTTTCTGCCGCCGAGCCGGGGGTGATAATATTGATGAATGGCTGTTCTGTTATCCCGAAATGCCTTTCTACAACGACCCGGTTTTGGACCGGAATATCCACCAGTGTCAGCCAATTGAATCCATAGGCCTTAATGGCGCCTTTGCCACACAGGTCAGTATTTTCTGCCAGGAGTGGACGGGCCAGACCTGCGAGCCTGGTTTGCCTGTTCCAGTGAGTTTCCAATGAAATTTTATCTGGGTCACTGATTCGCGGGCAACATCTGCCGCAGAACCGGTTGCCATTCTGGTTGTTGTAGTACACCCCGGCATCACCAGTAAAACCGCGATCAGTGTAAATATAAAAGAGAGTTTCATAACAGGACAAACTATACATGGGGTCAGAGTCAGGCGCCAGAGCGATGGCGCCTGACTCTGACCCTGATCATCCTTCCAGATCATCCAGAATCGCCGGTAGTTGGGTATTGAGACCGACGGCATCCTCAAGGGCAATCTGGAAGGCGATGCCGGCGCCGGGTTCCGTGTCGAATTGCCCGGCATCACGGATACACTCCAGAATTTCATGCGCCCGCGGTTCGGCCACCAGGAATAAAACGACATCCCGCTTGGCCACGAGGTCCAGACCAAAGAAGGTCTTCTGAGGCGCAAGCCCTTCGCCCCGGACACTTGTGATAATCGTGGCGCCAGTGGCGCCTGCGGCACGGGCGGCATCAATCACGATATCGGTCTTTTCGTCATTTACAAGGGTAACGATTAGCTTGAATTGCATGTCTCAAGTCTCCCTATTAGATCAGGTTTTGAGATTCCGTCCGCGGTTCAGCCAGGACGCAATCATAGCGTAACCCAGTACGGACATGATAGGAAATACACTGGCAAAGGCGATCAGCCCGAATCCATCGATCAGTGGACTGCGGCCGGGAACGTTGGCAGCCAGACCCAGGCCCAGAGCAGCGACAACGGGTACGGTAACGGTCGATGTCGTGACGCCGCCGCAGTCATAGGCCAGTGGCACGATTGACCGGCCTGATCGAAACGTCAGGACAATCACCACAACATAGCCAGCAATGATATACCAGGGCAATGGTGTACCGGTAACGATGCGGAAACATCCCAATGCAACACCCACGGCGACACCGGCCGCCACGGCCAGACGTAAACCCCATGCGTTTACGGCGCCGCCGGAGACATCCTGGGCTTTAATCGCAACAGCGATAAGCGGAGGTTCAGCTATGGTCGTCGCAAATCCTATCGCCCCTGCGAATACATATACCAACAGGTAATCCTGCCAGTTTACAGTGTCTGTAAATTCGGCTGAAACGCCAGTATCCAAAGCCGTCAGCTGTTGCACCATGGTTTCGCCGATGGGAAACAGCGCCTCCTCCAAACCAATCAGAAACAACGTCAGTCCGAGCAGGACGCAGATGAATCCGCTTATGATCCGGCGCAGATTGGGTAGCTTCTTGCGCAACACGGCGACCTGGAAAAGAACCAGGATGCCAATGATTGGCGCGACATCCAGTACAGTGGACAGTGCCGCACCTGCCAGGTTATATACGAAATCCACGTCAGACCACCATGCCGTATGCGAGCACAAAGATGATTGGCATAAGACACGCAAAGGCAATGAGTCCAAAGCCGTCGACCATCGGATTACGTCCCCTGATAGACCGGGCGAGACCAACACCGAGTGCCGTCACCAGAGGCACAGTGACAGTACTTGTGGTGACACCGCCGGAATCGTAGGCGATACCGATGATCTCCGCGGGTGCAAATGCAGTCATCACGGTCACCAGGACATAACCACCGATAATCAAACGGTGAATTGGCCAGCCTTTCAGGATGCGCAGTACACCAAGTACGATGGCTGCGCCAACCGAAACCGCTACTACTATGCGAAGATTGAATGCATACGCCTCTTGCGCCTCAACAGAATCGGCAATGGCGCCTGCCTCAGAGGCGACTTTGGCAGCCTCTCCCGCAACAGCAATCAACGCTGGTTCAGCCACGGCTGTACCGAATCCCAGACAAAATGCGAACGCCAGCAGTGCCGTAAGACTGCCTTTTTTAGAGAACTCTTGAGCGATCGACTCGCCAAGCGGAAAAAGTCCGCTTTCCAGCCCCTGAATAAAGAGCGCCAGACCTGCGATTACGCAGACCAGGCCGACAACAACATCAGGGAGATTCGGAAAAGACTGTTGTAATACGACGATCTGAAAGAATGCGATGACCGCGATCACCGGAGCAAGATCGCGAAAGGCGTCTATAATCCGTCCCGCAAACAGCATCAATACCGCTGTCATGGTATCTTGCACTTCATTTTTTCATCTTTGCCACACACTATCTTGTCTCCAGACCTTCAACAATAACATCCAGCAGATACGGCCCATTTGTCGCCAGTCCCTCGGCCACAGCGGCGGCAAGATCATCAGGTTTACTCACCTGTTTCGCAGGTACACCCATACCACTCGCCATCTCTGTAAATCCAAGGAACGGCCTGTTGAGGTCCATATGAGGATAGGGTTTGTTGGACTCTGCATCAAAGCGACGACGGTAATGTTCGGCATTGTGCTTGAGCACCCGGTATTCACGGTTGGAGAGGATCACGAAAATTATATTCAGACGATGATGGGCAGCAGTCCATAGCGCCTGAATGCTGTACATGGCAGAACCATCACCACTGATTGCGATGACCTGACGGTCTCTGTGGGCTACCGCGATACCCAGACAGCCAGCAAGTCCCTGGCCAATACCTCCGCCTCTGACGCCATAAAACTCATGCTTACCACCCGGGTCAAAATTACGAATGACATCAGCGCTCGCGGTAATGCTCTCGTCAGTGATCACCACATCATCGGGTACTGCCTGTCCAATCTCATACAGAGCCCTGGAGGGCGTCATGGGTGACCTGTCTTTCAGGGCGGCGAATCTCTGTCGCATGTTTTCTTCAACCGCGTCATGCATCCCGGCAAGAGCCTGACAACGTTCGTCGTAAATCGGCTGATCACCAACGAGTTCCAGGAGTTGCGTCAACGCATCGTCAATATCTCCAGCAACACCCAATGTCAGTGGGTAGTTTTGTGCCAGTCTGGATGCACTTGCTTCCAACTGCACCAGCGCCGCTTTTTCAGCAAACGGACTGACGCCGCCGTACCAGACTTCCTCAAAAAATGGTCCACCAATCAACAGGACCAGGTCGTAATCCCCCAAGGCATCTCGAACGGCAACGGCATCCGGGCCCAGACGGCCATGGTAATGGGGATGTTTTGACGGGAATGGGAACCTTCCGCTCACCAGTTCCAGATGTACGCCTGCGCCAATCTTTTCCGAAAGGGCAATTAATGATTGGACCGCACCACCTCTGACAACATCGTCACCGGCAACAATGCCTGTATTCCGGCTGTTCTTTATCAGATCAGCCATACACCGGAGAGAATCAGTGCCGGTTTTACTCTGTGTTGACAGGTTACCCGCTTTAACCGCTCCCAGTTCGGTTTCCTGTTCCATCACGTTAATCGGCAACGCCACAAAAACCGGACCTCCCGGATGTTCATTGGCAATTTTGAAGGCACGCTGCATGATGGCAGCCATCTCGTCGGCATGCTCCACCTGAACACTCCATTTGGTTACCGGTTTCGCCATGGCAACAAGGTCATGACCCAGCAGGGGGTCTCGCAAACGGATACGAGTATCCTGCGCTCCCGCGGTAACAATCAGTGGGGAATTGTTCTTCAGCGCTCCATAGATCATGCCTATTGCATTACCAAGACCTGGCGCTACATGCATATTGGCGACAGCGGTAATACCGGATGCCTGGGCATACAAATTGGCGGCGCCGACTGCTACACCTTCATACAAATGAAATATGTATTCCATATCGGGATAGTCAATCAAACTGTCCAGCAACGGGGTTTCCGTGGTGCCGGGATTACCGAATATTTTGCTTACGCCATGCAACCGCAGGGCATCCATGAATACTTCTCGTCCGCGCATCGCAGCCTCCTGTCTGTTCTCACATTGTGCCAGATTATGCGGGTGATAACCGCCCCCTTTACTCCGACCCCCTTTCTACGTTTTACTCTGATCCCTTTTATTGCAGGAATCAGAAATGAAAGCGATTCGTCAGTATACTTTTGGAGTTCCGGAAGTATTACAACTTGAAGAAGTTCCAGACCCGGTGGCTGGTCCGGGACAGGTTGTTGTTACAGTACACGCGGCAGGTGTCAATCCGGTGGAAACCTATATCCGCTCCGGAATTTACCCGAAGCCGCCAACGCCTTTTACGCTGGGCAATGATGGCGCAGGAATTGTTGAAAGTATCGGTGATGAAGTCGAAAATGTTTCTGTCGGTGACCGCGTGTACATTGCCGGGTCAAGAAGCGGCACCTACGCAGAAAAAACGCTGTGCAATGCCACCAATGTGTTTCCGTTATCCGAACGTGCAGGCTTTTCCCAGGGTGCAGCTGTCTATGTGCCATATGGCACCGCACATCAAGCCATGTTTCACCGGGGTCGTGCAAGGGCTGGTGAAACCGTTTTTATTCACGGTGGCAGCGGTGGGGTTGGAATTGCTGCGATACAGTTTGCCAGGAATGCCGGCATGACGGTCATTGCCTCGGGTGGTACGGACCGTGGTCGTGCACTCATCCTTGAACAAGGCGCACACCATGTGCTTGATCATACCAAGGATGGGTACCTTGAACAGTTGATGACACTGACCGATGGCCGCGGTGCGGACCTCATCATGGAAATGCTGGCCAACGTAAATCTCAGCAAAGACCTTGATGTGGTAGCTCAAAACGGCCGCATCGTGGTCATAGGTAACCGGGGAGAAAGAAACCAGGGTACTATTGCCATCAACCCAAGGACGGCCATGGCCAGGGATGCCGATATTCTCGGTATGAACATGAATAATGCTTCACGACAGGAGCGTGGCGACACTCATGCCGCCATTGTGGCAGGACTTGAAGATGGCACGCTGCAACCGGTGATCGGCCAGGAGTTTCCATTGGCGGAGGCTGCCGCCGCGCATCATGCGGTGATCGAAAACAGGGCTTACGGGAAGATAGTGTTACTACCGTGATCAAGTCCGACAGTCTTGACTGGCACTGCCCATATCCATCACAACGGGCGCCTGTCATTGCCCGCAACATTGTGGCGACATCACAGCCATTGGCTGCTGCCGCAGGCATAAATGCGCTCAGGTCCGGTGGCAATGCCGTGGATGCAGCGCTTGCGACTGCTATTACTTTGTCGGTTGTAGAGCCGAACAACAACGGTATCGGCAGTGATGCGTTTGCGATCATCTGGGATGGCCAATCCCTGCACGGCCTGAACGCATCCGGGAAATCTCCGGCAGGCATGCATCCGGATCAATTCGATGGCGCCATGCCAGTGTTGGGCTGGTCATCTGTTACCGTTCCAGGCGCAGTCAGTGCCTGGGTCGAAATGTCACGGCGATTCGGCAAGCTCCCGTTCCGTGATCTGTTTACGGAAGCCATTCATTATGCACAGGATGGCTTTAACGTCGGTCCGATTACTGGTATTGCCTGGCAATCCGCAGCTCTTACCTACAAGGATTACCAGCCATTTATGGATACCTTTATGGTTGAAGGTGTCCCACCAGACATCGGCTCTCTGGTTAAATTACCAGACCATGCAAGTTCTTTGCAGTCGATAGCGGATAGTAACGGTGAGTCTTTTTATACCGGCGACCTGGCTCGCGCCATGGTAGATGATGCCGCGAAAAACGGTGCTTTACTTTCATACGATGACCTTGCCAACCACCGATGTGAGTGGGTGGATACTATTGCCACTTCATTTGCCCATGTGCATCTGCACGAAATCCCGCCCAACGGCCAGGGTCTGATGGCGCTGACAGGACTGGGTATCTTGCGGCATGCGGGGATTGAAACCTATCCGCTGGACTCTCCCGACAGTATTCATCTGCAGATAGAAGCAACTCGAATCGCCTACGCTGAAGTAGAGCGTCATCTTGCAGATATCAATCACATGAAAGTGTCGCCGGATATGCTGCTTGAAGACAATTATCTGGCACAGCGGGCAGGTGAAATCAGTCTCTCGAATTGTAATCCAAGCCCCACTGCCATGAGCGCCGGTGCTGACACAGTGTACCTGACAACCGCCGATGCGTCCGGTTGTATGGTATCCATGATCCAATCCAATTTTATGGGATTTGGATCGGGCGTGGTCGTTCCCGGCACCGGTATCAGTTTGCAGAATCGCGGGGCAGGGTTTGTTCTGGAGGCGGGGCATCCAAACCGGGTCGGGGGCGCAAAGCGTCCATTTCACACGATCATTCCTGGATTCGTCACGGCGAACGGACAACCCAGGATGAGCTTTGGTGTCATGGGTGGTCACATGCAGGCTCAGGGCCATATTCAGATGATGGTGCGTATGTTCATCCACAAACAAAATCCCCAGGCCGCTTCTGATGCGCCACGGTGGCGTGTTCAGGAAAATGGTCAACTGGCATTGGAAGACGGCTTTGACAATGCCATTGCAAAAGAACTGGAAAATCGTGGTCACGATGTGATCAGGGGAGGGCATGCCAGTCTTTTTGGTGGCGCCCAACTGATCTATCGACTGGAAAACGGTTACTGTGCCGGCTCAGATCATCGAAAAGAAGGCCTGGCTACCGGTTTCTAACCTGTGTTGCGGACAATGCAGCGGAAACCGATGTGTGAAGTCGCCGAGTCAATCATTTGTGGAATGCGTGCTGCGGGGCGATAGCGCAGACAGTAAGTTGGTGCACAAAGATGTGATCCACCCTTTAGTACCTTGCGTGGAATTTTTATTTCAGGCTGTAAGGGATCGAAACTGTCGGATTCCGGTCCTCCTCGTGGGTTGCTTCGGCCAATGTCTGGAACACAACAGGGGGAACCACTGTCCACGGGATGTGACTCGCTCCACCAGTCCTGAGTCCACTCCCAGACGTTACCTGCAACGTCGAACAGACCAAAACCGTTTGCTGGATAGGTTCCCACTGGCGACGTGCCGGTAAAACCGTCTTGCGCAGTATTATGCCAGGGGAAATCACCTTCCCAGGTATTTGCCATCTTCCTGCCATCAGGGTTGAATGTGTTTCCCCAGGGGTAAATCGCCCCATCGAGACCCCCTCTCGCTGCATATTCCCACTCGGCTTCAGTTGGCAGTGACTTTCCGCACCAGTCGGCATAGGCCATCACATCTTCATAGGCGACCTGTACTACAGGATGGTCCTGGGGTATGTGCTCGACCCTGCCCAGTGGCTGTCGCCAGTTGGCGCCCTTGATGAAGTGCCACCAGTTACCCGGGTTATTAAGATCGACAGGTCCGGCAGACTGTCTGAACACAAGAGATCCTGCTGCAAGATCCTCCTCTTTGATGCCAGGATAGTCATCAGGGTTCAGGTCCTGTTCTGCTACTGTCACATAGCCTGTTTCTTCTATGAAACGTGCAAATTCACGCCAGGTGACAGGAGCAGGATCTATCCAGAAGCCATCCAGAGTAACCGTATGCACAGGTTGTTCTTCCAGATAAAAGTTAACTGAACCCATGCGAAATTCGCCCTGGGGTATCCAGATCATTTGATCGGTTTCAGCTGACAATTGGCATCCTCGGTTTTTTTCGTCTGATCGGATTCAGCTGACAATGCGATTAATGGGAGTGGATCAGGTCCAGTACTTCTGCCAGGTCATCAATTTGTGATACATGATCTCTACTGCCCGTGCTGACTCTCAATGTAGTGACGCCAACTTTGCGGTAGAGCGCAAGCCGTTCCTGAATCATCTCATTTGTGCCGATAAAGTTTGTCTTAAGAATCAATTCGTCCGGCACCCTGCGCGCGGCCTCCTCTCGTTTCCCTCCCACCCAGAGTTTCTGCACCTCGATCGCTGCATCTTCGTAACCCGCACGTTTAATCGCATTGTTATAGAAGTTGGTTTTTGCCGAACCCATTGCGCCCAGGGTGAATGCCATACCCGGTTTCCTGGCATTAATCATCCTTTCCACATCGTCACCGATCTCGAAGCTGCCGCCCACCTGTATGTCGATGTCGGACATGGTCCTGCCGGATTTCTGCAGCCCCTTTTGCAGGTGAGAAAAAAATACGTCTGCTGTTTCCGGGATAAAGGTTGTACCCAGCCAGCCATCCGCCAGTTCGCCGGTCAATTCAAGGGATTTGGGGCCTAGCGTCGCAAGATAAATCGGCAGGTCCGGGGCAGGGAGTTGTGACAGTCGGATCGGTTTACCCTCACCGCCGGGTCTGGGCAGAACATAATGTTTGCCGTTGTACTGTATCCTCTCGCCGCGCAATCCGATCCTGATGATCTCCAGGCATTCACGCAAACGTCCCAATGGGTGGGCAAACGCTGCACCGTGCAGACCTTCCACCACTTGCGGACCGCTGACCCCGAGGCCGAGGACAAATCGCCCATTGGAAACCTTGCGCAGACTCTGACTGGTCATCGCAATCATCGGCGGTACCCGGGAGGTGATCTGCATGATTCCGGTTCCAAGCTTTATTTTCTCCGTCTTTCCGGCAAGATAGGCGAGGGGTACTATGGCATCCATGCCCCATGCCTCTGCGGACCAGACATAATCCACACCTATCTTCTCAGCCTGTACAGTAAAATCGACAAGCTGGTCCCAATTCTCTCCATTATAATAGGCGCCGCCCACACCAATAGCTGTTTTCAATTCTCTGGTTCCCGTTCATTCTTGTATGAATTTCATCCTCTGTGTACAGTACTCCGACGCCACAACTAATGAAAGGACGAATGATGATACCTGTTTATCTGGTCAAAGGCGCCGGTACAGGCATCGGTCTGCGGCTCGAGAAAGATTCCGAGAGGAAATGGCAAGGCAATAGAGGAAGCAGCTGTTAAAAAGGTACGGTTTCTATTACTCATTATTCTGATTTGCTACTCATGTCACAGAACAACGGAGTCTATTCAATTGGCAACTCCTCCAATCGCTGAAAAACGTCCTCACTCGGAAACATACCATGGGATCACTATCGAAGACCCATATCACTGGTTGAAAGACCAAAGTTACCCTATTGTTGACGATGAAGACGTATTGAATTATCTGAGAGATGAGAACAAGTACTTCGAGAGCTATATTGAACCTCTTTCCGGACTGGTGGACGACCTGTATGAGGAAATGAAGGGTCGTCAGCAACCGGACGAAGCGTCCGTACCACAGCGTGATGGACATTATTTCTATCAATCAAGGTACGTTGAAGGCAGTCAATATCGTCAGCATGTCCGCTGGCGAGTGAACGATTCAATCGATATTAACCAGAATCAGGTTGCCCCCGCGAAGGGGACTGAAATATTAATCGACGAGAATTTACTGGCGGAGCCACACGATTACTTTCGACTGGGTGCTTTTTCAATAAGCCCCGATGAAAATTTACTTGCCTACAGCACCGATACCAATGGAAGTGAACGATTCACCCTTGAAATAAAAAACCTGTCGACGGGGAAACTACTGGAGGATTCGATTGAAAACGTCTCTGGCAATCCTGTCTGGTGGTCCGATAGCAGTGGTTTCCTGTATGTCGTTGTGAATGATCAGTGGCGTCCATACCAGGTGCGAATGCATCTGTCAGGAACCCCGGTAGAAGATGACATCATCATTTATGATGAGCATGACGAAGGTTTCTTTGTGGACCTGGACAGATCCACATCCAGACAATACGCATTGATCTCTACTGGCGATCATGTCACCTCGGAAGTCCGGTACCTGTCACTCGGTGCGATTGGTTCGAAAGCCCGGTTGATAGAACCACGTCGTCAGGATCATGAATACCATGTGGATCATCAGCCTGGACGATTCGTCATCCGTACGAACGATCAGCATAAAAATTTCCAGGTAGTCGTAGCTGATGATCAACATCCAGGGAGGGGAAATTGGAAAACCCTCCTGGAGGGTACGAATGAGAGATTCATCACTGGCGTGTCGGGTTTTGACAACCGCATCGTGTTATCAGCCAGGGAGAATGGGCTCGATCAGATACTGTTAATCAACTCACAGGGCAGGCTCGATTCAATTGAATTCCCCGAGCAGGCTTATAACGCTTATCCTGGCTCAAATCCGGAGTCGAATCCTGCCCAATTGAGAATCGGTTATTCGTCACTGGTAACGCCAGACACCGTGTTTGACTATGACTTCGATTCAAAGCAGCTGATCGTACGTAAAGTGCGGGTGATTCCATCCGGTTACGAATCCGACAGTTATAAAACGGAACGTCGTATGGTTCAGGTTCGCGATGGAACGTTGGTTCCGGTTACTATTGTTTACCGACGGGAAACGTCCCTGGACGGATCAGCACCTCTGTACCTATATGGTTATGGCGCTTATGGCGCGAGTATGGACCCATCGTTTGGAACGGTCAGGATTTCATTACTGGATAGGGGTTTTGTATATGCGATCGCTCACATACGAGGCGGCAGCGAGATGGGGTATCACTGGTATGAAGCTGGAAAGTTGTCCAGACGAACGAATACGTTCAATGATTTCGTGGATGTTGCGAAGTACCTGATCGACGAAAAATACACACGTCAGGGTCGAATCGCAATTGCCGGAGGCAGTGCAGGTGGCTCCCTGATGGGTGCAGCGATCAACCAGGCGCCTGAGTTGTGGGGAGCAGTTGTGGCTCACGTTCCATTCGTCGATATTCTCAATACCATGCTGGATACATCGTTGCCGCTTACCCCTATGGAGTGGCCGGAATGGGGCAATCCCATAGAAGATGCCCAGGCGTTTGAATACATCCGGTCCTATTCTCCTTACGATCAATTGATTGAAGGAGAATATCCGCCGATTTATGTGACCGCGGGACTCAACGACCCCAGGGTTACCTACTGGGAGCCCGCGAAATTCGTAGCAAAGCTGAGAACTCTCAAGAAAGATGCCAATGTACTGTTGCTGAACACGGAAATGGGTGCTGGACATGGTGGGAAATCGGGTCGACTCGAGTCATTGAGAGAATCCGCCAAAGAGTATGCGTTCATTCTGCATTCAATGGGAATTATATGAAAGCCGAAAAACACCGCACAACATTTCCCGAACTCGAGCTTGCCCGGAGTTTCTCTGAGCGAATCCGCAGTAGTGAACAAGAGATTACTGAGCGACGTGAGTTACCACCGCAACTCGCTGATGAATTGAAGCAGGCGGGTTTATTCCGTTTACTGCTACCCCGATCACTGGGCGGCAGTGAGCTTCCATTGCCAAAGTACATCCGATGCATTGAGGCTATTGCAGAAGCGGATGGCAGTGTCGGGTGGTGTGTCGGTCAGGGTGGCGTGTTTACGCACTGTGCCGACGGCTTGCCACCTGAACTTGCCAACACGATCTGGGGGCAGAATCCAGCGGCAGTGGTTTCTACCGGTACACCCATGAATTGTAAAGCCGTTGCAACAGATGGCATCTTTCGACTCACCGGACACTGGCGCTTTGCGAGCGGTTGTATGCATGCGGACTGGCTGGGCGCGATGGCCGACCTGCATGGTGAAGACGGTAGCATCAGCCCTGTTATGTGCATTGTTCCCAAAGAAAATGTTGATCTGGGAGACGGCTGGAATGTGACGGGTCTTCGTGGCACCGGCAGTCGTGAGTATCGAGCGAGCGACATCGTGGTCCCTCACGGTCATATCATTCCCATTAATATATTTCGCTCTCACTGTGGGGTTGCAACTGGTCTTCCGGGTGGTCTGTTGTTTGCGAGTTCCTTCGGTGCTGTTGGTTTGGGCATTGCCCGTCATGCCATTGATTCTCTCATTGAACTGGCCCAGGACAAGGTTCCTGCATTTGGTAACCGAAAGTTAATGGAAGACAGCATGATTCACGTTGGTCTTGCCCAGGCAGAAGCCATGTGGGGTTCTGCCCGTGCTTTCCTGCTGGAAATCGCCGAGGAGTGTGCCTATCTCCATGAAACCGAAGGACTCCCATCCGGTGCGGTGCGGACAAGGCTCAGACTGGCAGCCACTAACGCTATGCGTACGTCCGGGACTGTAGTTGACAAGATCTATGAACTCGCCGGCAGTGACGGGATCTTCGACGATCACCCGGTATACAGGACTTTCCAGGATATTCATGCAGTCACCCAACAAATTCAGGCACGACCGGCTCATTTCAGAGCGGTGGGGCGAGCGCTCATCGGTCTGGACTCGGAGGATGGTGTTGGTTAGAACTATTGGGGCCGGAGTAAAGTGCCAGGGTAAATCCAGGAAACGACGGGTGATTCTCTGCCGGAAATCAACC
>JAPOOX010000260.1 GCA_026713185.1 Gammaproteobacteria bacterium
AATGCCTGATTTCAGGAAAATCAGATCTCCGGGCTTTCTGCAGATTGGCGTTATTGCAGTATTGCTCATCATTACATTCTACTTTACAAGATCACCCAGCAAAGAAGATATCCTTGAGCGGTCAGCCCTGGCCAGCACGA
Organism: Gammaproteobacteria bacterium; assembly: GCA_026713185.1. Classification (GTDB taxonomy): domain Bacteria; phylum Pseudomonadota; class Gammaproteobacteria; order Pseudomonadales; family Azotimanducaceae; genus UBA7455. The sequence continues at coordinate 141 of JAPOOX010000260.1, forward strand.
CCGGAGTCGAGAAAAATCAACTGGTATCTGTAGTCAGACCAACACCAACAGTGACGATTCCAGACATCAATGCCACGGGCGCCCTGGTCGTCAGATCCTATGTAGCCCTGTCGCCACAGGTCAGTGGCCGTGTCGCCTATGTGTCTGACGCGCTGCGCGCTGGAGGGGTGTTTACCGCCGGTGAAGAATTAATGTCGATCGAAGCAGAAGACTTTGAACTCAATCTGGCACAGGCCAGGGCAGATGTTGCTTCAGCGGAAGCGACACTTGAATTGCGGCAGGCAGAGGGTTCCGCAGCTGTAGAAAATTACACCCTGTTGAACCCGGACCAGCCAGACAGGCAGGTGCCGCCGCTGGTTGCCAAAGTACCGCAAATCAATCAGGCCAGGGCGCAACTGGCCTCGGCGAAAGCCCGCGAACAGGTTGCAGCCCTTGCTTTGGAAAGAACCAGGTTCTCGCTTCCCTTTGCCGGGCGGGTCGCGGAGAGTTCCGTTGAATTGGGCCAATTGGTTTCGCCGGGGATGACTTTTGGGCGGGCATTCTCAAATGACGCGATCGAAGTTTCTGTGCCCATTTCCACAACAGATCTGGCTCTGATCTCCCCTGCAATCAACCGGGCAGCCACCGTTATTGTCGAAAACAGAGAGTATGCCGCCGTTGTTGACAGGGTTGCAGCGGAACTCGATGGAAAGAGCCGGTTCGCCATGATTTTTCTGCGGATGTCTGAGGATAATCTTATTCCTCCAGGGACCTTCGTTGATGTAACAATTCCCGGTGAACCGCTGGTCAATTCCTTCGTATTGCCGGAAGCCGCAAGACAAATCAATGACACAGTCTGGATAATAGATAAGGGAGAACTGCTACTGTTTCATCCCGAAGTGCTGGCCACCAGTGCGGATGGCTTGATGGTCAGGGCTTTCGATTATCAGGACGGGATTGTACTGGGTTCAGTGCCGGGCGGCAGAAACGGGCTTAAAGTGTCAGCATCAACAGTTCAATTATGACGGATTTAGCTGGGGGCCAGATCGATACACCCGTTCAGAAAGGGCTGATCAGTTATTTTGCCAATAACATTGTTGCTGCCAATCTCATCATGGGACTGCTTCTGATTGGCGGTCTTTTATCTGGTCTGTCACTGACAGCGCAAACCTTCCCCACTGTCGACCCAGGCATTATCACTGTCACTGTACCTTATCCGGGTGCAACGCCAACTGAGGTCGAAGAGGGCATTACACGCCGTGTGGAAGAAGCTGTATTTGGTATTGAGGGTGTTGACCGTGTGATATCCAGGGCATCGGAAAACACCGGAACCATTACCATCGAGCTGGATGATTTTATCGATGGCAGGAAAATTCTGGATGATGTGAAATCGGCAGTCGATCGGATCGCGGACTTCCCACCAGGTGATGCAGAGGAACCAGACATTGTCAGGCAGGAATCCACTAACGAGATTATAGCCCTGTTCGTTTCCTCGGACGGTTCAGAACAGCATTTGAGGCATGGGGCTGAACATCTGGAACAGGCTCTGCTGACACTGCCCACCGTTTCAATGGTCGATTTACTGGGAGGCCGGGATTACGAGATATCTATCGAGGTTGCAGAAGATTCATTACGCCAATTTGGTCTTACCATCGATCAGGTTGCCAATGCAGTGCGGTCATCTTCAGTAAATCTTGCCTCCGGCGAGTTGCGTACCGAATCTGGTGATTTGTTGCTGAGAACCAATACCAAAAGAGAAACCGGCGAGGAATTCGAGAACATCGTGCTGCTTGCAAAAGCTGATGGAACTTTTCTGAGGCTTGGTGACATCGCCACTATTCGTGACGGCTTTGTGGATACGGAACTGATCAATGAATTTAATGGTCGTGCCGCATTATTCCTCCAGGTGCGGGCATCCGAATCTGAAGACACTCTGACAATTGCCAGGGACATCAAGAATTTTCTGGCTCACTATGAACCCCCGGAAGGGATAACCGCAGGTATCTGGGTCGATCAATCGGATATCCTCTCGGACAGGTTGAGCCTGCTGCTGCGTAACGGCACCCTCGGTTTTGCACTCGTGTTTCTGTTTCTTGTGGTTATGCTGGACCTGCGACTGGCAATCTGGGTAGCCATGGGTGTTCCAATCTCTTTCCTCGGCGCCTTCCTGTTTTTTGATTTCCTGGATGTCAATATCAACATGGTGTCCCTGTTTGCCCTCATCATAGTACTCGGAATCGTGGTCGACGATGCGGTGGTGGTCGGTGAAAACATCATTGCTGAACAAGAAGCAGGACATCGTGGTGTTGTCGGCGCCTTCCTTGGTGTCAAAGGCGTCATCGGACCAGTCGTGATCGGTGTTTTGACCACAATGGCCGCATTCGCGCCACTACTGTTTGTCACCGGAATGTTCGGCCAGATGCTGGGGATTGTGCCCGTTGTTGTCATCACTGTCCTGGCAATGTCTCTGATCGAGGCATTCTTCATCCTGCCGGCGCATCTGGCTCACGGTAACAACTGGAGCCGCTGGCCACTGGATGTGATGCAGGGTCTGGTGGGTCGTGCACTGGTCCGATTCAGGGACCAGGTCATCATTCCGTTGATTACAGTCGGGTTACGATTTCGTTATTACTCTCTGGGAGCGGCATTCGTTTTTCTGATTCTTTGCGGGGCTCTGCTCGCCACGGGAACCGTGAGATTTATTTTCTTTCCTGTTCTGGAATCGACCAGTATGAGAGCTAATCTCGCTTTTCCTGTCGGTACCCCATTTGAAACCACCAAATCTGCCGCGGAGAAAATAGTTGACGCTGCCCATAGCGTCAACACTGATGTCGGTGGAACTGCCTTTAAATCGGTAATCGTGACCATTGGAGGCCAAACACAATCCGACCGTGGTCCGCAAGGTGGCAGCCAGATGTCCATTGCCAGTCATATTGCTTCTGTTCAAATTGAATTGAACCCCGAACCGCTAAGAACTCATTCAACGACAGAACTTGAAAGGCTTTGGCGAAACAGGGTCGGCATGATCCCTGGCGTTGAGAGCATCTCCTACTCATCAGAGTTTTTTAGATTTGGCTCCGATCTGGAATACGAACTCACCCATTACAATGACGACATTCTGAACCTGGCTGTTGAATCCCTGAAGTCTTCCTTTGCAGAGTTTCCTTCGATTTATGACATTCAGGATTCCTTGAATCCAGGTAAACGGCAATACGACATTGAACTCACTGCCGCTGGTGAAGCCGCGGGTCTGACTCCTGCTATCGTAGCAAGGCAACTCAGGCGCAGCTTCTTTGGCGAGGAAGTACAGCGCATACAACGCGGACGGGAGGAATTGAAAGTCATGATCAGGTACCCGGAGAGCCAGCGCCGCAGTACCCAGGACCTGTATAACACCAGGATCAGACTGGGCGATGGCACAGAGGCGCCACTCGAAGTCGTCGCCAGGCTCAAGGAATCCCGTAGTTATGCTTCAATAGACCGGGTGGATGGAATAAGAATTGTATCTGTTACTGCAGAAATCGATACGTCCCTGGCAACTCCAACGGAAGTCACAGCCAAATTGGAATCGGAAGTTCTGCCAGCATTGATAGAACAGTATCCAGGCTTGACTTTCAAGCAAGCAGGCACAGGGCAGCAACAAACCGAAGACCTTGGCACACTGGGATATCTTGCGCTGATTGCTCTACTGGTAATCTTCGCATTGCTGGCATCAGAACTGAAAAGCTATGTACAACCGTTCATCATCATGGCGGCGATACCGTTTGGCGCTGCCGGCGCCCTGTTGGGGCATTATCTGCTGGGTTATACCCTGTCATTCGTCTCTATTTTTGGCATGATTGCATTGAGCGGGGTCGTGGTAAATGATTCATTGATTCTGATTGATCGCTATAACCATTACCTGCGCGAGACAGACATGAATTCTATTGAAGCCATCGTTGCAGCAATCCGGAGACGTTTCCGTGCCGTTGTACTGACCTCTGCAACCACTGCGCTGGGACTCACTCCAATGCTGTTTGAAACCAGCACCCAGGCACAATTCCTGATACCGATGGCTGTCAGTCTGGCCGTCGGCATTGTCTTCGCTACAGTGGTCATTCTGTTTCTTGTGCCCGTGCTGGTTCTGATCAGGGAGGATATTCACCGCGTCAGTCAGCACACCTGACAGACGCTTCTTCAGTTCACTCTGTTTTCTACTCTACCCTTGAGGAAAGCAGACAAATTTTCTGCCGCTGTCTGCAACAATCTGCTCCGCGACTCTCTGGCATACCAGGCGATGTGCGGCGTAATCCGGCAATTCCTGGCTGTTAACAGCGGGTTGTC
>JAPOOX010000071.1 GCA_026713185.1 Gammaproteobacteria bacterium
GTTTGATGCCAGCGTCGACAAGTTTGACGACGGCTTCCCCGGCGGCATGGCTATCCGCCAGCTTATTGTTGGATACAGCTTCCTGGGCAGATGAATTGGGCAGTGACAGACCCAGGGCTTCTATGGCTGATGCCATGGTATTGGCCGTATACATGCCGCCGCAGGAACCCGGACCGGGTATTGCCGTAGATTCAATTTCCTGCAACTCGATATCAGAAATGTTACCGGCTGCGTGTTGTCCGACTGCTTCAAACACGGAAATGATATCGCGTCTGTTTTTACCAGGCTGGATTGTGCCGCCATAAACAAATACTGCGGGGCGGTCGAGTCGGGCCATCGCCATGGCGCATCCGGGCATGTTCTTGTCGCATCCACCAATGGCGACAAATCCGTCAAAGCCTTCGGCGCCAACAACTGTTTCAATGGAATCCGCGATCACTTCACGGGACACCAGTGAGTAGCGCATACCTGGCGAACCCATGGAGATACCATCCGATACAGTGATGGTATTGAAAGTTACGGGTTTCCCACCCTGGTCGCCAACACCTGTCGCCGCCGACTCAGCCAATTCGTTGATGTGCATGTTGCAGGGTGTAAGGTTGCTCCAGGTTGAGGCGATACCAATCTGGGGTTTATTGAAATCTTCCCGGGTAAATCCCACGGCATACAACATTGAACGTGCAGCGGCTTTTTCCACACCATCGAAGACAACGGAAGAATAGCGGCGTCGGTTACTGGTTTTGTCTGAATCGGACATATTGATCGGGTTCCTGAAATCTGAAGCCGTGAATTGTAGCATTACAGCCGGGACCCGACGAAAATCTGCTGGAATATTTTGTTTATTCCTGATGTACTGCCTGGTTCCGGGGTCGTTAGCTCAATTGGTAGAGCAGTGGACTCTTAATCCATCGGTTACAGGTTCGATTCCTGTACGACCCACCATGTTTAACAATATGAATTTGATAGCGCAATGTGCTAGCAGTATGTTATCCTGTATATCAATTCAAATTACGAAGCTGATCAAAGAGTGCATAATGGGTTCCACCATCGTTGTTCGAGACATTAATCCGGGAGATAAATCCTGGATCAAACAGGAAGCGGAACATTGCGGCCTTTCGATGGAAGAATTTGTTCGCCGTCTGATCCATGAAAAGCGTGAGAACACAAAAGAGTGTACAAAGCCATCGGTAGCCTTCCGACGATACTTTGGGCCGGAACACGGGGTCGAACTGCCACCGCCCAGACGCTATGGTTACAGACCGGTCGTGTTCTTCGATGAAAGCGGCACATGACTGCCCCCACTTCCTGGCTTCTCGACACGAATGTCCTTTCCGAAATGATGCACCCGAATCCCGAGCCTCGTGTCGCCGGGTTTCTCGATGAGATTGCTCCGGAGGGGATCGGTCTCGCCGCGATCACCGTTTGGGAGATCCTGAACGGTATTGGCCAACTGGACTTCGGCCGTCGACGAGAGGATATTGCCGATCGATTTCAGGGGATGCTCAATGATATCTTCGAGGATCGGATCTTCGACTGGACTGCTGCCGACGCTAAAGTCTGCGCCCGTATCATGGAGGACAAACGTCGCCGGGGCGAACCACTTGACAGTCATCTTCCGGACGCGATGCTTGCAGGAACGGCAGTGAGCCGTGGCCTGGCCATTGTCACACGTAACCAGAGCGAGTTCCGGAATACCAGCGCCAAGGCAGTCAATCCCTGGACGGAAGAACCAAAATGACAGAGAAAGAGCGCGAAGTGCTTAATCCATCGGTTACAGGTTCGATTCCTGTACGACCCACCACTGCACCGGGATGTTGCTTTATCAGGCGGCAGCGGTTGTAAACAGGTGTTTACCTTGCTTTAATGAATTCTGTATGGTCAGGAAGAACAAGAAGAATAAAAAACTGATTAATGAAGCGGGTCTGCTCAAGGAAGCGATTCGACTCGGAATGATCTATGGCGAAAAACGTGGAGTGGTGGAGTTTGAACCAACGGATTCAGTCCATCTGAAAGTTGAATATATATACAGACTACTGGTTCACGACAAATTGATTCAGCCATTGGCAAAACCGGATGTCTCACAGAAGGCTATGGCGCACAAACTGGCTCTCTGGGTTGCCAGGCAATTGCCGGAAGATCACCCGCTGATCAGGGAACAGATTACCTGATTCTATTCCGACGCTATTTGTCTATTCGGTGACGCTATCTGTCTATTCGGGGACGCTATCTGTCTATTCGGTGACACCTTTCTTGGATAAGATCTTCCCCAGATGAATTTGGAATAGTTGCTGAATCAGGCGATAACAGTACCTGCATTCTGTTCCATCCAGGTCTGGTACATATCTGCGTAATAACCGTTTTTGTCTATCAGTTCTTCATGAGTCCCCATTTCCATGATGCCCTGGTTATTGATAACCGCAATGATGTCTGCACGCATGGCAGTTGCCAGACGATGCGCAATAATAATCGCTGTACGACCTTCCAGTAGAGTATCAAGAGCATGTTCTATTCTGGATTCGCTTTGCTGGTCCACGTTTGAGGTGGCTTCATCGAGTATCAGTACCCTTGGCCTGCTCAGGAATGCCCTGGCCAGAGCCAGCAGTTGACGTTCACCGGATGACAGTGATGAACCCCTTTCGTGGCAGGGCGTATCGAGTCCCTGAGGCAGCCGGTCCACCAGGTCTTCAATGCCGACCGCTTTACAGGCCTCCAGAATTTCCTCATCAGTGGCATCTGGTCTGGAGAACCTCAGGTTTTCCTTGATTGAGCCATGGAACAGGAAAGGTTCCTGGGGAACTACACCGAGTTGACTGTGCAGTGACTGAAGGCTGATATCTCTGATATTTTGATTGTCTATCAGAATATCTCCGTCATCCGGGTCGTAAAAGCGGGCAATCAGTTTTGCCAGGGTCGATTTGCCGGCGCCAGTGGGCCCCACAAAGGAAATGCTGTGTCCTGCCTCGATGTGCAGCGAAACATTCTTTAGAACCGCTGCCGTATCATCGTAGGAAAAAGTGACATTCTGCAGCTTTATATCTCCCTGCAGGTCTACGATTTGTGTCGCATCCTCTTTCTCCATGACGGAAGGCGGGGTACTCAGCAGACCACGGAGTTTGATCACTGCTGCATTCCCTGCCTGGAATTGGTTATACAGGCCGGTCAGCGAGCTTATCGGCTTAAAAAAACGCGCTGCGAGGTTGATAAAGGCAATGAGTGCTCCCACGGTAAACTCGCCATCCATATCCAGGGTGGGATTTACACTCAAGAGAATGAAATAACCAATGATGATGATGATAAGTGTGGTGGCAACATCGACAAACATGGTTGCGGAAGAGTAGATGGCGGAAATCCAGGCGGTATGGTTGTTGGCATCCCTGTAGTCACCCACAATATTTCTATGGTTGATGACATTATGCTTCATGCGATTGAAGGATATTACAAGACGCATGCCAGACAGACTCTCCTGCAGGTCCGAGAGTACTTCCGCTATTCGGTTTCGAACATTTTCATAGCCCTTTCCCGAGACCTTCCGGAACCAACTGGTCATAACCAGCATGACTGGAGCGGCTATAACAATGAGAATCAGCGTCAGTTCCACGTTAAAGTGAAGGAGAATGCCAATGATGAAAATGAGAGAAAGCGTCTGGGCCACGAAATTGACCAGTCCGGTTTGCATTAGATGCGACAGCGCTTCTATGTCACTGGTCATCCGGGTCATCAGTCTGCCTGCTTTTTCACCTGTGAAAAAATCCAGAGAGAGTCTCTGCAGATGCGTGAATACCCGAATCCGTAATTCATACATCAGCAGTTGTCCGAGTTTAGCGACATATCGAATACGATATCCACTGACAATAACAGCAACAATGAGTGAAGCGACCCAGGCGACAGCCACCAAAAGAAGAACGGTAAAATTTTTGGGAATGATGGCATCGTCGATGGCAACCATGACCAGGTAGGGGCCAACCAGCAACAACATCTCGGTCAATGCCACCAGAGCAAGCGAACCCAGCATACGGTATTTATAGGGGGCAAGGAATGACCAGAGAGTGAATACGCCTTCGTCGGGTGCACGATGGGAAAACTTCAGCTTGAGATCACTGAAGTCCGGTTCTTTCCTGATCAACGCGTTGGTCTTCCCTACCATTTCCGGTGGGATACCGGCAAAAGGCAGATTGCCGGAACGGCTTTTCATGCCCATCCCCATGTGAAAGTGACCGCCGCTGCCTCCAAATCCCTTCATTGTGGCAAAACTCCACCACCGGGAAATTCATCACTGCTGGATTCCTGCGATACCAATGCAGAGATACGGCGTCGATGTTCCCTGTCGGTCTCATCTTCAGGTTCCGGCTGTTTCTGTTTTTCCGGCTGATGCGTCTGACTCTGTTGTGCCAGAACTTCGTTATAACGGGGAATATTTTCGATCAGTTCCTGATGGGTTCCCGTGGCTATGACCTTGCCTTCATCCAGCAGAATGACCCGTTGGGCAAGGCTGATGGTAGAAAGCCTGTGAGCAATCAGAATTGTCGTGCGGTGTTCCATAAGTTGTAGCAACGCCTCGTGGATGTCTGCTTCCACCTTTACATCGATGGCGCTGGTTGCATCGTCAAATACCAGAATCGGAGGGTTCACCAGTAACGCTCTGGCTATCCCGAGCCTCTGGCGTTGTCCTCCGGATAACGTGTATCCGCGCTCACCAACGACTGTGTCATAGCCATTTTCTGTGTCCATGATAAATTCATGTGCTTGCGCTGCCCTGGCGGCATTGATGATCTCTTCTTCAGATGCATCAGGTCTGCCATAGGCTATGTTGTCCCGAATGCTGATGGAAAACAAAAAAGGTTCATCCAATACCTGCCCCACATGGTAATGCAGGTTCTTGATTGCCAGATCTCTTATGTCCACACCATCAATGGATATCGAACCGTGACCCATCTCGTAAAAACGTGACAGCAGACGGACTATCGTTGATTTTCCAGAACCGGTCCGGCCAACAATGGCCACGGTTTCTCCAGGTTTAATCTCAAAACTCAATCCATCCAGGATCAACTCGTCATGATAAGCAAAAGAGACATCGTTAAAGCGCAGATGTCCTCCTGGATTGTGCAATTCAATGGTCTCTTCCCGGTCAACGATCTCCGGTTTTTCATCCAGTATTTCAAAAATTCTGCCGGCGGAAGCCTTGGCGCGCTGTTCCATCTGTAACAACATGCCAAGGAATCGAAATGGCATCTGAATCATCATGATATACATGTTGAAGGCAACCAGAGAACCAAGCTGGACCTGACCTTCCATCACCAGCCAGCCACCGTAAACCCAGACAAGGACCTGTCCTGTAACGGTGAGGTTCTCGATGATGGGGTCATAACGAGCCGAGACCTCAGCCGTCCGTACCTGAACCCATTGCAGTTTTTTGGCTGCACGCGCCAGAAGATTGACTTGATTTTCTTCCTGGGCAAAGGATTTGACGATTCGTTGCCCATTGATGTTTTCATCTACAACTACGGCAACATCTGCCTGATGCGCCTGGGTGAGCCAGGAAAGTGGAAACATCTTTGCTCTGAGTTTCATGCTGATCACGTATACGATCGGCGTGGATATCATTGCTGCGAGAGTCAGCGTAAAGCTGACTGAAACCATATAACCAACGGCGAAGACAAAGCTGCCAACACTCATCAGCAACATAGGCGCCATCATCAAAAACATCTGAATAGCTCTGATGTCGCTATTGGCGCGAGAGATGATCTGGCCTGTCTGGATTTTATCGTAAAAAGAAAAGGAGAGAGTGACCAGATGATTGTAAACCACAGAGCGGAGATCGGCTTCCAGTTGATTGGAGACGCGGCTCAACTGGTAGTTGCCCAGGAAGCCGAAGACAAATCGGAAAGCGCTCAGCACGGCAATCAATGAAACCAGCAGGAATAACTGGAACGTTTCACCATCCAGGATCGCCGGTTCCAATGAGTCGATGGTTTTACCGATCAGAGCTGGAAGTGTGATGCCGAACAACATGGTCAATATCATCAAAGAGATGCCGATACTGAAAGGCCATTTGTTGACCAGAAGTACCGGGACAAGTCGTTTAATCCATTGTTTTGACTGGTCCGGGTCTACATTGGCACGGGGGTTTTCGAAACGGGGTTCAACATTGACCGGTTCAATGCTGAAGGAAGATTCTGAAACGTTTGTCGTGTCTGGTGCGGTGTCTGTTACAGATATACTCAAAGTATGCAAGGAAGTTTGGATGCAAATATTATACCGTAATCACAGTCGTCCTGTCATCCGATTTGTTAAGAGCTGTTAAGAGCTGTTAACACCGTGGTTGACCTGGATGAAAGTTCATAGTAAAATTAACCAGTTATTTTAACCGGTACAATCAGAGACATGCGTGAAGTCCAGGCAACCGAAGCAAAAGCTCACCTTGCCCAACTACTCAGCGAAGTTGAGCACGGGGAAACCATAGCAATTACCCGTCATGGCAAACCGATTGCCCACATTGTGCCTGCGGAGGCCCAGGAACGCGCGGGTCGCAGGGTCGCGGTCGAGCGTTTTGAGTCCTGGCGTGCCGGGTGGAAAGGAATCGACATGTCCCTGGAAGAGATCCTCGCCGCACGCCACGAAGGCCATCGCTATTGAACGACTTTGTTCTTGACGCGTCGGTCGCCTTGGCGTGGTTCCTTGACGACGAGCAGGCGCTGCAGGCCGATAACGTGCGTGCGCGTCTGATTCCGGAAAGGGCATATGTCCCCCAGCTATGGCATCTGGAAGTCCGTAATGGCCTGATCATTGCCGAACGGCGCGGGCGCCTGTCCGCAACCCGTACAAACGAATGCCTTGAAGCGATTAAAAGGCTTCCCATTCAAACTGATTCAGAGGCAGTTCTTGATACGGTTGTTTCCTTTGCCCGAATGCATAACCTGTCCGTCTATGATGCCGTCTACCTGGAGTTAGCGAAACGCCGGGACGCGGCGCTGGCAAGCCTTGACGGCGCACTGCTCAGGGCAGCGGCATCGGAAGGTGTGGAACTCGTTATGTAACTATTTGATTGGGCCGGGACCCGGGGAATTCCTTCCTCATGCAGCCAGCTCTTCATCGGTGAATTCAAGATATCGTTTCAGATAATGGACACCGACATAGAAGGGCAGGGTATCAGCAAGAGCAACACAGAGTTTGAACATGTAGTTGTGCCACATCAGCATGAGCATGGCCCCAAGACTTATTGCCCCGGCAAGAAACGAGGCGCCAAAAGTCACAGTGATTACCATAAAGGAGTCGACCCCCTGGCTGATAACGGTACTGCCGTTATTTCGCAGCCAAAGGTGCTTGCCACCCGTGATTTTTCTCCAGAAGTGGAACATGAACACATCGCAGTACTGGGCGGCGATGTAGGCCATCATGGAGGCGAATACAGCACCTGAAGTCGTTGCGTACAGCAACGTAAACAGTTCCACGGAATCTTCGACACTGTCGCCATCCGGCAGTGCAATCGATTCTGCCAGATGGATGACCTGCCATGGGGGTTGAATCTCCGGTGCAACTGATGGAATAAGACTGGCGATCCAAAGAGTGCCGATGATAAAAAAGTTCAGACCGAGTCCGATAGTGACCAGGAAGTTTGCCCGCGCCCGGCCATACAGTTCACTGATCAGGTCGGTACACAGAAAAGTCAACGGGTAAGGCAGTACACCCACAGCCAGGCTCAGGTACCCAAGTTGGATAAAACGGGTTATTCCCAGGATATTCAGCATGGTCATGGCGCACAGGAATATCCCTGCCAACACCAGAAATACCCGTTCACGCCGTTCTTTAAGTTCTTTTGTGACTTCCATTTACTCCTCCTCGTGATGTTTCATGACTCAATCTGCCCTAGATTTGCATGCATGACTGCTCCATTAATGACTGGATTGTTGGCGGCAAAAAAGATGGCATCAGCAATTTCCCCTGGCTCTATAAGTCTTCCAAAAGCGGATAATCCTGCGATATCGTTCAAAATTTCCTGGTTGTCTCCAACGTGTGCACGCAACATTTCAGTATCGGTGAATCCCGGACAGATACATGTGGTGTGGATGCCGGTACCCATAAGATCCTGGCAGGTAGCGCGCATCATACCAACCAGAGCGTGTTTGCTGGTAATGTAGCTGAAAGTGTTGGCAACTGCTTTTTCCGACAGGGTGGAACCCACATAGATAATGGAAGAGCCAGGTCGCATTTTTGTAATAAGACAGCGATTCAAAATATGAGGTGCAATCACATTCAGACGCAGCATCCCGGCAAGGATTTTAGTATCAGCGTCTCTGGCGGAATCATTTACCATGCGTCCTGCATTGTGTACCAGACTGATTTCACCAGGTTTTATGAGAGTGTTCAACAGTGTAGCCACGTTTGACTCGGTATTTTCATCACTCAGATCAATGCTGTAACTCTCAATGCGATCGTCCGGTGGTATTGTTCGGGAAAAGTTGATAATGCGGTAACCAGCATCACAAAACCGCGTTGCAGTGGCAAGTCCGATACCCTTGCTTGCACCTGTAATAATTAGCGTTTTCATTCCTGTCGCCACTGGGAACAGCCTGTTTGACCCGGGCTTGAAGAGACTTTCACGGTCATTTCGACGATTCCCCGGCGATGAAAATCCGGAAGTTCCAGCAGGATTCCCAGCAGATAGTTGGAAAGTTCCTCTACGGTGGTATTGGCAATGGGCAGTATCGTCAGATCCCTCGCCAGAAAGGGTATGCGTTCATTGTTGAACAGGGCGACCGTGTATACACCGTCCTTTTCCAGACCCAGGTAAGGAGATTTCTCAGGTAAAATAGTCTGTTCGTCAAGATCATCGCACAAATCGCGCAATGCTGTCTTGATGATACCGTAGTCAAACATAAGGCCATCATCACCGACTGGGGCCGTGAGTTCGCATTCAACCTGGAAGTTGTGGCCGTGCAGGTTCTCCCGTTCCGTTTTATTGAATATTGTAAAGTGGGCAGCAGAGAATGAATGTGCCTGCTTACGAATTTCGATTCGACTGTATCTCTTACGATCGCTCACTCAAGTACCTCGGTGTTTTGGAGAAGAGCCTTCAGATGATTGGAATTCCCCGCCATATTAACCCAGTCCATGGTCTGATTGCACAAAAGCATGGCATTGATGCACACTGACAGGCTTGAATAAATAAAGGAGATGTCATGCCGCTAACTGAATTAAGTCGCTCTATACGGGGTGAGGTTGCTATTGTGACCGGCGCCGCTAGTGGTATGGGTCGCGCTACGGCACATCTGTTTGGTGACGAGGGTGCGTGCGTCGCGCTGGTTGATATCAATGAAGAGCCATTGCAGAAGGTCGTCAGGGAGATGACAGATGTGGGGTATGACGCCAGAGGGTGGAGGCTGGACCTTGCCGATGGAGATGCGATTTTGTCGGTGGTCAATGAGATCGGGAAACATTTTGGAGGCATTGATATTCTGGTTAATAATGCCGGTATCTCAGCACCCTCATCAATTGATGGCGATGAGTACATTTCCGCATGGGACAAATCACTGGCTGTTTTACTGACAGCCCACATGTTGATGATACGCGCCACGCTGCCGTTTATCCGCCAGTCGCCGCACGGACGGATCGTGAATATTGCGTCAACCGAAGGCTTGGGCGCCACCAGGGGTAACAGTCCTTACTCAACGGCCAAAACCGGCGTGATTGGTTTGACCCGCTCGTTGGCGGTGGAACTGGGACCAGAAAACATTACCGTAAACTGTGTCTGTCCCGGACCCATACGAACAGGCATGACCGCGGGAATTCCGGAAGAACATAAAGTGATTTTTGCCAAACGGCGAGTGGCGCTACGCCGTTACGCAGAACCGGAGGAAGTAGCCCATGGGACGTTATCGCTGGTATTACCGGCGGCGCAGTACATCACCGGAGTGACTTTGCCGGTGGATGGGGGATTGACTATCCGGAATGCCTGACTCTGAATTCCTGTCAATCCTTGATCCAGGAAGCCCTGCGCTTCTCTCGAAACGCGGCCATACCTTCGGCGCCTTCGTCAGACCTGAACATGCGGCCACTCCACTTGGAGGTTTCTTCGAATGCTTCCTGCCTCGACAGTTGCGGTACGCGACGTACCAGTTTCTTGCACTGTACAACAGCATTGGGACCGCCAAGGTTAATCATGTCTATTTCTTCCTGTACAGCAGCATAAAGTTCCGAATGGGGAACAGCACGGTGCGCAAAACCCATCTCGACTGCCCGGGTACCTGTAAAGCGTTCGCCGGTAATGAATAGTTTCATACCATGGTGAGTACCCAGTTTGGGCAGGCACACCACGGAGATAACCGCAGGAATGACGCCGATTCTGACTTCACTGAAACTGAACTGGACTTCCTCCGCGGTAATGACGATATCCGCAGCGCCAACCAGACCGAGTCCGCCCGCAAAAGCGGCGCCGTTTACCGCTACAATGACGGGTTTATCGCTGTCCATAATGGCATTCAGTACATCGGAATAGGGAACGGCACGGGCACCGGAAATGGTAGATCCCGGTGGACTTTTCAAATCCGCTCCGGCACAGAAGGCAGGGTCGGTACCGGTAATTACAATTGAACGTACATCATCATTTTTATTCGATGCAAGCAGATGATCGTACAATTCCGTCACCAGAATCGCTGACAGTGCGTTGCGATTTTCCGGACGGTTCAGCGTGATCCAGGCTGCACCATTGTTGATTTTGTATTTTGTTGCTTCAACTGCGACCATTTCGTTTTACCTCTGTATCAATGACGTTTTTTTGATTCAAAAGATGATTTAATTACCTGATCTTGCAAACCCTACAGGAGCGCCGAGACAATCGATTCCCATTCCGCTTTGAGTTCCAACTCGCAGACGGGTTTTTGTGCTCTTTTATACCAGTGAGCGGCGTTCGACAGATCGCCTTCCACACGGTGCAGATAGGCATGTACCCAGTAGTTGTCCTGCGACGAGTTTTGAACCAGTTTATGTGCTTTATCCCAGTCGCCATTGGCTTCCCACCACAATGCGCTGATGGCTGAATTGGTTGGGTCCGGCTCCTTTGCCATGAATTGATTGAAGTCCGTGGGCATGGTGTTCTCCGAATTGTTCAAATAATCTATTCAGCGTATCAGAATTTTCACTGCAGACGAAATGCCGGTGTGTGGCTGTTCGTCACATCAGGGTTTTCAACTTCTCTTTCACGGCATAACGCACGGCTTCTATGTCTGTAACCAGTCAATTCGAGATGCACAATTTTTCCTTGTCTTTGGAGTAAATTCAGTCCATGCGCTGTGAGAATATCCTCTAACCGTGAAATGCGTCAATTGGAAAACATTTCCCGGTCTTCCCGGTAATAGCTCTTACTCCACCGGACTCATCCTGACAACCTCTTGTTGAAAGTTCATTGGTCTGGCTATTATGGGTAACTCAGTTGCCTGTTTTTCAACCGATATGGGAGCCATGTTCCAATCTTTCGGAATCAATGTTCCAAGGCCAATTCGCCTGTTGATGTCAATTTTTCTGGTGTCGATGGCTGGTTATGTATTTGCCGAAGTCATCAGTTCGGACAAAACTGAAGTCAGCATTATGACTTTCAATGTCGAAAATCTGTTTGACAATATAGATGACCCAGGTAAGACGGATGAGACTTTCCTTGCCCTGAAGGACAAGCAATCTGCGACCCATAAGCAGGAATGCGGCAAAATTTCCGTTGAGCGATGGCGTTACCAGTGCCTCTTCTGGGATTGGAATGATGCAGTACTGGATAAAAAACTCAGGGTAATTGCCGCCAGCATCAGGCAGGTTGGAGAAGGTCGTGGCGCTGATATTATTGCACTGCAGGAAGTTGAAAATATCCGCATTCTTGAACGTTTGCGAGAGAATTACCTTGGGGGGTTGGGCTATCAACCTGCCATACTTGTTGAGGGACGCGATCGTCGGGGGATAGATGTGGCATTTTTATCCAGATTGCCGGTTTCGGGTGTTGCTTTGCATGATATTCCGTTTCCCAATACCGGGGAATCAAGAGTCCAGGATACCCGCGGTATCCTTGAGGCAACTTTCGAATTATCTGATGGAGAAAAACTTGTTGGCTTTGCTGTTCATTTTCCTGCTCCCTATCATCCGACATTTATGCGAGAGATGGCTTATCACAAGCTGAGCCGGTTAAAGGCGGCATTGGATGCTGGTCAGCCGGCTTTTGCGGCGGGTGATTTCAATACAACTTCCGAAGAAGACAAGAATAAAAAAATGTTGTCACGTCTGGTGAAACCGGACTGGCAGGTTGTCCATGAAAACTGTGATGGTTGCAAGGGCACTTCCTATTATCCACCGAAAGACGACTGGTCTTTTCTGGATATGATTCTTTGGTCAAAAGGAGACAGTGCCTGGCGAATGAATACGGGCTCCGTTCTGATAGCCAATACAACCAGTGCGCAGGTCACACATCAGGGTACCCCCGCAAGATTTGAACTACCTGAAGGCGCCGGTGTGTCCGATCACTGGCCGTTGGTATTCACGATTACTCTACCTGATCAAGCAGGGATTTAAGAAATTTATCCGTGTCAGGCAAGATGTCCGGGTGATGACGTATTTCATCGGGCAGCAGCCATAGAATTTCCGCGACCTCCGAGGGCCTTGCAACCAGATTGGAATTCAACAACTCGGCATACCAGCCCCAAAGTGTCAAAGGTTTATCCGGTGATTCGGAATGCCAGACACAGGCTACCGGCCTGATTTTTGCGGACAGCTCCTCTTGCATTTCCCGTATGGCTGTTTCCGCCTGTGTTTCCTGATGGTCGATGCCGCCTCCCGGAAAAGACACTTTGTGGGGAGCCAGTACATTGGCACTGCGTCTTATCAGCAGCCAGCGGCCATCTGCTCTTCGACAGCCGACGATGACGCCATGCAACCTGCCGTCGTCCTGCAGGATTCTGTCCTGCCAGCGGGGCACTTTGTACTGCTCTGTCATTTCTGTTCCTCTTGAATTCCGGGGACAGTTTACATAATTCAGGGTGTTCGCAGTTAGCTTTGGAGCATTCATTTGTATGTCGGATATTGTGCTTGTTTTGTAGATCGTTTGGTTAACGAGGCTGTTCGCAGATGGCTTTGGGGCATTCATTTGCTTCAGCGTCTGCGCGTCCCTCCTGGATTCCCGCGCTTCCCCCGAGAGCCTGTAGTCTCTCTCCTCCAGCTCGGCGCTCCGACATTAGGCTTGCGCAAATGAACACCCCAAAGCCATCTGCTGTGTGTCGAATATTGTGCTTGTTTGTTGGCTTGTTTTGTTAATGAGGCTGTGAGCTTTCTTTGCTACACTGCCGCTTTCCGGAATTTACGTAAAAAGAGAAGGCAGAAACCTGATGCCATATTGCCAGTGAGGTACATCAGTTTTGCCATTGTCCTGCTGTATTGCGTGTACGGTAAAGCCAGTGATCAGTTTGCCGGCTCGGCGCAGTGTAAGTCCTGTCATCAGACGATTTACGCTGAGTGGAAGCAGTCTGACCACTATCACGCGATGCAAACGGCGGATGCTGATTCTGTACTGGGTGATTTCAACAACCAAACTGTTGAATTTCATGGGTTGGAGTCCCGTTTCTATCAAAGCGATGGAGATTACTTTGTAAAAACCCCCGGAACTGATGGTGTGTATGGAGATTATCGTGTCCTTTACACCTTCGGATTCTATCCATTACAGCAATATCTCGTTGCGACAACGAATGGCAGATTACAGGCTTTAAATGTGGCCTGGGATGCCAGGTCCAGGAAAGAAGGCGGCCAAAGATGGTTCCACTTGCAGCCGGATGAAGACATTTCGCCGGATCATCCATTTTTCTGGACCGGATATTTTTCTAATTGGAACAGCAGTTGTGCAGATTGTCACAGCACAGGCATAGACAGGGGATATGATGCCGAAAAACATCAATATCAGACCACCTGGCGGGAAATCAATGTTGCCTGTGAGTCTTGCCATGGACCTGCCGGTAACCATGTAAAGACCCCCGGCCCCCTTAACCCACCAACTGCAAAGCCGCTGGTCTGGCGCTTTAAAAAAGATCAGATAATTGCTTCGCCAGTGTTTGAACAGGCATCAGTCGTTGCAGAGCCATCAGCCGGTGAAGAGCCATCAGCCGGAGAAGAGCCATCAGCTGATAAAAAGCCTGTTTTTTCGAGTCGGGAGATTGACATGTGCGGTGGTTGCCACTCCCGTCGGCAGGTAGTAAATGAGATAGAACCACTGGCTGATTACCATCAGCAGTACTCCCTTTTGACTCTGGATGCAGGCCTCTATTTTGCCGATGGCCGGATTGATGATGAGGTATTTGTCCTTGGCTCCTTCCTGCAAAGCAAAATGCATCAGGCTGGCGTCACCTGTACCAATTGTCACGATCCACACACTGGCCGGGTGAAGGTGGAAAACAATGATCTGTGCGGGCAATGCCATTTACCCGGGGCTTTTGATACGCCGGAACATCATTTCCATGAAGTGGATTCTCCAGGCGCCCAGTGTATTAACTGCCATATGCCGGCAAGAACCTATATGCAGGTGGATGACAGGCGTGATCATGGTTTCAGTATCCCGCGGCCTGAAATCAGCGCAATAACAGGTTCTCCGGACCCTTGCATGACCTGCCATGAACATGAAGATATAGGCTGGACTGGAAAAACGATTGCAGAGTGGTATGGAGAACGTCAACTGGATCACTGGGGTTTGGTTAATCACCATTCACGCAAGTATGACGTCTCAAGTGTACCTGCTCTGGCAGAACTATCCCTGGATAAAAACACTGCCGAGATCATACGGGCAACTCTTCTGCGACAACTCTCTGATCTCCCCACAGGATTATCAATCCATGTCGTTTCGCAATCACTAGATGATAAAAGCCCTTTAGTGCGCCGGGCGGCGGTGTCAGCTTTACAGTCTGCATCGGCCGCAGACCGCTGGTCATTACTGTCCACGATGCTTGAAGACCCTGTCAGGTCTGTTCGATTTGAGGTCGTGCAGGTACTGACACAGGTATATCAAATGCTGACTTTAAAACAGCAGAAGATTATGGCGGAGAATATCAAAGAGTATCGGGGATCACTTGCTCTGGTATTGGACACTCCGGGCGGTCAGCTCAATCTTGCCAATCTGGAACGGGGACTTGGCAATATGGGTGCGTCATTCATGGCCAATCAGCAGGCATTACTGATTGAGCCAAATTTTGTACCTGCGTTGGTCAACCTCGCAGATTTCTATCGTGGGGCCGGGCAGGACAGCAAAGCCCGGCCCTTACTTTTAAAGGCTCTGCAGATCGCTCCGGATAGTTCTACGGTAAATCACAGTTATGGATTGCTCCTTGTAAGGGCAGGTCAATATGACGCGGCAATTCCTTTTCTTGCCAGGGGGGCGAGTTTGACGGATTCAGAATCAGATGGGCATCCGAGGTTTTCCTATGTATATGCCATTGCTCTTGATTCAGTTGGGCGCTCAAATGATGCTGCAAATTACCTGCTGCGGGCCACTGAAAAATGGCCGAACCAGTATAATTTGCTGCTTACCCTGGTGGTTTTTCTGGAGAAAACACAAAGGTTCGACGAAATTTCCAGACCTTTGAATGACCTCGTGGAACTGGCGCCTGCCTCGGCGGAAGTTCAGCAACTGGTACGGCAGCACCTTCAATAGTGGAACGCAGACCAGTCTGGTTGATCATGGCGTTAACACTGTCCGGCAGGAAAGGTCTGGGCAACATCCACAGTCAAGCGGGCGTATTTCTGTTTTCAGCTTTCTGTTTACAGACGCATATCTTTTTGCTTTGAGCATACAGTTCCGGATAGTTCAGTAGATCATGCTTCCCCTGATCCGTTATCTGATAGATTCCCCGTTCTATCCTCTGAAACCATCCATAGTGATTATTAGCAAGAATGCTTTGCGTGCTTTTTCCTGTGCCGTATTCTCTCAGTATCTTTGGAGAACTGGCTCCAAGATATTCCAGACAGGTAGCAATAAAAATCGCTTTTTCCCGGTAAGCGGTCACCAGTCCGGTTCGATTGCTTCCGCCTATATTGTAATTGGCTGTACGGTCAGAAATTTCCTGGATGATTGCACGTCTGTTTTTCTTATACTGCTTTCTCTGAGAAGGTAAGGGATCGAAGACTTTAGTCACCCTGAGTCCCAGTGGACTTGAAGTGACCACAAGAAGCCCAAGCTCAAGCTGACGTATTACGCGCTGGATTCCCTGGAAACGACGGTTTCTTCCAGGATGAGGTATCGCCACATAAACGCTTTTTGTTATTTTCTGGCGGTCGGTAGCCTGGACCAGCAATTGCATGTTAGCGCTGGTTTTCAATTCCACAACGATCAGGTCGTCATCCCGAGTTGCCACAATGTCGCAATGCATTACTTCCGCATTGACTTCATATCCATGACGATCAAGATATTCTCGAATCGGCTCATAGAGTTCGGTCTCTTGCATGATGTTATGAATGCGCCTGCGGTTGCAGTCGCTCTATCAGGCGCCGGTGAAAACCACCGAAACCGCCATTGCTCATAATCACCAGGTGATTGACTCCGATGCTGTCTATGAGCCATTCACATCTATCGATCATGTCGTCCACTGATCCTATTATTTCCTTATTATCACCTTGAAGGTACCGCGCCATATCCCACCTTATGTTGTCGGGTTGATGCCACAGAATATAATCTGCGTTTGTCACTGCCGCGTTAAGATTTTGTGCATGGGTGCCGAGACGCATTGTGTGTGAGGCAGGATCGATTACTACCAGGATCTTCTCTGTGCCGGCATGGGCTCTTAAACCAGCCAGTGCCCCGGCTATCGCAGTAGGATGGTGTGCAAAGTCATCGTATACCTTCAGGGATCCTTTGGAATAAATCAGTTCCATTCTTCGTTTGACACCTTTGAATGCGCACAGGGCTGTGCAGGCAGCTTCGGGTGTGACGCCGGCATGTCTTGCGGCAGCGATAGCGGCAAGTGCATTATGCACGTTGTACATTCCGGTCAGGGACCATTGAATGTTCCCCCTGGGTGTTTTATTGATTTTAACGGTAAATGCACTGCCGTCGGCCTTGACATGCTCCGCATCGATATCTGCATCTGCTCCGGAGATGGTCACCTGTTCACTCCAACAACCCATGTCGATAACTTCTTTTACGTGTGTATCGACAATGGGATAGATTACCTGCCCATCTGCTGGAATGCGTCGCATCAACAGATGGAACTGATTCTGAATCGATTCCAGATCCGGGAAAATATCTGCGTGATCATATTCCAGATTATTGACTACAACTGTACGTGGAAAGTAATGCAGAAACTTGGATTGTCGATCAAAAAATGATGTGTCGTATTCATCAGCTTCGATCACGAAAAATGGATCATCACCGAATCTGGCCGACTGATCAAAGTTGGCGGGTATACCACCAATCAGAAAACCGGGTCGCATACCTGCCTGCTCCAGAATCCATGCAATCATGCTCGTTGTCGTTGTCTTGCCATGGGTTCCGGCTACCGCAATGACCTGGCGGTCAGAAAGCAGGTAACGTCCCAGCCATTCAGCTCCGGAAACGTAACGTATCCGCTGGTTGAGCACTGCTTCAACTGCGGGATTGCCTCTTGCCAAGCCTGCATTGCCCATAATCACCAGATCGGCTGAGGTGGGGATTGCTGCGGAATAGGGCGCAGTAAACTGTATTCCGGCACTTTCCAGTTGGGTGCTCATCGGCGGATACACATTCTGGTCCATACCGGAGACCTTGTGGCCAGCTTCTTTCGCTAACAACGCGATACTGCCCATCAATGTGCCGCAAATACCCAGGATGTGTATATGCACTCTAGATCGACATCCGGAAAATTGAGGACATATTCACTATTCAGACGGTCCAGGTCAAGTTCAGGGTCTGGATATAGTGTTGATTTCTACATTTGGGGCATTCATTTTTCAAGTTATCCCCAGGCTTGTTATGAAATTATGTTTTACCTGAGTATAACTATACGTGTTATACTCCAATATAACAACCGTTGTTTGATCTGGAGTAATAGCCATGATAACTGTAACCGTGCGCCAATCTGGCGGCGCTGAAATTGTGAGCATACCCAAAGCCATCGGGAAAGCCCTGGGCCTGCATGTCGGTTCTGAGCTGGACTTGTCGATCGTTGATAACAGGATCGTACTTGATCCTGTGGTGGAAAATACAAGCCTTGAAGAATTGCTGGCCGACAGCCCCCGCGAGAATTTCCGCATCATGGATGAAGACCACGAATGGATAGATGCCAAGCCAGTCGGTAAGGAGACTTGATGCACATTCCAGACAAGGGGGACATTGTTTGGCTGAACTTTGAGCCAGGCGCCGGCAAAGAAATCACAAAGCGCCGTCCGGCCTTTGTGATTTCCAGGAAGGCATTTAATGAACATACTGGCTTTGCCATTGTAGCCCCCATTATAAGCACTGTAAGAGGGATCAGGCTCGAAGTTGAGCTGGAAGGTATCAAGACAGAGGGCGCTGTCCTGATCTATCAGATGAAGTCCCTGGACTTTGAGAACAGAGATATTGAGTTGATCGAAAAGGCTCCACCGGCCACCACCAACAAAGTAACCGAACTGGCACAAATCATCGTTAAGTGAATTGACGACACTAACCTGGCGAACCAGAGGAAGATAAACGGAACCTGTTGAAATAACAGCGCTGCTCCGACATTAGGCTTACGCAAACGAACATCCCAAAGCCATCTGCTGTGGGTCGGATGTCGTGTGTATGTGTGGGTTGGCGAGGGTCATTGGCATGTGGACTGGCGCCGGGATAAAATTCGCGCACCGGACCAAGGACTGTTTCCATGAATCAAGATGACAGGATTGTTGCCAACTGGCTCACCTGTGTATGCGTTATCATTTTTTGTATTGTCATTGCCGGCGGGGTGACTCGTCTGACTCACAGTGGTTTGTCGATGGTGGACTGGCAGCCGATACTGGGGGTTGTGCCTCCATTGAGTGAAGCCGCATGGCAGTCGGCATTTGATGCATACAAGCAGTATCCTGAATATCAGAAAGTAAATCGTGATATGCAGCTTCCCGAATTCAAGATAATTTACTATTGGGAGTATGTACATCGCCTGCTGGGTCGGCTGGCCGGCATCGTATTCCTCATCCCCTTTATTATCCTGCTGTATATGAAGAAAATCCGAACCGAACTGGCGCCACATTTGGTGATAGCTTTTATCCTGGGTGGGTGCCAGGGACTTCTGGGTTGGTATATGGTCAAAAGTGGCCTGATTGACATACCCAGAGTAAGCCACTACAGGCTGGCGGCGCACCTGATGCTGGCACTGTTTCTACTCGCATATCTTTCCTGGTTGATTCTGGGACTGCGGCAAATCAAACCGCAACCGGTCAATCGTACAATGAGATCCCTGATACTGGTGATGGCGTTGGTTCTGGGCATTCAACTCGTTTACGGTGCTTTTGTGGCCGGATTGCGAGCCGGTATTGGTTTTAACAGCTTCCCCTTGATGAATGGCAGGTTTTTGGCGGAAGCGGCAACGATGATGACGCCAGGCTGGCTGAACCTAGTGGAGAATGGCGCCATGGTGCAATTTCTGCACCGGTGGCTGGGTTTCCTGCTGCTGGTAATCGCCATTGCGGGAGCAGTTTTCACCGTGAAAAGTCAGTCAGCAGAACAACTGAAGATCGGCTGGATT
Source organism: Gammaproteobacteria bacterium (assembly GCA_026713185.1). Lineage (GTDB taxonomy): Bacteria > Pseudomonadota > Gammaproteobacteria > Pseudomonadales > Azotimanducaceae > UBA7455. The sequence goes on from JAPOOX010000071.1 coordinate 19,683, forward strand.
GTTCTCGCCACCGTGATGACATTGCAGTTTGTCCTGGGTGTGAGCACTTTACTGATGCATGTCCCTCTGGTTCTGGCAAGTCTGCATCAGGTCGGAGCTGTTCTGGTGATCCTGTGTGTCGTCTATCTGCTCTATACAGGCAGGAAATCGCAGTGAAAGTATGCCTTGCACAGATCAATACGACACCAGGTGATTTCGATGGCAATTTTGAAAAGATTATTGCGGGAATAGATATTGCGAACGAAAATCAATGTGACGTTATCGTCTTTCCTGAACTGTCGATACCTGGTTATCTGAGCCAGGATCTGGTTTACAACCCTGCCTATATAGAACGTAATCTCTCCGTACTTGACGAGATCATCCGCTATACCATGAGTTGTCATGCGGGGTTGCATGTGGTTGCAGGTTATATCGAAGAAAACAAGGGTGCAGGGAAACCGTTCTTCAACATGGCGGCTGTTATCGCCGGTGGGAAACTGCTGGCTGGTTACCGGAAACAGTTGTTGCCCTTCTACGACGTATTCGATGAACTGAGATATTACGAACCGGGGAAGGAACTGACTATTGTTGAAATTGCCGGCAAATCAGTGGGTATAGCTATCTGCGAGGACCTCTGGAATGACAAGGACTCGGATGATTATCATTATGAAGGTAATCCGCTTACCCGGTATCGGGAACAGGGAGTGGATGTCATCCTTTCCCTGAACAGTTCTCCCTATGTCCATGCCAAGGCACTGAAGAGAATCGGTGTCATTGCACCGGGTGTGGAATCTTCTGTATCCGTGGTTTATGTGAACCAGTGCGGAGGCCAGGATGAATTGGTATTCGATGGACAGAGCTTTGTTCTGCATCAGGGTAATCTGCTCCACCTGTGTACGAATGTTGGGGAAGATACTTATGATGTGGTGGATCTGGATACTGCCAGTCCGCTGGTAGCAGATGTTGTGAAGCACGGGAATCTGCTGCAGCAACACTGTGTCGGGTTGTTTGATCTACTGGTATTGTGTCTCAGGGACTACATGCAGAAGTCAGGATTTACACAGGCCGTAGTTGCCTCCAGTGGCGGTGTGGATTCTGCCGTGGTCTGCAAGATAGCCTGTGCCGCTGTCGGTCCTGCCAATGTACATGCCATTCGGATGCCATCAATCTTCAGTTCCGATCATTCAAGGTTGGATGCCGTGCAGTTGCATGAGAATCTTGGATGCTGGGATTACGAAGTGCCCATCGATCATGAATCAACACTTATGGAGTTGAATCGCCGTTTCATGCTCAATGAGCATCCGGATAATCTGGTAAATCGCGTCATGTCCCAAAATTCATATGCATCAGTTGCTGACGAGAATATCCAGGCGAGACTTCGTGATCTCTATGTCATGCACTTCAGTAATGCCTACGGCGCCATGCCCCTTTCAACGGGTAATAAAACCGAATCTGCCTGTGGTTACTATACCCACTTTGACATGAATTTCAGTTTTGCACCGATCAAAGATCTGTATAAGTTTCAGGTAATGGATATTGCAGGAAAACATCCCGACATTCCGGAGAATATCTGGCAAAAACCACCGAGTGCAGAACTGGCCAGGGACCAGACCGATGAAAGCAGTTTATTACCTTATTCGATTCTTGATCCTATTGTACGGGCACATGTTGAGGACTACGTGAGTACTTTCGATGGCTTTTCCGAATGGGTCCAGGCTTTGAAGGATGTCGAGAAGATTTCTGGCAATATTGACGAGTTGTTGTTCTGGCTGGACTCGGAAAGTGCAGTGGTGGACTTTAACAGGATACTCAGCCTGATTGGGAAAATGGAATACAAACGGAGGCAGACTTGCCCCGGTACCAAGGTCTCCAAAGTTGCCTTTGGAATTGGCAGACGTATCCCGATAGTTGAGAAATGGTCCTGAATATATGGTATTTTTCTGACATGAATACGAGAGTTTACTTAAATTGAATCAATCTAAAACGTCGACACGTTTGCTGCTTGTCAGTGCGGTGATCATTCTTATCATCCTGGCAGGTGGACCGCTGGGTTACAAATATTTTATGGTGCCCATGATGCCATCACTGATGAGCCTTGTTTTGGCCTTTGCTGGTGGATTGCTGCTATTAGTTTCTGCAGTTGTCATGTTGTTCATCGCATTGCGACAAAGGTTGCTAAAAGACCGGAATCTCCTGTTGATCACCATGGTGCTCAGCTCGGTGCCGGTTATCGTGATGTTGCCACAATTTATAGCATTGCTGTCAGTGCCGCCTATCCACGATATTACGACCGATACGGTTAATCCACCGGTATTTGATGCCATAGTACCATTGCGGGCGGGTGCACCTAATTCGCTGGTATACGGATCAGGTCTCCTTGCGGCGGACATCCTGGCGAATAAAGAAAATATTGACTACCCACAGGCGTTTAAAGCAGAAATTCACATAATGCCGGATACGTCTGATATTCTGGAAAACGAGTCAAACCCCATGCATGCTGCAGTTCTTTCGTATATGCAATCTGCTGCCTATCCGCACATACGGTCTCTGGATACCAGCCTTGGGATAGCGCAGGCAGTATCCAGAGCCGAAACGGTTTTAGGAGAGCAGGGGCTTGATATCGTTGCCGTCAATGCTGAAAAAGGACTGGTGGAGGCAACGGAAACATCGTTCTGGTTTGGCTTCAAGAATGACGTTGTGGTTCGGGTGACTGCACTTGATAATGGGTCAAGAATTGATGTGCGCTCGGTATCCCGCATGGGTATTAGCGACATCGGTAAAAATGCCGCCCGGATAGAACAATTCCTGCAGGCTTTTTAATGTCGGAGGACCGAACAGGATTTTCTTACCCCAGTTTTTTCCGGAGAAGGTCATTGGCAAGAGCGGGATTGGCCTTCCCACCAGTCTCTTTCATTACCTGACCGACAAAGAATCCGAGCAGCCTGGACCTGCCTGCACGATATTGTTCCACTTGTTTCGGGTTCTCGTCAAAAATCCTGTCTATTAACGTCCCGAGTTCACTATTGTCGGAAACCTGCATGAGATTATTGTCTTTGATGTAGTCGTCAACGGAAGTCGTATTGCCATACCAAAGTGCATCGAGGAGGTCTTTCGCAGTCTTGCCGTTAATAGTGTTATCCCTGATTCTGGTCAACAGCGTTGCTAATTGAGAAGAAGACACGGGAATATTCGATATCTCAAGATCATCTCTGTGCATTCTTCCCAGCAACTCCACGCGTATCCAGTTTGAGGCCAGTTTCGCATCGCCACATTGCCCGGAAACAGTTTCAAAGTATTCAGCCAACGCGGGACTGGCGGCAAGCACCCGGGCATCGTCCAGTGATAGATGTAAATCGGTGTGAAACCTGTTGGCTTTTTCCCGTGGTAATTCAGGCATCTGCCGGCGTATGTTTTCGATATAAGCATGATCGATTTCAATTGGCAGCAGATCCGGTTCGGGGAAGTAACGGTAGTCCATGGCGGTTTCCTTGCTGCGCATGGGGCGTGTTTCATCTCTGTCAGGATCATACAATCGGGTCTCCTGCATGATCCTTCCACCAGATTCCAGAATCTCAATCTGACGGGCAATCTCATAACGGATGGCCCTGTCCAGGAAGCGAAATGAGTTCACATTCTTGGTTTCGGTTCTCGTACCCAACACATCGGAACCATATGGACGAACAGATACGTTAGCGTCACATCGCAATGAACCCTGGGACATTTCTCCATCGGACACTCCCAGGTAAGTCACCAACTGATGAATATACCGTGCATAAGAGATGGCCTCAGCAGAAGAACGCATATCAGGCTCCGAGACTATCTCCAGCAGCGGAATACCGGCCCTGTTGAGATCAATTCCGGTTCTGTCATGGAAGTCCTCGTGCATTGATTTACCGGCGTCCTCTTCCAGATGAGCCCGAGTGATATTGATGGTTTTCATTGAGCCATCTGCAAGTGGTATCTCCACGGACCCACCGAGCACAATGGGTTTGTCCATTTGGGTAATCTGGTACCCTTTAGGCAAGTCTGGATAAAAGTAATTCTTCCTGTCAAAGGCTGAAACCAGATTGATACTGCCACCTACACCCAGTCCAAATGCAATTGCTTTCGGATAGACTTCAGAATTCACAACGGGTAGCACTCCCGGGAAACCCAGATCAATAGCACATGCCTGGGAGTTGGGTTCAGAACCAAAGGTCGTACTTGCCCCGGAAAATATCTTGGTCCGGGTCTGTAACTGGACATGAATTTCCAGGCCGATGACTACTTCCCATTGCTGTCTCATGGATCACTCACCGGTTTCGAGTTCGGGACTTCTGAGATGCCAGTCGGTCTGTTGCTGGAACTGGTGTGCAGTCGCAAGCAATCTCGATTCGTCCAGATGGTCTCCGATGAGTTGCAGACCCACGGGCAGTTGATCTGCAAATCCGGAAGGTATGGACATGGCTGGCAGTCCTGCCAGATTTCCGCCGATGGTATAGATATCCTGCAGATACATCGAAACCTGATCGTCGGTCTTTTCTCCAAGTTTGAACGCAGGCTGCGGGGTGGCGGGACCTAGAAGAATATCCACCTGTTCAAATGCATTTTTGAAGTCATTGCTGATCAGACGTCGAATCTGTTGTGCCTTTCTATAGTATGCATCGTAGTAACCTGTAGAAAGGGCAAAGGTGCCTACCATAATTCGCCTCTTCACTTCGTTACCAAAACCCTGACTACGTGATCGTTTATACAGATCTTCCAGATTCACGGGATTGTCACACCGATACCCGAATCTTACACCATCATAACGGGACAGATTTGCGGAGGCTTCGGCTGATGCAAGGACGTAATAGGCAGGTACTGAATATTTGATATTAGGAAGGCTGACACTGGTTATCCTGACGCCCATATCCTCAAAAACCCGGACAGCGTTCATAATGACCTTTTCTGACCTGGAATCCAGTCCTTCCCTGAAGAATTCTTCACATAGACCTATACGTAACGTCGAAAGCGACTGGTTCAGGGATGCACTATAATCCGGTACAGGGTCAGTCAGACTTGTAGAATCTCGTTTGTCCCGTCCTGCCATAATCCCCAGTAGAAGGGCGGCGTCTTCTGCGGTCCGGGTCATTGGTCCGGCCTGGTCCAGACTTGACGCAAATGCGATCATCCCCCATCTGGATATTCGACCGTAAGTAGGTTTGAATCCGGTGATGCCGCAATGTGCAGAAGGCTGGCGAATTGATCCTCCTGTATCCGTACCCGTGGCAGCGGAACAAAGACCGGCCGCTACCGCAGCGGCGGAGCCCCCGGATGATCCCCCCGGCACCCTCGACTGGTCCCATGGATTCCTGACTGCGCCGAAGTAGGAGTTCTCATTACTGGACCCCATGGCAAACTCATCCATATTGGTCTTGCCAATAGTGATGGCGCCAGCAGAGCGCAGCTTTTCAACCACAGTGGATTCATAGGGTGAAGTGAAATTATCCAGCATGAGACTACCGGCTGTTGTGCGCACACCCCGGGTACAGAAAATGTCTTTATGGGCGATAGGTATACCAGACAGAAGTGCGCTATCGCGACCTCCAGCACGGTCTTCATCTGCGTTTTTTGCAGCCTCCAGGGCTTTATTTTCCAACACGGTAATGTAGCAGTTGAGCGGCGCCAGTTTTTTGATTCTTTCCAGGTAATGGCTGGTTAGCTCTACTGCACTGTATTTTCCGGTCTTCAGGTCTTTCAGTTGCTGGACAATACTGCAGTTGTGCATTAGTCGACAACCCTGGGAACCAGATATACACCGTCCCGGGCTTCCGGCGCCAGCTTTTGAAATTCCTCACGGTGACTGGATTCGGTAACTTCGTCAGGACGGAGCCACTGAGTTGCGTCCAGTGGATGTGACATGGGTATGACTGTCGACGTATTGACTTCCTGCATTTGCTCCACGAGAGCCAGAATCTCCGACATGCTGCCTGAAATAACCGACAGGTCCTCATCGCTGAAGACCAATTGTGCTAATTCGGCAGTTTCTTTAACCACTTTTTCTGAAATATTCACACATGAATCTCCGGTAAGGCGTGGAATCCTAATGGGGATTGGCAGATTCTGCAATAAAGGGTTTGAATTTTCATAGATGCTGAATGTAGACAATGCAAAACTTCTCTTGAATGAAATCCTTATCGAATGATAGAGTTACAGGATATTTTGAAACTAAAAAACAAGGTCAGGTTTTAAGAGCCGGGCATTGTCCCACTACATCATATTTATAGGTGTCCCTGTAATGTTAAAGAAACTCAGAGGTCTGTTTTCAAGCGATTTGTCGATTGATCTGGGGACAGCAAATACATTAATTTTTGTTGCTGAAAAGGGCATTGTTCTGGATGAGCCATCGGTTGTTGCAATTCGACAACAAGACGGTCAGAAGACCATTGTTGCGGTGGGGATTGACGCCAAACGAATGTTGGGCCGAACTCCGGGTAATATCACTGCCATCCGTCCTCTTAAGGATGGCGTGATTGCTGACTTCCAGGTAGCGGAAAAAATGCTGCAGCACTTTATCAAAAAGGTTCATGAAACAAACCACTTTGTCCGACCATCCCCAAGGGTGCTGGTTTGCGTCCCCTGTCAGTCAACTGAAGTAGAGCGGCGCGCAATAAAGGAGTCGATAGTCAGTGCCGGAGCACGCGACGTTTTTTTAATGGAAGAACCCATGGCTGCAGCAATTGGCGCCGGTCTGCCAGTCGATGAAGCGATTGGCACCATGGTAGTCGATGTTGGAGGCGGTACTACTGAAATAGCCGTAATGTCGCTCAGTGGAGTTGTCTATTCCCAGTCAGTGCGGGTCGGTGGGGACCGCTTTGATGAAGCAATAATCTCCTTTGTCCGGAAAAGTCAAGGCAGCTTGATCGGTGATGCGACTGCTGAGCGCATCAAGAAAGAGATCGGTATTGCATTTCCCTGCAAGGAAATTCGTGAAGTGGATGTGGTGGGGCGGAATCTCGGGGAGGGAGTCCCAAGGGGATTCACACTGAACAGCAATGAAGTCCTTGGTGCGTTGCAGGAGCCCTTGGCCATCATTGTCAACTCAGTAAAGCAGGCACTGGAGCAAACACCTCCGGAATTGTCTTCTGATATTGCAGAGAGCGGATTAGTGTTGACCGGTGGAGGTTCTTTGCTTAACGGGTTGGATAATCTGCTTTCCAAAGAAACTGGATTACCGGTGATTGTGGCGGAAGATCCACTGACATGTGTGGCACGGGGAGGTGGAAATGTCCTGGAAAATATGAAGTTGCGGGGATTAAATGACGTATGGGTCATTCTGTCAGAAAAGTGAGGTAAGCAGGCTACTGCTATAAGACAATCAAGACAGGACAAGGGCTATCAAACCACTGTTTCTTGTAGATTCGACGTTAAGTTACAAAACTTTGGGCTGTGTTGTTGTCTCTCTGACTCTTATCCTTGTAGATCATTTTTCCAATAATCTGGATAGTGTCAGGAGCAGGCTTACTGTGCTTGTTTCGCCAGTTTATGTGGTTGCCAATCTGCCATCTCAAGGTGTCCAGAACCTGTTTGGTTTTTTCAGTGACAAGAGAGTCATGCAGGGAAAGATTGCACAACTGGAAAATGAACTGTTGTTGCAACAGGCCGCATCGGCAAAAATGGCCCAGCTGGTGCTTGAAAACAATCGTTTACGAGACCTTCTGGGTTCAGCGGCAAAGCTACAGGAAAATATTGTCATAGCCGAGATTGTTAGTATTGATCCCGACCCACAGAAACATGAAATCATTATTGACAAGGGTACTATTGACGATGCTTATCCAGGTCAACCCATCCTTGATGCACATGGGCTCATCGGCCAGATTATTGCTGTAAGCCAACTGAACTCTCGTGTCCTTCTCATTAGTGATCATTCACATTCAGTTCCGGTACAGGTTGCCCGAAGTAATTTAAGACTTATTGCCCAGGGTACAGGCGCCACTAACAAACTGGAATTGATGCATGTACAGAGTACGGCTGACATACAGCCAGGCGACTTACTGATCAGTTCCGGACTTGGTGGCAGGTTCCCGGTTGGTTATCCAGTCGGTATTGTAGACAAAGTTGAACATAAACCGGGGAAGCCATTTTCCGAGGTGACTGCGATACCGAGTGCAAAGTTGGACCGGAGCCGGCATTTGTTGCTGGTGTTTACGGAGGGCAGAATGGCTAACCGGAATGGTAACGATGGCTGACAACATGTCGTTGAGTGTGTCGGTTATTGTACTCACTTTCTTTCTTTCGATGGTGCTAGCCATCGTAAATCTGCCTGACTTTGTACCTGTTGAACTGGGTTTTCTGAGACCTGAGTGGGTGACGCTTGTATTGATCTACTGGCTCATTACCTTGCCGAACCGGGTCGGTATTATCATTGCCTGGGTCGTCGGTATGTTGATGGATTTATTGTCAGGCAGTTTGCTTGGGCAACATGCCATAGCTTTTGTTCTTGTAGCTTTTGTCGTCAGTAGATTCACTCAACGTCTGCGCATGTTCAGACTATGGCAACAGAGCATTTTCATATTTGCTGTTGTGGGGATGAATCAATTGATTAATTTATGGATAGAAATGTTTACTGGAACAGCTGAATGGACATTCTGGTATTTGTTGCCATCGTTGATCAGTGCTCTGGTGTGGTCCTGGGTGTTCCAGTTTTTAAATTTATTGGGGAGGACCTTTGACCTTAACTGAGAAGGATGGCAATACCTGGACCCGGTTCCAGTGCCAAGGCCAGTGCATAAACTCTATTGAATTGCGACGACCTGCAAACAGGAAGTATGAGAATGGCTGAGGAAATTATTATCAACGTGTCTCAATACGAGAGCCGTGTGGCCTTGGTGGAACGGGGTGAACTGAAGGAGATTTTCATTGAGCGTACCCATACTCCTGGCATTGTAGGAAATATTTACAAAGGCAAGGTCAAAAAAATCCTGCCGGGTATTCAGAGCGCATTTGTGGATATAGGACAGGAACGGGCGGCATTTACCCACATAGCTGATCTTGTCGACCCTCATAAAGAGAATGCGGAAGAACGATTTGCATTACCGTCCATTACAGACTTGCTGTACGAAGACAAAGAAGCACTTTTTCAGGTCACCAAAGAATCAATAGGTACCAAGGGTGCAAGGATTACCTCCAGAATTTCACTTGTTTCAAGGTATCTGGTTTATCTACCTGCAACCAGTCATATAGGTGTTTCGCTGCGAATCGAAGATGAGCACGAACGGCTGCGATTGAAAGAAGCACTGAATAACTTCTGGGACAAGGGGAAGGGGGATGGGTTCATCGTGCGAACTGCTGCTGAAGGTGTCCCTGTGGATGACATTCTCAGTGATGCAGAATTACTGTGCAATCGTTGGCACAGGATTCTTGAGGAAGAAAAAACAGTTAGATCCCCAAACCTGATTTATGAAGATTTACCACTGCCACTTCGTGTTGTGCGTGACATCATTAATTCCGGAACCACCGGAATAAGGGTGGATAAACAATCCACATTAACTGCAGTGGCTCGTTTTCTGGAGGATTTTATTCCAGAGAAATTGCAATGTCTGGAACTGGTTGACGATTTGCAATTTTTTGAGTCGTACAATATTGAAGGTCAGATTGAGGCAGCGCTCAAACGTCGCGTTTCCCTGACGTCTGGTGGTCACCTCATTATCGAACAGACTGAATCAATGACGACTATTGATGTAAACACCGGTGCTTTCGTTGGTCAGGGGGATCTGGAAGAAACTATTTTCAGGACTAATCGGGAAGCCGCGTCATCAATTCCAGGACAGTTACGTTTGAGGAACATCGGTGGTATCGTGATTATCGATTTCATCGATATGACTGATGATGGACATAAAAGCGAGGTGTTGAAAATTCTTGAACAAGGTCAGCAATCTGATCGAATGAAATGGAGGATAACCCGCATTTCTGAATTCGGTATTGTTGAAATGACAAGGAAGAGAACACATGAAAGTCTTCTCAGGATGCTGTGTGAACCTTGTGAACATTGCGGAGGACGAGGTTTTGTTAAAACTGCTGAGTCTGCCTGTCTGGAAATTATCAAGGAAATCCAGCGCAGAGCAAGGAATGGCAGCGGAAAAGAGTGCCTGGTGATGGCCTCGCAGTCAGTCATTGACCGCCTGCTTGATGAGGACGACACATGTGTCCGCGATCTGGCTGATGCATTGGGTGTGGAAATAAAGTTCCAGGTTGAAGTCGGCTATCATCAGGGCCAGTTCGACGTTGTTGAAGTAATCTGAGGACATTGCAGGCGGTAAAATGCGGTTGCAAAACACGTTAACCATACTAGTTCGCGGTATTGAACTGATCGTTCTGTCTGCACTTATTCTGGCAGCACTCTATGTCTGCGTGGGTCGTCTATTGGTCAGTACCAGTGAGTTCTTCAGAACTGATCTCGAGGATTTGCTGGAAACAAGATATGCGGTATCTGTACAGACAGGTTCATTCAAGGGTAGTTGGCAACGATTTGATACGATAGTGGATATCACAGATATTCGTATCGGTGACCCGGATAATCCTGCTTTGACAAGTGATACCGTCCGTGTCCGGATCAGCCCATTGCACAGCCTGATTAAAGGCAGACTTGTTGTAACAGAAATAGATTTTCTTAACCTCAATCTGTCTCTGGAAGAGCATACTCCAGGGAAATGGAACGTGGTCGGAATGACAGGTTTAGATAAACCAGTTGATTTTGAATACCTGCTGGATTCGCTGCCCCAACTGAATGTTATTCGAATACTTGATTTGTCTGTCATGCTCAACGGTCTGCGATCCAGTTATATCGTCAGCAATATGGCAGATAAACCCATTGAATTACTGTCCGAAGAAGACCTGAAAATTATCTCCATGCCTGTCAATCTCGCTGAGTCGGATTCTGAGGAAAATAGACATCTTCATTTGATGGGTGAGTATCAGGGACACTTCGGGGAACCTGATTTTTCCGGTCAGTTCTACCTGGATATATCCCATCTTCAATTACTTGATTTTCTACATCCAGTCGATTCGTTAAAGGAGTTGGAAAGCATTGATGTCAACGGTCAGATATGGGCTGAGTTCGATGCCGACGATTTCGAGTTCAGTGGTGATGTGAATGTTGAAAGTCAGACAGAGGGTCGCTTACCTGTCAATGCGGATCTTCAATTTGGCGCCAGGGGTGTCCCGGGTCGGGTCTGGATTTACGGGGAAAATATCAGACTTTTTTCACAGGATAATGAAATTCACCTGCAGAATGTAAATACTGTACTAGAAGAACAACATGATGTCTGGAGTATCGGGATTCAGATACCAGCGCTGGACCTGAGCGAAATTGCGGGCACGATGACTACATTGGGTGCAGCGTTTTCCGTAGTACCGGAGAGATTGACCGACTTTGTTTCAGGGACGAGTCCCAATGGGTCCCTTAATTCAACGATTGCCGTTTTCAAGGTGGATGAATCTTTGCAGGATCTTCGGATAGCCGGCAACTTGAGTGAGGTAAACCTCCGTCCACACCTGGGGATTCCTGGTATCAGCAATATGAACGGTCTGGCCTCCATTGGACTGGACAGCGGTTACGTTGATATCAGAAGTCAACAATCCAGCGTACACTTTAATTCAACATTCTCTGATCCATGGTTTTTTGATTCCATACGTGGTCGTTTAAATTTCCGGAATAATAACGGCGCATTACAACTCAGCAGTGGGCTTGTTGAAGTATTACAGGGTGATGCGAGTGCTTACGGAAAGATGATGGTAAATTTCGAATCATCCAGGGAGCAGGGCTCTTTCACACCCGCTGAGGGCTCTTCCACACCCGCTGAGGGCACTTACACACCCGCTGAAGGCTCCTATAATCCCGCTAATGGTTCCTGGGGTTTAGTCTTAGGACTTTACAACGGTGATTTGAGTGATTTCCATCGTTATCTCCCCAAAACACTGAAACCTGAGGTGTTGTCCTGGTCTGAGCAAGCAATTAAAAGCGGTACTGTGACTGAATCGGGATTGTTGTTTCACGGTGAATTGGTCAGGTCAGCACCAAAAATCAACAAAGCTATAGACAGCTATTTCCATATAGCAGATGGCGTGCTGGATTACCATCCAGACTGGCCAGGGTTGTTCGGGATTGACGCAACATTGCATGTCGGTCATTCTGGAATATTGACGAACAATGCTACTGCTCTTTTTCTGAATAGCGAGGTTTTGTCCGGAAACGCAAGTGTTCCGATTCACATCGATGGTACAGCCGATACCATTCACATCAATGGCAATTTTCAGGGAATCATGCAGGACGCTATCAACGTTCTGCAGGATACTCCGATTGCAGATCAAATTTCACATGCAGCCAGGGAGTGGTCCGGGTTGGGGGATTTAACTGGTCACCTGACACTGGAAATTCCAATTGGAGCACGCAGGGGTGAGGATCCGGAAGGTGATATTACTGTAGTGATGAGAGGTAACGAACTGGTCTTTTCCGACCTTGATTTACATGTAATGGATCTGAGTAGTGAGATCAGATATACAAACCGGAATGGACTGACATCGGAAGGGTTCACGGCAAGTTTATTTGATGAATCCATTAATGGATTTATCGATAGTGAACTGAAAGGCGAATCAGGAGAAATCACAATCAATTTTTCGGGGTTTGCTGACGTTGAGAATTTATACCACTGGTCAGGACAAAATCTGCTTTCCCGAGCCGAAGGAAAGTCCGAATATAAGGTAGCAGTTCATATACCTTATGGAGGAGATGCAGATCAGACCTATATCGAGGCGACTTCTGACCTGAGAGGAATCCGGCTGAATCTACCCAAACCCCTGGACAAAGATGCCGATACGGAACGATTGTTTAATTACCGTCAGAGTTTTCTTGAATCGGGATATCAGATAGATCTTTCCCTGGGTGACATGAAGGGTACTTTCTACACTGAAGATGGGTTGATCAGAGAAGGGCAGTTTCACTTTGGTCAAGGGAAGTCTGCCAGTATTCCCACTCGAGAGGAAATCAATGTGACGGGATCACTGTCATATGCTTCCTACGAAGAGTGGGATCGTTTCCTGGATGAATTGTCGTCCATTTCGGATGTTTCCATAAAGTCTGAATTAGAGGAAAGAACCGGTACTGTTTCTCTGGAAATAGGTGAATTGATGTTCTATTCAATGGAGCTTGAGAATGTCAGCACCAGAATTAATCGTGATATGGATGCATGGAGAGTCAACTTGTCGAGTGAAGCAATGAAAGGGAGCGTGATGCTTCCGGATGACGATGAAAAACCACTGCAAATTGCGCTTGATCACCTGAGATTTCCTGAGCAAGACGATTCCCCTGACCCGATGGAGAGTGTTGATCCCGGAGATCTGGGTAAAATTGATTTCTCTACGAAAGAACTCATTTATGGTGATGAACATTATGGAAGCTGGGCTTTCCAGATGCGGCCCGATCAAACCGGTGCGAAAATTCAGAACCTTAATGCAGAGTTAAGGGGTCTTACATTACAGGAAGGCGCCGAACTTTCCTGGGTATACGATGATGGGCGTCATGGATCAGCTTTCCAGGGGACTGTAACCGCTGATGACATAGGTTCCACTCTCACCAGTTGGGGATTTGCTTCCAGCATAGAAGGCAGTGATTTCAGTTTTAATACAAACCTGAACTGGAATGGTTCACCGGCTGCGATGGATATTGATATTGTAGAAGGGCAATTACACATTGATAAAGGAAAGGGTCGTTTTGTCCAGGCTGAAACGGGAACCGGGGTCTTGAAATTGCTCGGAATTTTCGATTTTGTACAGATTGGTCGACGATTTCAATTTGACTTTGACGATGTGGTTCAAAAGGGCTGGAGCTTCAACAAAATCTCTGGCGCCGTCAAATTCAACAAGGGATCTATAGATGTATTGGAACCGGTAGTTATTGAGGGATCTTCAAACATTTTAAAGATTGGAGGAAGTGTTGATCTCGAAACCAAACAACTCGACAACGATCTGATTGTTACGTTGCCAGTGAATCGGAATCTTCCGTGGTACGCAGCTTACAGTACAGTAGCCGGTGGACCATTGATCGGTTTCGGTGTGATGCTGGTGCGGAAGGTTATGAAAAAGCAGATTGATCAAATGAGTAGTGCAAAATACAAGGTCAACGGAACCTGGGAAGAACCGGAAATAGTCTTTGTCACTATTTTCAATGATTCTGTACGTGAAGTGGATACTGACGAAATAGTCAGTCAGTGAATATTCACTATTCCCGACATACAGCAGATGGTTTTGGGGTGTTCATTTGCACCAGCATAATGTCGGAGCGCCGAGTTGGAGGAGCATGACTACAGGCATGCGGGGGAAGCTCGGGAATCCCGGAGGGACGCGCAGACGCTGGTGCAAATGAATGCCCCAAAGCCATCTGCGAA
>JAPOOX010000232.1 GCA_026713185.1 Gammaproteobacteria bacterium
AAATACCGTGGGCACGGGTTCGGTCGGGGAGAACAGTTTGACGATGCAGTCCTGCGTGCCCCGGGACGTATGGGCGGTATACTTCGTAGCCACCTCAGCATCACGCAATCAGGACGCCCCGATGACGACCGTGATCGCTGAAGACCATGACGCATTCAAATCCGCCGGCGCCGAGGAGGACAATTCGCTGGCGGCAGTGAGCGCCATCGCGGACTATCAAATGCACATCGCGGGTCTGAGGGGCGACGTCAGGCTCACGCTGATCGTGCGGCGCCTGGCGGCCAGCACGGCCTGGTCAATCGAATGAATGCGTAGAAGGTATCGGATAATTGCGTTGGACTGGGCCAGGCAGCGCCCGTCCCCAGGTTCTACTACCGGCGCCTGGCCTTGTGGGTTCATGCGTAATCAGACGGTCTCCTGAAAGAAGTGGGTCTGGGCGGTAGTTGCAGCGATGAAATTTTCTTTCAGGTGTTGCCACTGCTGCATATCCGAATTGACTGCATCCAGACCATTGGCCAGGACATAGGCATAGCTGCGCTGGAATGCGGTAAGTCCGGAATTCATCAAATTCTCGGGATAATAACCATCAAACGCATCTGGCGACCCCCATCCGGTGATTCTCCTGCCTGCCAGGTGCCTGCCTGCTTTCATACCTATCAATCCGATACCCGCATTACGGGCTTTGTCCAGAACCGGTCTGAGGCTGAGCATATCTGGCGAGCCTTCAAGGGTTTTTCTGGAATTCCAGTCATACCATCCATCCGGTGTAATCGCTATCTGCGCCAGACTGTAACTGCCGGTTTCCACGGCTGATAATAATACAGCTTCCGCGTTTTCATGCGTGCTGAGGCCAAGATGCGAGACTTTTCCAGCAGCTTTTGCATGCTCAAATGCTCTGTGAATTTCCTCACTGCGGACAAGATCAACATTATTGACTGCCATCAGGTAATAGGCATCCATGTGTTCTACCTGTAATTCACGAAGGCTGCCCTCCATGTATTTTGTCCAGACTGTGGCGGCCTGACGAGCCTGGGCAGTGTTGAGGGTCTGGCCAGCTTTGATATCGCCGGCCGGGGCTTTTGAAATGAGCAACACATCATCGCGGTGTTGCTTTAAAAACCGGCCAAGATTGCGTTCTGCAGCTCGATAATAGCCACTGTAACCAACGTCAAAAACGTTGATGCCGGATTCAAAGGCAGGTTCAAGAAGGTCGTTCGCCTGACCCCTGGAGAGAGCGGCGCCACAACCAAAAACCAGACGGCTGCCCTCAAAATTGGTTTTGCCGAGTTTTCGGTATTCCATCCCGGGCCAACCGGCAATGGACCGGGTAGCCTGCTCCACAGCAGCCTGAAGATTCCCTGTTTTGAGCAGTGCACCTCCACCCGCAACCAGCATGGAGATGCTTTGAAGCAGGGACCGACGTTTTA
Organism: Gammaproteobacteria bacterium; assembly: GCA_026713185.1. Taxonomy (GTDB): domain Bacteria; phylum Pseudomonadota; class Gammaproteobacteria; order Pseudomonadales; family Azotimanducaceae; genus UBA7455. Next base: position 1,428 of record JAPOOX010000232.1, read on the forward strand.
CCTTGAATTTACTCATGTGATATCCAGACTGTTTCCATGACGTGTCAGTATATGACGTCAATAGCAAACATCAAGGTGGAAGCTGATTAGTTCTTGTTCGAGAATTCAACACCGAGGTGATTACTTCCTGTCAAGCTATTGATTTTTAAACCAACAATATGCGAATGTCGTAACTAAAACTCTCAGAAGTCGATTTTCTGGACAGGAACTAATTAACTGCTCTGTTCAGCATTGAGCAATGAATGACAGTTTTCCGCCGCCGTGGATTCGGGTACCTGGGTATCACACAATTGCTGAAGATTATCGTTAAATTGCTCAAAATCAACCAGCGCAGCTATTTGCCAGTCTGTCAGCGCTGTCTGAAGTGTGCTCAGTACGTTAAAATTTCGACCGGCAAAGACCTCATGTCCATCTTGAAGTACATCGAACAGATTCATTGAGACAGCCATTATGGTATCGCTGTCATCAGGTGATAGTCTGATCAGGGTTCGTACATAACTGGCTCCCCACTGAAATCGGGTTGCGGCGCCTGAGGATGACTCAAAAGCCTTTCGGCTCCAGTCAATCGCCTCTTCAACATTGTCGGCTTCCTCTGCCAGCAAAGACAGACTGCTCATGAAGTAATAAGGAGATGATGATTTGTCCAGTTCCGCCAGAAGCAATGTTCTGGCGTTGTCCATCAGGTTTGCTTTCCGGTAGATGTAGCTGATCTGGCTGATGACGCTTTGCCTTGCATCGACGTTCCGGGTCATGTCGTCAGCAGACTGAAGTTCAGGATGCAGCTGTTTTGTCCATTCCGCCGGTATCGGGTCAGATAATCCATCGGCAAAGTGTAACTGCAGTCTTGGCAGCCAGCCGGCAAGTTGTTCTGCGGTGGAAAGTGAAGGATGTGACCTTGAAGAAAAGACGGATTCCGCCCAGACAGGTTTCAATGTTGCTTTCTCCTGATCACTGAATATGCCCAGTGACAGAATATTTTCGCTGTTATAGGCAACTGAGTCCCAACAGGCAAGGATCAGGGCAGGGTTGGAAAGTATTCTGGAGACACGTTCAAAGGCGCCGGTTGACTGACCCTGAATGGCAGTTTCAGATGTTTCCATGGAACCCACCCGGGCCAGAAGAGATTGCATATAGAGTCTTGCACTGGCTTCCGGATGATGGTCTTCGGCCAGTCCGGCAAGTATTTCGAACAATTCAGCTTTGTCCACATTTTCCGGGACAGCCGTAAAATCCTGGCTCCAGGAATACCAGGCAAGCTGTGGGTAGTCACTCTCCTGCAACGATTCAGGCGACTCAAGCGCGAGCTTCACCAACATTGAAGTCGGACGCATGGCATCGAGACTGGTTGCCAGTACGGAGTTGTATCGGGAGATATCAATGCCACCCGGAATTCTGGTCACCTCTTCACCCATCGGACTGAATACGATCATCGTCGGATAGCCCTGAACGCCGAATCGTTCACCGATTGCCTGGGTATCATCGATGTCTCCATCAAGATATACCGGAACAAAGAGCTTTGACCGTGCCACAAACTGTGGACTTTTGAAAACAGTATTCTTGATCTCCTGACAGGGTGGACACCATACTGCGCCCCAATATAGAAAGAGTGGTTTTTCACTGACTCTGGCGAGTTCAAAGGCACTGTCAACAGTACCGTCGTACCAGGCAATGGTCATGTCATCACCCGCTTCCGAGGATGTCGCTACAACGTCATTTACGGTATCGGAACAGGCTGACAGGATAAGACAACAGATCAATGGAAGTAGCTTTGGCATGTGGAGATACGGGTTTCTGTAGATCCTGTTCATGTCTATAGAAGATCATAATTCGACATGAGAGGCAAATCATCAATAGACCGGATTATTGTAAGTGTATTACTGACGACGAAAAATGGTTACAATCCACGTTTCTTTCCAGCAGTAAAGCAGATCCTCTGGATTGTGCTGTTGGATAACAAGTGGTTTGATAAGCCGACTATTTAGTGTCGGAAGGACAGGAGTGAATCAGTGACATTGCAGATTGCCAACGATGTTGAATCAGGAACACTACGTCATGAATGGTTGCTGACCAACGTTCTGGAGTTGTTCGATCTTCCATTTAACGACTTGCTGTTCAAGGCTCAGACGATTCACCGTCAGTACCATAATCCCAATGAAGTACAGATCGCGACCCTGTTGTCGATTAAAACCGGCGGGTGCCCGGAAGATTGCAAGTATTGCCCACAAAGTGTGCATTATGACACCGGTGTTGACCCCGAGACATTGATGAACATTGATGAGGTCGTCTCAGCCGCCAGAATAGCCAAAGAGCAGGGTGCAACCCGATTCTGCATGGGAGCTGCATGGCGCAGCCCAACCGAGCGTCAGGTCGAACAGATGGCGCCGATGATTGAGGCTGTTGGTGAAATGGGCATGGAGACCTGTGTCACTCTGGGCATGCTGACGGATAAGCAGGCCAATCGTCTGGCGGAAGCAGGACTGGATTACTATAACCACAATCTCGATACTTCACCGGAATATTACTCCGAAATTATCAGTACCCGGACCTATGAGGATCGCCTGGATACCTTGCACAACGTACGTGAAGCA
>JAPOOX010000156.1 GCA_026713185.1 Gammaproteobacteria bacterium
AGCGGAAGGTACCGAGATGGTGATGCCGGGAGATAATGTACAGATGGGGGTAAACCTGATAGCGCCGATAGCGATGGAAGAAGGGCAGCGCTTTGCGATACGCGAAGGTGGTCGCACGGTGGGCGCCGGGGTCGTTACCCGGATTATCAGTTAGAACAGGTAGTAATTCTTCCAGGATGAATCCTTTAACAGGTTGGTATGTCAGGATAAGGCCAGTAGCTCAATCGGCAGAGCGGCGGTCTCCAAAACCGCAGGTTGGGGGTTCGATTCCCTCCTGGCCTGCCAAATAGCTGGAAACCGAATGAATTTGAAATCTGATGGTCCGCAGTTTCGATTTGATGCGGTTAAGTGGTTAATCATTTTTGCGATAGTGCTGGGTGGTGTCTACGCAAATTCACAGTACGGTACGGTTACCCTGTTATACAGGGCATTGATCGGGGTCGCGCTGTTAGGGATTGTGATAGCCATTGCATTACAGACAGCAAAAGGACATGCCACCTGGGAATTGGCAAAAGAAGCGAGATCGGAAATCCGTCTGGTTGTCTGGCCAACGCGTCAGGAACTTACACAGACAACCCTGATAGTGGTAGTAGTAGTCATTTTTGTAGGTTTTATTCTCTGGGGACTGGACTCCGGATTGAGTTGGGCTGTTCAGGGCATCATAGGATAAAGACCAGGAGAACAGGGTGAGTAAACACTGGTATGTAGTGCATGCCTATTCCGGCTACGAGAAACAGGCAATGCGTACGATAAAAGAACGCATCGAGTTTTCCCCATTTGCTGACAAATTTGGTGAGGTCATCGTTCCTGCAGAGGAAGTTGTGGAGATGCGAGGTGGGAAAAAGCGCCGTAGTGAGCGCAAATTCTTCCCGGGCTATGTTCTGGTAGAAATGGAACTGGATGATGATACCTGGCATCTCATAAAAGAAACGCCGCGAGTGATGGGGTTTATTGGCGGCAAGGCAGATCACCCAGCGCCGATTTCGGATAAGGAAGCAGTCTCCATTTTACAAAGAATTCAAGCCGGTACCGAACACGCGACGCCAAAAACGATATTTGAACCCGGCGAACTGGTCAGGGTGACTGACGGACCGTTCAATGACTTCAATGGTGTAGTCGAAGAAGTCAATTATGAAAAAAACCGGCTGCATGTGGCAGTCACAATTCTCGGCCGGTCAACGCCGGTCGAACTGGACTTTGGCCAGGTAGAGAAAGGCTGATCAGAGCCTGGATCCGGATAAGAGGTAAGCATGGCAAAAAAAGTAACCGCCTATGTCAAACTGCAGGTACCTGCAGGGCAGGCGAATCCCAGTCCACCAGTGGGTCCTGCGCTGGGTCAACATGGTGTGAACATCATGGATTTCTGCAAGGCATTTAATGCTGAGACCCAGTCTACCGAACCCGGTTTGCTTATACCTGTGGTCATCACGGTTTACTCCGACAGAAGTTTTACGTTCATCAAAAAAACACCTCCGGCGTCGATACTGCTGCGCAAGGCTGCTGGTATCTCCAGTGGCAGCAGTGAACCTCATCTGGACAAGGTTGGCAAAGTCACCCGTGCACAACTTGAAGAGATAGCCATGACAAAAATGCCGGATCTGACGGCGAAAGACATGGATGCAGCCGTACGCACAATTGCCGGTAGCGCCAGGAGTGCCGGCATAGAAACGGAGGATGTCTAGATGCCTGCATTGAGTAAACGAGTCAAATCCTTCAGGGAGAAAGTGGAACCGGGCAGGCAGTATCCGGTTGATGATGCAGTCAGTCTTCTTGGTGAACTCTCATCGGTGAAATTCGAGGAATCCATTGATGTCAGCATTAACCTGGGTGTCGACCCGAGGAAGTCAGACCAGGTGGTACGTGGCGCCACTGTACTGCCCAATGGTACCGGGAAAGATGTACGGGTTGCGGTATTTACCCAGGGTGACAGCGCAGAACAGGCCACTGCCGCCGGCGCTGACGTTGTCGGCATGGAAGATCTTGCAGAATCGGTAAAGCAGGGTAATCTGAATTTTGATGTTGTTATAGCAACCCCTGACGCCATGCGGGTTGTGGGTCAACTGGGCCAGATTCTGGGACCCAGGGGCCTGATGCCTAATCCAAGGTTGGGTACCGTGACCTCTGATGTCTCTGAAGCAGTCAAAAATGCCAAGGCCGGTCAAATCAGGTTTCGTACTGACAGGAACGGCATCATACATGGCAGTGTCGGTAAAGTTGGTTTCGAGCCGACTCAGATCAGAGAAAACCTGGAAGCGCTGATCGCAGATCTCAAGAGAGCGAAACCGGCTTCTGCCAAAGGTATTTATTTAAAGAAAATTGTACTGTCGACGACTATGGGAGCAGGAATTCCCATCGACAAGTCTTCGCTGGGAGAAAATTGATTAAAGACTTTGGGGTGCCCGCTTCGTGCGGAACCCGTCAAAGACCGCAGGTCTGTCAACCGTTTGTTAAATGGTTGCCGGTTAAGTTTAGTAAAGCCTGCGCAGACGGTGGACCTGATTCACATAGTTGGATCCTATCGCCGTGAAAATACCTGTCAGACCCGGTTTGACGGGAAACGAAACAAGTCGAGGAGTACAGGATTGTGCCTATAGGACTTAAAGAGAAACAGGCGATTGTTGCTGAAATGAACGAAACTGCCAGTAATGCGTTGTCTGCAGTAATGGCTGGTTATCACAATGTTTCTGTTGATGAGATGACCACATTACGTAAACAGGCGCGGGATGCAGGCGTCCAGGTCAGGGTAGTTCGCAATACGCTCGCCAGGAGAGCGTTTGAAGGCACAGAGTTCGAGTGTCTGAATGATGCTTTGCTTGGACCGAACGTCCTGGCATTTTCTATTGAAGACCCTGGCGCCGGCGCCCGGGTGTTCAAGGAATTTGCCGAGGAGAACGCTTCCTTCGAGATCAAGGCGCTGAGTTTCGGGGGCAGGATACTGCCCGCTGATCAGATCGATGCCTTGGCGAAACTGCCGACTCGGGAAGAAGCACTGGTCAGATTGATGGCTGTGCTGAAAGCACCGGTATTCAAGCTTGTGCGCACGCTGAATGACATTCCAGGACGGGCAACTCGAGTGGTTGCCGCGGTGCGCGATCAAAAGAAGCAACAGGAATCAATTAATCAAACATAATTGGAGATAGGAATCATGTCATTATCAAAAGATGAAATTCTGAATGCAATTGCAGAAATGAGTGTGATGGATGTCGTTGAACTCGTGGATGCAATGGAGGAGAAATTTGGCGTTTCGGCAGCAGCGGCTGTTTCGGCCGGACCTGCGGCCGGCGCTGCCGGAGCCGAAACCGGTGAAGTTGCAGCTGAAAAAACTGAATTTGAAGTCGTCATCACTGCCGCGGGTGAGAAGAGAGTTAATGCCATCAAGGTTGTACGTGCAATCACTGGTCTCGGACTGAAAGAGGCCAAGGCGCTGGTAGATGAAATCCCTTCAACCATCAAGGAAGATGTCAACAAAGATGAAGCTGAAGATATCCTGAAACAACTTGAAGAGGCCGGTGCAAGCGCGGAAATCAAGTAATCAACTTGCACACTCATCACTACTGTCAACAGACCGGGGATCAGTCAGCTCCGGTTTTCGTCGTTTGTTTCCCGGCAGGGATGGATTCAAGCCATCCTGCTCGTGTCGCAATTCATTGAACTGACCCGGAGGTTTCAATGGCCTATTCATTCACAGAAAAGAAGAGAATTCGCAAGGACTTTGGCAAGTTACCAGAAGTCATGGATATCCCCTATCTACTGGCGATTCAGGTGGAATCCTACAAGGAATTCCTGCAGGATGGCATCGCTGCAAAGAAGAGAAATGAAAAAGGTCTGCATGCAGCATTCAAGTCAGTGTTTCCGATCGCCAGCTACTCCGGGAATGCTGCCCTTGAGTATGTGGATTACCGGCTGGGGAAACCGGTATATAACGTCAAGGAGTGTCAACTGCATAAGGCCTACTATGCAGTCCCCCTCAGAGTCAAAGTGAGACTGATCATTTACGACAGGGATTCGTCTTTCAAGACGATTAAAAATATCAAGGAGCAGGAAGTCTATATGGGGGAAATCCCGTTGATGACCAATAATGGCACCTTTGTCATCAATGGAATCGAAAGGGTTGTTGTCTCCCAGTTACACCGGTCCCCGGGTGTGTTTTTCGATCACGATAAAGGTAAGACGCACTCTTCCGGCAAACTGCTTTATTCCGCACGCGTTATCCCGATGCGAGGGTCCTGGCTGGACTTTGAATTCGATCCGAATGACTGCATCTTCGTTCGCATTGACCGCAGGAGAAAACTGCCGGCGACTGTTCTGCTCAGAGCCCTGGGTTACAGTGCCGAGGAGATACTCGCAAACTTCTTTGACACTGACACCTTTTATATACGCAAAGATGAATTTTCACTGCAGTTAATCACCAATCGCTTACGGGGAGAAACTGCCAGATTTGATATTGTTGATTCAAAAGGCAAAGTAATCGTGGAGGAGGGAACCCGTATTACCCCCCGCCACATCAGGGAGATGGACAAAGCCAGGTTGACCGAACTGTCTGTCCCTGCAGATTATGTAGAAGGCCATGTGCTGGCAAACGACATCGTCGATGATAAAACCGGTGAGATCGTTATTGACTGCAACACTCCGGTTACGCAGGAAATTCTGGATAAACTGACCGAATTGGGACTGGAATCGTTCAACACCATCTATACCAATGATCTCGAGTGCGGACCGTTTATTTCAGACACACTGAGGATAGATCCTACCCGGAACAGACTGGAAGCACTGGTTGAAATCTATCGCATGATGCGGCCCGGGGAACCGCCTACCAAAGATGCGGCAGAAAACCTGTTCAAAAATCTGTTCTTTACGCCGGAACGATACGACCTCA
>JAPOOX010000325.1 GCA_026713185.1 Gammaproteobacteria bacterium
GGAAATCCTGATGTAAATACTCCAGTGCTGGATAATTTAGCCGAACAAGGTGTTCGGTTCAATAATGCTTATTGTACAAACCCTCTATGTACTCCCTCAAGAGCCAGTATGTTCACAGGACGAATGCCACATGAAATTGATACGATGGGAAACGGACGCAAAATCAATCCAAATTTTCGGTTTTTAGAACTAGGAAACCTATTCAAGCAAGCTGGATACAGTTGTGCTTATGGGGGGAAGTGGCATGTCCCTGAGTTGTCGATAACCGAAGAGCATGGATTTGAAAAAATATGCGGATTTGATGACCTCCGTTTACCGGGGGCTTGCCATGAATTTTTAGAGAAACCACGTAACAATCCTTTTTTGTTAGTGGCATGTTTTGATAACCCCCATAATATCTGTGAGCATGGACGAAGCGATCCTCTGCCCTGGGGAGCAATTGACTCTGCCCCCCAAAATGAATGGCCCAATCTACCTCCAAATTTTAAATCAGGTCCTTTTGAACCAGAAATGGTCACATTATGGGCTAGCAATAATCCAATAATTCAAAGACGATTAGCGTTGAGTGAGGAGGATTGGAGGTTTTACCGATATGGCTATTTTCGTCTTATTGAAAAGGTAGATCAACAAATTGGGCAGATATTGACCTCTCTAAAAACATTAAACCTAGAAGAAAATACAATTGTTGTCTTCACCAGTGATCATGGGGAAATGGCAGGATCTCATGAATTATCAAATAAAATGGTGCTCTATGAAGAATCGATTAAAGTTCCTTTCATTATTAAAACACCTCAGGCCCAAAAACCAGGACGTATCAATGACAATTTAGTTTCAACAGGATTGGATCTGATGCCCACATTGTGTGATTTTGCAAATATTCCTGCCCCTGATGGACTATCAGGAAAAAGCCTTGCTCCATTTTTATTGAATGAATATCCTGATAATTGGAGAAATCAACTTGTAATCCAATCACAATTTGTAGATCAGAGTTATGGAATAACTGGACGTGCATTAATTAAAGATCAGTATAAGTATGCTGTTTATTCGTATGGTCAAAATCGTGAACAAGTATTTGATCTTAAAAAAGACCCATATGAACAAGTCAACTTAGCTAAAGAGTCTCGTTATTCTGAAATATTAAACGACTATCGCCAAACCCTTTATCAATGGCTTGTAGCAAATAAAGATCTCTTTTGTGAACATTATAGTCATCCAGGACAACCAATTTTACCAAATATACCATTTTCTGAAGTAGAACTAAGCTGACATAAAAGCAATCAACATCGCACTGCCATATTTTCTTTAGAATTGGCCTTCTTCCTTAAAAACTACACAAAAAACTCATACAGGACGAGGACGATGACATGGATGCTATCGTCGGTGCGTCTATTACCTATCGCCTGGCATTCGGTCCCAATGCCGGGCTGGGCGCCCCCGCCGAAATCGCTGACACTTCAGACAGTTCCTGTCAGATCTGAGCCGCACAAAGGTGGCGACCTAGTAAGCAAGCAATCCGAAGGCAGCCCCCTGGTGTTCTCTGCATGACGGACGGTCCGACGCATCGGTCGCCTGCAAGTTGCATCAAAGAAAGAAACTCGAACGCTTATGTCGGTATATCACTAGGCCTGCGATTGCGGAAAGACGATTGTCCCTGGCCAACAACGGAAACGTCGTCATCGCTCTGAAGACGCCGTACGATGACGGAACTACGGGGACGCGCAGTCACATGTAGCGCTCAGTCCAATGGAAGGGGACGCCGAGTCTTCATGGGGCGCCTGGCTGCGCTAGTGCCCAGACCTCGGGTGAATTGAAGGGGACGCCCAGTCCAGATTCCACGGCGTATTTCTCGGGGCGGCCTCCCGCCTAACAGCAAACTGCGTGAATATGTTGTTCCAAAGAAACCGGTCGAAGAACAAGAAAACCCAAAACCGAAGTCCTATTCAATGACTTGGGCGCAGCGGCTCAAGCGAGTGTTCGGTATTGATGGGGCCGCCTTCGGATAGAGAAATGTGAAAAGTGTGGTGGCCGGGTTCGGATCATCGCATCTATAGAGGAGCGAGGCGTCGCACCGTCCTGATGTCATCCAAAAGATTCTGAAGCACCTGGGCCTGGATCAACCTCAGGACCCACAGAACCGCTCACCGCCGTTAGATCCGACCGACCAATCAATGACACTATTCTGAATTCCAGCACATCGACGACACATCGGTGACGGTCGCGCTCGGTCGGAGTCTGGATTCTAGAGACAAACCGCCGAAATTCGATCGCTCAACTCATGTCTGAAGTAATCGGATGGGGGATACGGGCACATCCAAGGATGACGATACTTTTCTGACCGAAGTAAAAGCGTGTTTATTCGTCCTAACCGCAGCGATCACAATATGGGGGTGGCGATATCTAAAGTGACACTATATTTCCGATGGATTGAATTCCGTCAATACCGCCTTAACAATGTCCAGAGCGTTTTCGGCTTCTTCCACGGTTATCGTGCAGGGTGGACAAATGTCCAGCCGGTTACCTTTCGCTCCTCCAAAGCGGGTCCATAGGCCTTTCTCGAGGAGCTTTTTCCTCAAGAATCTACTCTGTTCCGGGGAAATCGGCGTCTTGGCTTTCTTGTCGGTCACCAATTCGATTGCCTGAAAAAGACCACGCCCCCCAACTTGACTCACCCATTGCATCGGAAGGAATTCGGTCTCCAGGTGTTTCTCGATGTGTTTGCCTACGCTGTCGGCATTTTCAGCAACCTTGTTGTCCAGGTAATAGTCGATGGTGGCGATAGCCGCCGCACAGGAAACAGGATGGGCCGTGTAGGTGAAGCCGTGTGTGAACGTTTTACCTTCAAAGGCTGAATAGACTTCGTCACTGAAAGCGACGCCGCCAAAAGGTATAGCAGCAGCGGTGATTCCTTTGGCCATGGTCATTATGTCCGGTTTGAGATTCCAATGCTCAGAAGCAAACATCTTGCCGGTACGGCAGAAGCCGGACATCACCTCATCGACGATCAACAGTATGTTGTGCTTTTTGCATATATCGGACACCATCGCCCACCACTCGGCTGGAGGCTCGACATGGCCACCGGCAGTACCGAAAATCGGCTCGGCTATAACGGCCGCAATGCTTGTTGCGCCCCCGTTTTGGGTGGCTTGCTCCCTAAAACGGGCGCTCCACGTGGCGCTGTCGGGAGCATCACCGAACATAGACCGATAGCCATTGTAGCTGGGAACCTTCAAATAACCGGGCGACAGTGCCGGCCCGAATGGCGCCTGATAAAAGTCGCCATTGGCACCGGTAGCATTGATAGAGTTACCGGCCAGCCCGTGATAAGAATCGTACAGACTGATAATCTTGTACTTGCCGGTTTGCCCCTTGAGATTCCAATAGCCACGGGCGAGTTTGAGCGCGGTGTCTACGGATTCTGAGCCGCCGCAAGTGTAATAGAAATATCTCAACCCCCCTGGCGTAATTTCGGCCAACTTCTGACTCAGCTCAACTGCATATACGTTCGTGTTTCCGAAGAAACTCGTCGCGTAGTCAAGCTTGTCAAGCGCCGCTGTTATTGCATCAATAACCTCCTGACAGTGATGTCCCAGATTGCAGCAGACCAGCTGAGAAGCAAAGTCGATATATTCTTTGCCCTCAGTGTCTACCAGATAGATGCCATGGCCTTTCTCGAAAACAATTTCGACTTCGCCTCCAACCGGCCAGAAGGGGTGGACGTGGTGCTCTTTGTCCGCCTGGACGAGTTCCTGCGTTTTTTTACTTACCATTATTTCCTCCTGCCAATTCGATGGTAATCTGCCGATATTTCTTCTAGTGGAGCCTACGCTCTTCTAGCGTAGCAAGGTTCGCGGAATGATCTTCCCTGCGAATTCGATAGGTCGATACCACCCAGAGCCCCAGTAGGAAGAGACCGCAGTAGAGCGGCAGGAAGAACGACGCCAGGTCCTGGCGGATTTCCATCGTCACCTGGTCAACACCCTTGATGCCATCGAGCCCCACCAGCGAGACAATTGTGCCAGCAAAGACAATGCCACCCGCAGAAATTGCTTTGCCTGCGAAACCACGTGCAGCATAGAACAAACCCTCTGATCGGCGGGTCGTTGTGATTTCGCTGTCTTCCACGACATCCGCCATCATCGAATCCAGCAGCACAGCGCCAATGATGTCGCAGATCACCACGGCGACGAGGAAACCGGTATACATGTAAAGAGACAACCAGCTGCCCAGCTCAGGCCAGTATCCCATCAAGACCAGGATGTAGGGGATGGGATAAAGCGAAATATTCATTAGGATAGCTGCGATGGCTGCCTGCTTCTTGCCCATTCGTTGCCCCATGAATGGTGCTGCCCAGTAGGCAATCAGGGGCGAAACCAGGACGCCGATGCCGGTGACGGCAATCTGCTTCCCGCTGAAGGCAAAGAAATAGGTCGTGTTGTAAAGGTACAACGCCATACCCAGGCCACTTGCCACACCAATGGCAAGGCCGTAGAAAAACAGCGCGGCAAAGTTCCTGTTCTTCACTGACTCGAAAATCTGCTTGACCTCGTAGGAGATTTTGCTGAAGCGGAACGATTCTTTTGGTCCGGGCAATGCAGCGGCAACGTTCTGGGTACCGAGCGCAGATACGAGGATCACCGTCGCGATCACGAGCGCACCGACAGTACCGTAGATCTCGTAGCCGGTACTGACCGTAACGCCGTAAGCACCAACCCAGAACAAGAAGTTAATGGTGTGGAGACCATTACCGCCGTACCACTGGAAGGCATAGCGCAGGGCGAGCCATTTGTTGCGCCGGTCATAGTCCATCTCAAGGTCCGGCAGCAACGCAGTCGATGGTACTTCGAACAATGTCGTGCCCGTGCGGATCAGGATCGCCATCACCAGGATGTAAATAAATGTATTGCCGTCGTTCAGTTCGATGAACGGGTTGAACAAACCATAGAAGGTGAGCGGCAGCAGGATAAAGGCGGCGTACATGAAGGGATGACGTCGACCGAGTCGACTGTTGGTTTTGTCAGACCAGTGTCCAAGCAGCAGATCGGATGACGCGTCCCAGAGCATGGCAATGGCAAGTGCCCAGGAGGCAAGGTAACCGGGTACACCCAGTACCTGGTTGGCATAGATCAGCAGCAGGAAGCTGACAGCGTTGCTCATGATACCGTAGGAAGCGGAAGCTGAGCCGTAGAACCAGAAGACGGGGTTCTTTTCCAGTACACCTACTGTCATATGGGCTGCCCTTTTCTGGATCATATTCCGCACGCACGTCCGCGTAAGCACTGCCCACGCAGAAGACCCGTAATAAAGCACGAACAATCCGGTACATCATCAGTCCGCATCAAACTCGCCGACAACCCTGGCCACCGTGCAGTGATAGGAATTGGTTTCCGTCCCGCCTCCTCGTTCCCGAATCTCCGTGAGGTCCGCTGTCTGCACATCCACGTACGATCAAGCATAACCGCCGGGCGGCTGATAACCGCCGATCTCTCTAGCCATCAACCGGGCAAACTCAATGGTCGTGCGATCGTCAAACTCCGCACCGATGGCCTGTAATCCAATCGGTAACCCTGAGGAAGACGGGCCAGTCGGGAAGACCGTGCTCGGCAAGTAGCAGAGTGTCGCAAGCCCTGCCCAGAACATCTGCTGAAAGTACGGTTGAACTGAACCGTTGACGGTCAGCGTCCGCGCGTTGATATCGCTCTGATCCTGTTTAAAAGCCGGTGTTGCCGTCGTCGGTGTAACAAGTACGTCCCAGTCACGGAAGAACTGTTGCCACTGCGCGCGAAAGAAGCCACGCTGCTCATGCAGTGCCTCGTACTCATAGAACGTAAACCCCGCCGCGGGGTCACTCGTAATACCGTTCAATATACCTAAGTAGGTATCATCCACCGCTTTGGCGTCAAACGCAGGTCGCGCAGTTGCTGAAACCCTGGCACCTGCTTTTTCGAGTATATTGCCGATGGCTTCTACGCGCGCCGCGAATTCGCTGTCTACCGGTGCAACGGGATCGTCAGGCCAGACCGCAACACGCAACCCTTTCAACGAGTTCATGCGTGACGGCGGCAGCGCCAACCGCCATCCAGCCGCGTTGAATTGGTTCGGACCGCCCAGAATGTCCAGGGACACCGCCAGATCCTCGGGACTACGCGCCATCGGACCGACGACAGAAAGGTCCTCTTGATACTGAGGTGTCTGGGGCTGCCCCGGCGGCTCGTGCCCAAGGGTAGGGACAATCCCCCACGTTGGTTTGTGGCCATACACACCACAGCAGTGCGCCGGATTACGGATTGAGCCGCCTATGTCAGAACCACTCTCGAGCCCTGTCAATCCAGCAGCCAATGCTGCTGCTGATCCACCCGATGAGCCTCCTGGTGTACGCTGCAAGTCCCACGGGTTATTAGTGGTGCCATAAACGTCGTTGTAGCTCTGGAAGTCACCAAGCATATACGGCACGTTCGTTTTGCCAAGAAAGACTGCGCCCGCATTCTTGAACCCTTCGACGACCGCTGAATCGACCTGGGCGATCTCCTGTGCTGCATCGGGGACACCCCAGCTAGATGGCAAACCGGCAATATCGTAGGACTCTTTGATTGTCATCGGCAGGCCATGCAGCGGCCCTAGCTTCCGACCGCGGGCGAGCGTCTTGTCGGCCTCTTTGGCCGCGGCAAGTGCCCGTTCGAAGTCGCGTACCACGACCGCATTGACTTTGTCGTCATACCGCTCGATACGCCCGATGAAATACCGTGCCAGCTCTTCGGCACCAACTTCTTTCCTGCGCAGCTTACCTGCCAGCTCGATGGCAGATAAAAAGCCAAGCTCTTCCGCTGCTTCTGCGCGTGGAGTTCCGGTGACACCGTTCATGATAAGCCCGTTGATTAGTACTACTGTAGTGTGTCTAATATAACTTTCTATTTCATTCGCATGCAAGTAAGATGGTATCAGTCTTCTTTCAGGTGGTGATTCGTTATGAACCATGCTGCCGAACGGCTGGTACTCTCGGATGAAGACCGTGACGTGTTGGAGTCATGGGTGTCGGCACACAATACCCCGCAAGCACTCGCGTGGCGCGCACAGATTGTGCTGCATGCGGCCGA
>JAPOOX010000219.1 GCA_026713185.1 Gammaproteobacteria bacterium
AAGACTTGAATATCCGAATTATTGGAATAAACCGGTTCCAGCTTCTGGTAATCACAATTCTCCATTGATGATCGTAGGTCTGGCGCCTGGAAGACACGGCGCCAATCGCACCGGAATTCCATTCACAGGTGATGCCTCTGGAGATCTCTTGTTCCAGACGCTGGATAAACTGTCGCTGGTGGATCGAGTCATTATTACCAATGCAGTTAAATGTCTCCCTGTAAAAAACAAACCTGAAAACAGGGAGATCACAAACTGCCAGAGGTATCTGATCCCGGAGATTAACAGGCATAAAGAAAAGCCGAATGCAGTATTCCTGGCTCTGGGGAGAATTGCCCACGATGCGATTTTAAAAGCCATGTCCCTTACACTGGCCAAACATCCCTTTGGCCATGGCAGATATTACACTTTGTCTGGAGCAAGCCTGGTTGATTCATATCATTGCAGCAGATATAACACGCAGACTGGCCGATTGACCGTGTATATGCTGGAAAATGCGATCAGCAGAGCGGCACAACTTGCCGGAATGTCTCACGAACGAATACCCGGCAGCTATCCAGCAAATGGCTGTTTCCCTGATAACAGCAACTCCCGACCTATCAACCCTGAACAGGGAGTCGCAAGTGTCGGGATTTGACGCAGGATCATTCCTCAAGAGTCTGACCACCTTGCCTGGTGTATATCGCATGATTGATGAGAATGGTGCAGTAATATACATCGGTAAAGCCAGAAACCTGAAAAATCGCGTATCCAGCTATTTCCGTTCTTCGGCGCTGGATGCAAAGACTCTTTCCCTGGTCAGCCATATCCGGAACATGGAAATTACAGTCACCGCCAGTGAAACCGAAGCATTATTACTTGAACAATCACTGATCAAGGAATACAGGCCACCGTACAATATCGTATTCCGGGATGATAAATCCTACCCCTTCATTTACCTCTCCAGTGAAGAAAAGTATCCAGGATTGGCATTCCACAGGGGAGCGCAGAGTGGACAGGGACGGTATTTCGGGCCATTCCCAAGCGCCCATTCAGTACGTGACAGTCTGAATATTCTGCAAAAGGTATTTCGTGTCAGACAGTGTGAGAATTCATTTTTCAAAAACCGTACTAGACCCTGTCTGCAATACCAGATAAAACGATGTTCCGGTCCCTGCTGTGGCCTCGTCAGCGAAGAGGAATATGCTGACGATGTCAAACACGCCACAATGTTTCTTGAAGGTAAGAGCCGGGAGATTCTTGACGATTTTGCAAACAGGATGGAACAGGCAGCGGAGGAACTGGCATTTGAACGAGCGGCTCATTACCGGGACCAGATATCTCATCTGCGTCAAATCCAGGAGCAACAATACGTTATTGGTAAAAACGCTGATGTCGATGTCATGGTCGCGGTACGCAGACCAGGATGCGTCTGTGTTCTGGTGATGTATATTCGTGGTGGCAGAATTCTGGGTAACAAGACGTATTTCCCACACACGAAACTGGATATCGATGAAAGTGGAATACTTGCCGCTTTTATTCCGCAATTCTACCTCACACGGAGGGGGAGTCGGGAAGTTCCCAGGGAGATCATCGTCAATGCCACCCTGGAAGACAAGGCACTGCTTGAGAGTGTATTGACAGAATTCAGTGGCCGAAAAGTTCTATTGTCCGATTCGGTACGAAGACACAAGAAACGCTGGATTGATCTGGCAGTAACCAATGCGGAACAGTCGCTGGGATCACACATGTCTAATCGAAATAACATTCAACAACGTTTTGATGCGTTGCAGGACACCCTGGGACTCGATGCAGCACCCGAACGTCTGGAATGTTTTGATATCAGCCATAGTGCAGGCGAGGCGACAGTGGCATCCTGTGTTGTTTTCGACCGGTCCGGTCCTGTGAAATCCGACTACAGACGATTCAATATCGAGGGAATCACGCCGGGAGATGATTATGCCGCGATGTCCCAGGCACTGCATAGACGATACACAAGAATCAAGAAGGGGGAAGGGCGGATTCCGGATATACTGTTTGTAGACGGTGGTAAAGGTCAGTTGCACGAGGCGGAACGCATCCTCGAGGAATTGCAGATTGTTGGCGTTACCATGGTCGGTGTGGCAAAAGGTACTACCCGAAAAGCAGGACTTGAAAGTCTTTTCGTTTCCGGAGGACCTGAAGTTGATCTTGCACCGGACAATCCGGCATTGCATCTGATACAGCACATTCGTGATGAGAGTCATCGATTTGCCATTACAGCGCATCGCAACAGACGTGGGAAAAAACGCAAAACATCCATTCTGGATGGAATTGACGGTGTAGGACCAAAACGACGCAGAGCTTTACTGCGGTATTTTGGTGGCAGCAGTCAGGTGGAAAGCGCCAGTATTGAGGAATTGGCCAGGGTTGAAGGTATCAGCAGCATACTGGCAGAGCAGATTTATGCTACCTTGCACAGTGGGTAGCAATTGCAGAAATAAAATTGCTTAATCAGACAGTCTCATGGAGACCGAAACAGTATGAAGTTTAACTTTGGCATGCCTAACCTGTTGACCAGCCTGCGAATCGTCATGATACCAGTACTGGTAATCGTGTTTTATTTACTGCCTCTGGAATGGCGGTATATTGCATCTGCCCTGGTCTTCAGCATAGCCGCAGTTACTGATTGGCTCGATGGTTATCTTGCCAGGAAACTGGGTCAAACAACCACATTCGGCGCATTTCTGGACCCTGTTGCTGATAAATTGATTGTGGCAGTGGCTCTGGTGTTACTGGTTGAAGTGCATGCCAGTGCCATTCTGGCAGTACCTGCTATCGTAATTGTCTGTCGGGAAATTGTTGCCTCGGCACTGCGCGAATGGATGGCCCAATACAGTACCCGGAGTGTTGCCGTTTCCTATCTGGCCCAGGTCAAAACCACTATCCAGATGATTGCCATTATCATCCTGCTGGCGAGTGGCCCCGGTATGGACAAACCCACGGTCATTCTGGGATATGTTCTACTCTACGGTGCTGCAATTCTCACTATCTGGTCCATGTATCAATACCTGAAAATAGCCTGGCCCGATTTATCTTCCGGGATGACTTCCAAAACCAAGTAACCGGTTTTCATCACACACGAAGACCGACAAACAGCAGATGGCTTTAGGGTGTTAGTTTGCGTAAGCATAATGTCGGAGCGCCGAGCTGGCGTGCGCCAGTCTAACTGGTGAAGGGTAGTCGGTGAAAGTCCGACAGTAGGGACAAGACTAACCACCACCTCCACAACGAGCCGTACGTCGGTATCCGCGAGTAAACAGGCGAAGCGCAGGTAGCGGGGCGTGCTTAGTTATCGTAAATATACTATGGCAGTGTCGCCTATTACAGTCCGTAAAGTTCTCAAATAGTAAGAGACATCATTGGAGCCGGTCTGCCAAAATCGCAAACAGCCAAGTCCTAAACTCGGACAATATTGGGCACAGCTGGCAGATATTTATGTGGGCATAAGAATATTGGTAAATATTTCACCGGCTAACTTGCCGGTTAAATTTGACACATTAATTATACCTGTTAAACTACGCCCCCATGACAGCAATGACCACTATTAACTTTGAAACGGGTATTAATAGGGTTATAGACAACCAGCCCTTAGCCTGGGGCTTCCGTTCGGGTAAACGGGGAACACACTCCAGCAGAACAATTATGCTCGAAGAGTTATCTATGCTTCTGGATTCGGTTCCTGATACAGCAAGCCGCAAGGACTATGCCGATGCATGCCTTGAAGGCAACTGTCTGGGTAAACGGACATCGGCAAACCGCAAACATTCTTTCCAAAACCTGTCTGAACTCTATGGTCTAGATGCCAGATTGATTTTGTTCAGGGTTATGCGGTACTTGTGGGGAATACACGAGAGCAGTCGCCCACTGCTGGGACTATTGCTGGCTCTCGCTCGGGACCCATTGCTAAGGGCTACCGCAAAATCTGTTATCCAAACTCGTTTTGAGCGCGAATTTATTCGGCAGTCGATGGAAGACGCACTTTCGGAAACGATTGCTGTTCGCTTAAACGATGCCACATTCGACAAAGTCGTGCGCAATGCATCTTCTTCGTGGACACAGTCCGGCCACTTTCGAGGGAGGGGGCGGAAGACAAGGCAGAGGGTTAAGGCTACTCCTGCAACAACCACTTTTGCGTTGCTACTGGGATTTGCAACAGGCCACCGAGGACATCTGTTGTTTGAGACACCCTGGGCTGCGATCCTGGATACTGACCCAGACGATCTGCTTGATGTTGCCATTGATGCCAAGCGGCTGGGACTGCTAAATCTCAAACAGTCTGGTTTGATAATTGATATATCGTTTCCGTCACTGATGACTGAAAAGGAAAGGGAGTTGATTCATGGGACGTATCGACAGGTTGGCTGAACGCTACAAGCGCTATATCGGTTTGCCATGGCAGAAGGACCTGTCTGGTGCACAGCGAGCTATCTTTATCGTCTACGACAAAGTTGATGAACGACGGCTACGGGCGCGAATAGATAATTTCGCGATGGCTACAAAACAGGCAGAGCACACATGGCTCGAATGTGATTTGACCAGAGTATTTTCAAAATGGATGGCATGTACCGAATATCGTGACAGCTATTTTGAGTCGCCGGAGGACCTTGAACTCAAACTTGAAGACGATTTTCTGGAGCACGTAGCTGGACATGTCAGGCAGGTATTGACAGCGTCCAATGCGGATGACAATTCTGTGGTTGGTGTCTTCGGGATCGCTTCACTGTTTGGATTTGTTCGAGTATCGGAACTTATGAAGAAGATTGAGCAGGATATCAGAGGTCGCGTGGTGGTGTTCTTTCCCGGTGAATATGAGGACAGCAACTACCGATTGCTGGATGCTCGGGACGGCTGGAACTACCTTGCGATCCCAATCACCTTGCAAGAAGATCAGGGAGTTTACGAGGCATGAAAAACCGGGATATTTACCAGAGAGACCCTGCCGAAGTCACCCTTCTGAACAACGGCGTCGCAACCATGAGTGACGCCCTTACCGAAGACGAGCGCCGTACTCTCCGTTTTGAACTCGGACATTTCGTATGCGAAGGTGAATACCGGCGTGGCCTGGTTCGCATCCTGGAATCGTATATAAGCAATCAGGGTCAACCTGAACAACCAGCCGCCTGGGTGAGCGGGTTCTTCGGCTCCGGCAAATCTCATCTGGCGAAAATGCTGCGCTTCCTCTGGTCTGATTACACTTTTCCTGAGGACGGAGCCAGTGCACGGGGTCTCGCGCGGCTACCCGATGATGTGAAGGATCTGCTAAAGGAAATTACCACACTCGGAAAACGTGGACATGGTGTTCACGCCGCAGCTGGAACTCTAGGTGGTGGCGCCGGCGACAGCGTACTACTTGCGCTACTTGGAATCGTGTTCAAGTCTGCAGACCTGCCCGAAAGTTACCCTCAGGCGCGCTTCTGCCTCTGGCTTAAGAAAAACAACATATACGATCAGGTTTGTGCTGCTGTTGAGGCTCATGACCGGAATTTCCGTAGTGAATTGAACGACATGTATGTCAGCCCGCTAATAGCCAAGGCGTTGCTTGCGGCCGATTCTGACTTTGCCATTAACGAAAAGGAAGCCAGAGCCACTATCCGTGAGCAGTTTTCAAAACCTAAGGACATCACGACAGATACCTTTGTTGACGCACTTCAGGAAACCCTTGCTCCCGACGGTGGAATGCCCTGTACAGTCATTATCCTGGACGAAGTGCAACAGTATATTGGCGATGACGCTCGCCGGTCATATGTTGTGCAGGAGGTCGTTCAGACTTGCAGCAAGCGCTTCGGTGACAGTGTGCTATTTCTTGGTACCGGACAAACGGCATTGTCGGGGACACCGGCTCTGCAGCGCCTGCAGGGCCGATTTATTATCAACGTGGAACTGTCGGACACCGATGTCGAAACAGTTACGCGGCGCGTTGTGCTGGCGAAGAGACCTGATCGTGTTAACAACATAAAATCGATGTTGGAAGGCAACGCTGGCGAAGTCGACCGCCACCTGATTGGCACCAGGATTGGTCCCCGTAGTGAAGACAAATCGATCCAGGTTGAGGACTATCCGCTACTGCCAGTGCGACGAAGATTCTGGGAGCATACACTGCGTGCGGTGGACCGTGCAGGGACGGCAGGTCAACTCCGCACACAATTGCGGATTGTATACGATGCTATCCGGCACACTGCTGAAGAACCGGTTGGCACAGTGGTACCAGCAGATTTTCTGTTTGGTGAGATCTCCGCCAACCTGCTACGGTCGGGAGTACTGCTGCGGGAGGTTAACGAGACCATTGCAGAGCAGGACGATGGAACGCCGGCAGGTCAGCTGAAATACCGTTTGTGTGCATTGATATTTCTGATCCGCAAACTACCGCGGGAAGCAGGATTGGACATTGGGGTTCAAGCTACTACGGAAACTCTAGCTGATTTACTGGTGAAAAACCTGGCTAATGATGGCGCTACACTACGAGGTCAACTCCCGACACTGCTGAACGAAATGGTCGCTACCGGTACGTTGATGAAGCTCGACGACGAATACAGCCTGCAAACTCGGGAAAGCAGCGAATGGGAAGCGGAGTTTCGTATCCGGCAGAACAGACTCACCAATGATCCTGCACGCATGAGCAGCAGTCGTACTCGACTGTTAGGGGCAGCAGTTCAAACTACTATTGAGACAGTGAAACTGCTGCATGGCAAGTGTAAAGAGCCAAGAAAAATTTCATTACACTTTGGTTCAGAACCACCACATGACAGCGCCCATGCGATTTCCGTTTGGATACGTGATGGATGGGGTGCGGAAGAAAGGAGCGTTATCGGTGATGCACGCGCTTCAGGGTCTGACAGCCCGGTCATCCATGTGTTCGTTCCGAAAACCAGGGCCGATGCGCTAGCCCGTTACATCATCACCGAGAGTGCAGCAAGGGAAACGCTCGAATATAAAGGTGTACCCTCAACACCGGAAGGTATAGAAGCTCGTCAAGGCATGGAGACAAGACAGACTGAAGCCACCAACAACCAACGAAGTCTGGTGGCTGAAGTTATCGATGCGGCGAGGGTATACCAGGGTGGTGGCAACGAACGGCTGGAAAATACTTTGGCAGACAAGGTCAGGGCAGCAGCCGAAGCTTCTCTCGACCGGCTCTTCTACGACTTCAGAGATGCCGATGACCACCGTTGGTCAAGGGTGATTGAACGCGCTCGTAAAGGTGCCGATCACCCCCTGGAGGTGCTGGATTACAGCGGCAAGACCGAGGAACACCCTGTCTGCTCAGCGGTGCTGTTATTTGTGGGTCCCGGGAGGAAAGGTAAAGAAGTACGCTCACATTTCTCGGACCCACCCTTCGGCTGGTCGCGCGATGCCATTGATGCTGCACTGATCAGCCTGTTCAGAACCGGACATCTGCGGGCAACAATCAACGGTACACCACTCAAACCGGAACAGCTTGACCAGACGAAGATGTCTATGACCGATTTCCGGATCGAGAGTGCTACCATTGATACACGTCAACGCATAACACTACGCAAGCTGTTCCAGGCAGCCAAGGTTGAATGCAATCCAAACGAAGAGGCAGAGGCCGCTGGTGTGTTCCTGAACAAGTTGGGAGAACTGGCCCAAAGCGCTGGCGGTGAAGCACCGCTACCGGAATTCCCTGATACCCACCATCTAAAAGATCTTCAATCCCTTGTTGGTAATGAGTTGTTAGTCGGCATCCTGAATTGTCAAGACAAACTCTTTGAAAATATCAAAGACTGGACAAAGGCGCATAAATTAGCTGATCAGCGCCTTCCTTCATTCAATCGCCTGCGATCCCTGGCACGTCATGCCCAAGGACTGAGTGTGGCGAACAAGGTACAGCCGCAGATCGAAGCTATCGAAGCCAACCGCAGTTTGCTGGTTGTGACGGACCCTGTGCCGGATCTAGTCAAGGTGTTAGTGGATGCGCTGCGTACTGAACTGGTGACAGCCGAACAACGCTTCTCCGACATCTATGATCAGGAGTCACAGCAACTGGAGGCGGCCCAGAACTGGCAGAAAATCTCACAAGCAGACCGTGATCGAATCTTCAATGTATTGCAAATCGAAAGGGTCTCCAGGGGCGCCACTGGCACAGCGCAGGAAGTATGGGAATCCGTCGAACACATCCCCCTGGACGGATGGAAGACCCGCACAGCTGCCCTGTCACAGATGTTCAAGGATGCAAGGATTCAGGCTGACAAGTTGGTCGAGCCAAAGACACAACACGTCAAACTTGCCAGCGCCACACTGCACACGGCGGAAGAGGTCAGGGTCTGGACTGCAAAGACAGAGCAGGAACTGCTTGAGCAGGTCCGGCAAGGACCGATAGTGGTAGCCTGAACTCTGTGGGCAATTTTTTACCATCAAAAGTAATCAAAAAAGGAACTCATATTGATCGAGTTAGAGAAAAAATTACCTTTTAAATTCCTCGGAATGGAAAAATCCAGTCTGTCAGTTGACGAGAACAAACAAACCAACTGGATAATGAAGATTAAGCACAACTTGACGAAGAATATTAGTCACGACTTGATGCAGTTGGTTAAAGATAATAGTTTGCCATGCTTATTTTTTTACTGCCTTTATTCCTTTTTTTATATCCATGCTGGACATGAACGAAATCAGAGAAAACAGGAATTTTATGTCAGTAAGCGAAAAGGCACGACCAATGGATCAAATTTCTACGGCAAAATGTATATGTCCAGGCTGAGTCATAGCTACCACTGTTGGACAGTTACGTAATGAACGTATTGCCAACCGATCTGCGAAAGCAACTTGAGCGTACAGTCTCGGGTGCCCGGGATGTGGCAGAGACCGCTGCTCGTGCGGCGCTTGAGGCACTCGCCGTCCACAATCACGAGCCATACCCACACATGACACCCGAACTGAGGGCACTGCGCAATAAGTTGCGCGCCCATGCCCGCCAGCTCGGTGACCAGCGCGATGCGGGCTCAGGGCGTCAGGCCATTGAACATCTGGTACACGAATGCGCCTATGAGCACTGGCACGGCATGCTGTTCGCACGCTTCCTTGCCGAGAACCATCTACTCATTGAATCAAAGATGGGTATCGCCATTTCACTTGAAGAGTGTGAGGAGCTAGCTAAAGAGGAAGGTATTGATAAATGGTCGCTGGCCGCACATTTCGCCCATGGGATGCTGCCCCAGGTTTTCCGGCCCGATCACCCCGCCTTCAAGGTCAAATTTGCGCGGGAACACCGGTTGAAGCTTGAGAGTATGTTGGAAGGGATACCTGCGGGGGTGTTCACTGCGTCGGATTCCCTCGGCTGGGTCTACCAGTTCTGGCAATCCACCAGGAAGACCGAGGTCAATCGTTCCGAGGTCAAAATTGGAGCGGATGAGTTGCCAGCGGTAACCCAGCTCTTTACCGAGCCTTATATGGTGCAGTTTCTTCTCGACAATGCCCTTGGCGCCTGGTGGGCAGTGCGACGTTTGAGCGACTCCGACCTGAAAGAGGCAACCACAGAAGACGATCTGCGACGACAAGCATCCTCTCCCGGCATACCGCTCGATTTCTTGCGCTTTGTTCGAAGCAATGACGTCGTGGAGCGCATAGGACCAAGTTCTGGGGGAGAGTGCACAAATCCCGATGAAAATGTGCACGTCCAGGTTGGTGGTGGACCATCAACTGCTAGCCAGTCCTGCACAGCCAACATAAAGCGCAGTCCAACCAAATTGGAACGAGGACACTGGCAGCTCGCTGCCGGCGCCTTTGACGACTGGCCGGAGCACCTGGGCGAATTGAAAATCCTCGACCCATGTTGTGGCTCAGGGCATTTCCTGGTCGCTACATTCCTGATGCTTGTTCCTATGCGTATGGCGTTGGAGAACCTCACCGCTCATGATGCTGTAGACGCAGTATTGCGGGACAATCTGCACGGGTTGGAACTGGACCCCCGTTGCGTGGAGCTTGCGGCTTTCGCTTTGGCAATTGCTGCATGGACATATCCGGGAGCAGCGGGTTATCGTCAGCTGCCAGAAATGAATCTGGCCTGTTCCGGGCTTTCGCTGGGAGTTTCCAAAGAACGTTGGAAAGAACTGGCAGCAGGCAATCATAATCTCCGCATTGCACTGGACTGGATGCACGAAGAGTTCAGAGAGGCGCCCGTACTGGGCAGTTTGTTGAATCCTGCTGCGTCCATTGCTGCAAAGGTTGTACACCCGCAGGAACTTTCTAAATTCCTGGCAGAAGCTTTGAATCAGGAGACCACCAATGAGCAACGTGAAATAGCGGTTGCTGCTCAAGGTCTTGCCAGGGCTGCCAGTATTTTGTCCGGGCAGTATCACTGGGTTATCACCAACGTGCCCTACCTCGCACGCGGCAAGCAGGATAAAAAGCTACGCACCTTC
The DNA here is from genome assembly GCA_026713185.1 of Gammaproteobacteria bacterium. Classification (GTDB taxonomy): domain Bacteria; phylum Pseudomonadota; class Gammaproteobacteria; order Pseudomonadales; family Azotimanducaceae; genus UBA7455. Next base: position 10,398 of record JAPOOX010000219.1, read on the forward strand.
TGCGAACAGCATTATCCTGCTGCCAAGAACGAACTGGCCACGGTGTTTCTGGAGCGTTGCCTGAAGCTATGTGTGGAAGGTGGAACCACCAGCTTAGTGATGCCGCAGAACTGGCTTTTCCTTACCAGCTACCGAAAGCTCCGGGAGAAGCTGCTGAAGACTGAAACCTGGAATTTGCTCGCGCGATTGGGGCCGGGTGCCTTTGAAACCATCAGTGGAGAAGTCGTTAAGGCGATCCTGCTCACTCTGAGCCGCGCGAATCGAGCTAGTCATTCGGTCGGACTGTTCGGCGAAGGGAATGAATCAAGCCTGATGTACGGCCTGGATGTCTCAGATTTCCGCACTGCCGGTGAGAAAGCCAAATGGTTGTCGAGGATGGAGATCAAAGGCGTTGAACAGGTTCAGCAGTTGGAGAATCCTGATGCACGGGTGGCACTGGAAGAAATAGCTATTCTGGAAAGCTTGGGAGATTATTGCTCCAGCATTGAAGGCCTAACAACTGGCGATTTGGAGCGATTCGTCAGCAACTTTTGGGAAGACGGATTTATTGGTGGATGGGAACCGTACATTCAAAACGTAGATCTAACTACTCATTACGGTGGACGTACAGATCGGATTCTCTGGCAAGATGGTATAGGAATCCTATCCCGGTTCCCAACCGCACACAACTTCCCTAGTAAAGTGATGAATGGAAGACAGATTCTTGGCAAGACGGGCCTGCGCATAACTCAGATGCGGAAACTACCTATTTCCGTGTATACAGGAGAAATTTTTGGCAAGAATGGTGCGACAGTTGTCCCTCATGTTTCGTCACACCTCTCAGCCATCTGGTGTTTCTGCTCTTCTCCAGAATACATCGAAGAGGTGAAACGCATCGATCAAGCACTTAAAGTTACAAACGCTACACTGGTCAAAGTACCCTTCGATCTTGAATACTGGACAAAAGTGGCTGGGGAAAAATATCCAGATGGTCTTCCCCGCCCATACACAGATGATCCCACCCAGTGGATCTTCCACGGACATCCCTGTGCGTCTGTCGTATGGGATAAGAAGGGGAACCGGACTGCACACGGACCACGGCGCACCGACGATACCGTGCTTCAGGTCGCCATCGCTCGCTTACTCGGTTACCGCTGGCCAGCAGAAAGCAACCCGGGCATGGAGTTAGCCGAAGAACAACGCGAACGGGTGCGCAACTGCGATTCGTTGCTGGAATATGCTGATCAGGACGGCATTGTCTGCATCTCATCAGTACGAGGCGAACCACCCGCCGGGGAGCGCTTACTGCAACTGCTGGCCGCCGCTTACGGTGACTTCTGGGACGATGGTGTGCTCACCAGGCAACTCACCTCTACAGGTAGTTCAAACCTGGATGACTGGCTTCGTAATCAGTTCTTCGATCAGCACTGCAAGCTGTTCAAGCACCGTCCCTTCGTCTGGCACATATGGGATGGACGTCGTGATGGCTTTCATGCGCTTGTCAATTATCATAAACTGGCCGAGGGCGATGGTAATGGTCGCAGATGTCTGGAATCCCTCACCTACAGCTATCTCGGCGACTGGATTACCCGCCAACAGGATGGCGTGAAGCGCGTCGAGGGCGGTGCGGAAGATCGCCTGGTCTCAGCGCTGGAGCTACAGAAGCGACTCATTAGCATCCTTGAAGGAGAGCCACCCTTCGACCTCTTCGTCCGCTGGAAGCCAATTGAGGAACAGCCTATCGGCTGGGAACCAGACATTAACGACGGCGTGCGCCTCAACATCCGCCCGTTCATGGCTGATGACATTCCCGGTGGGAAGAAAGGCGCAGGAATTCTACGTGCCAAGCCGAATATTAAGTGGAACAAAGACCGAGGTAAGGAACCTCTCCGGGAACAAGATCAATTTCCCTGGTTCTGGAGAAACGGCGAATTCACCGGAGAACGCATAAATGAAATACACTTTACCAGCATCGAGAAACGCACGGCTCGGAACGGGCGGAGATAAACAATGAATGATACTAAATACACTCATGCTCGTTTCTGGAAGTGCGCTCTTCAGGTCAATCCGCATGATTACTTTGCAAATCATCAGGGGCAGGATCATGGGTTAAGCGCCGAAGAATATGCGGAAAATCTGCTGAAAATTTGCATTCAGGAAGACATTAGAGTAGTTGGTTTGGCTGATCACGGCAGCGTGAAGGCAATTGACCAGATCCGCAATACCCTTTCGCCACAAGGAATCGTCGTTTTCCCCGGGTTCGAGATTAGTTCCACAGAGAAGATCCACATGGTCTGCCTGTTTGCCGAAGATACAACGACTGAAGTGCTTAATCGCGTACTAGGTAAACTGAATTTGATGGACCCTGATGCGAGTGTGGCACCTTCAGAACTCGGTTGTCTGAAAATTGCTGAGGTCATTAAAGAGCAGGATGGATTCTGGTATGCGGCACATATGACCGGCAATAACGGTCTGCTCCGATTAAATCAGGACGGAGGTGGATTGGTCCATGTATGGAAGGATCATGGTCTGGTGCAAGCCGGGCAAATCCCTGGTTCTATCGAAGACCTACCTGACAAATACAGGACTATCATCCAGAACAAGAATCCTCATTATCGACGTGAGCGACCTATCACGGTGATCAACGCCAAGGATGTCGCCAAACCTGAGGATTTGACAAATCCCAGGACGTCCACATTCATCAAGATGACACGTCCCAGTTTTACCTCTTTCCTGATGGCATTTCATGACCCCGAGTCGCGGGTGAGACTTGGGGACCAGATACAGGACCGTTTTTACAGCCGCATCGACAGCGTCCAAATCGAAGGGGGATACTTTGACGGACTTACGGCGAACTTCTCCAGCCATCTGAATGCAGTGATTGGAGGGCGAGGTACCGGGAAGTCTACTCTCTTGGAATGCCTGAGATACGCACTTGACATACCCCACAAAGGTACGGAGGCAATCAGGCAAGGTGATCAGATTGTTAAGGAAAACCTTGGAAAGGATAGGGGGAGAGTCATTTTGAACCTGCACTCCGCATCGAACCACATGAAACCCTACAAGGTCATACGCCGTTACGGGGAGCCACCCCGGGTTATTGACGAGCACGGAAATGAATCCAGCCTTCATCCAGGGAGAGACTTGTTACCTGGGGTGGAATTCTTCGGGCAAAACGAAATCTATGAACTGGCAAGGAACCCCAGAGCACTTACTCATGTGCTGGATCGCTTCCTGCCCGATAGTATGAACCAACAGTCTCAACTCGACTCGGTTTATCGTAAGTTAATCGACAACAATGACCGGCTGAACAAGGTACAGGAGCAGAAAGACGAGATCGAGACACAGATTGCTCAGTTACCGATTCTTGAGGAACAGGTTAGACAGTTTAAGGAACAAGGCTTGGAGGAGAAGCTTAAACAAGTACCATTGTTGGAAAAGGAACGGCAATTGGGTCCCAGGATCATTGAGGAAGTGGAACGCGCTCGAAGTGGTCAGCGACAGTTTGAGGAATCTTTACCTGACCTGGTTTTCCTCAGTGACAAGGCACTGGAAGACCTGCCGCATGCTGAGTTGTTACAACGTGGGCGCTCGTTGTTGGAAAAACTTGATAACACCTTGCGTCAGAAACTCGGGGAAATCGACAAGATTGTAGACGAGGCCGAAAAAGGGCTCACTGTTATCGTTGGTGAGTTGACTAAAGCTCTGGAGTTGTCTGAGGAACAAATCGAGAAAGAGTTCGCCAAACTGCCGGCTGTGGCAGGCAAGGATGGTAAGGAGGTCGGACGTTCTTATCAACGGCTGTTACGGGAAGTTGAGCAGGTGAGACCAGCAAAGACCCGGCTGCAGACGATAGACTCCCTCGTTAACGAATTGGAACAAGTACACCGTAATCTGTTAGGTGAGATTTCTGATATCCGTAGCACCCGCACTGCCGCAAAACAAAAGGCAATCAAAAAACTAAACAAACGCCTTACAGGCAAGCTACGCATTACGATCGTCCCGGATGGCTTGCGTCAGCCTTTACGCGACTTTCTCCAGGAATTGCCGAACGTTGGAGAACGGAAAACCATGTGGGTGGATAAGGCGCAGGATCTCACTATCATGGGTCTTTGCGCAGCAATTAAGGAAGGAAAGGAGGTGCTTTTACAAAAGGGATGGGGCTTGACCTCAGGTCTTGCAGACACGCTGACGACGATGACACTCACGCAGTTCTATGCATTGGAAGCCATCGATCTCAAAGATCGGGTAAGCCTTGAACTTAACGTTACTCATACAGGCGAACAATATCGTACACTGGAGCGCCTGTCCACCGGACAACAATGCACTGCTATCCTGAACTTATTGCTCCTTGACAATCAAGACCCCTTAATTACAGATCAGCCAGAGGACAACCTGGACAATGCATTCATCGCCGAACGAATCGTTAAGGAATTGCGCACCGCGAAGACGGAACGCCAGTTTTTGTTCGCAACCCACAATGCCAATATTCTTGTCTTCGGCGATGCAGAGTGGGTCGGGGTCTGTTCAGCATCCGAGGGGGGTGCTAAATTGCCGAATGAGGCGCAAGGCTCCATAGACATTCCTGCGGTTCGCGATCAGGTAGTAAGCATCTTGGAGGGTGGCAAGGTAGCTTTCATGCAACGCAAAGAGAAATATGGATTCGACTACTGATGACCAAGTCCGAGTTGTTAGAACTGATTACAAACGGCGAGAATTCCAAAGTCGAATTCAAGCGTGACGATCTTCGTCCCGAACAGCTAGCGAAAGAAGTTGTGGCGCTTATCAATTTCAATGGTGGTCGTATTTTGCTTGGAGTCGATGATGACGGAACGATCACAGGAATACAGCAGCGAACTAATCTCGAACAATGGGTAATGGATACGGTGTTCGGCCGTTACGTACATCCCGTGTTCATTCCATCGTACGAAGAGGTCCAGATTGACGACCAGTACCGCGTTGCAGTCATCACAGTCAGCCAGGGCACGACTAAACCTTATGTATTACGCCACAACGGACGGGAAGATATCTATATTCGTCTTGGCAGTACGTCCAGAGTGGCCACACGCGAACAGCAGGCAAGACTATTCGAGATCGGCGGCATGCTCCACGCAGAACTCCTTCCTGTATCGGGTAGTAGTCTACGCGATCTCAGTCTTGAACGGCTCAGACACTATCTCACAAGCATTGTTGGAGACAAAGCTATCCCATCTACCGATGAAACATGGGGCGATCGCCTGTGTGATCTGGGTTTCATGACCGAGCGGGAGAATGACACTCCGGTATGCACGATGGCAGGACTGGTGCTGTTTGGATATAAACCAAGAACGCTGATGCGTCATGCGGGTATTCGCTGGATGGCATTCAAGGGTGATGAAAAAGCATACGATGCATTGGATGATCAAGTGCTTGATGGTCCGCTTATAGCACATTGGATAGAACAGTCAGGTAACAGACGAGAGATTGTTGAGAAGGGACTGATTGAGCTTATCATCGACTCGATGCGACCCTTTGTTTCAGAAGAATCCGGCAAAGTGGATGAATCCATGCGCCGGGAGCGCCACTGGTACTATCCGCTGGAGGTTCTGCGTGAAGCCCTCCTCAATGCACTCGCTCATCGGGATTGGACCCGCTCCGAAGAGATCGAAGTGGTCTCCTATGTAAATCGATTGGAAATCCTTAGCCCCGGTGCGTTGCAGAACTCAATGACAATCCAGAAAATGATTGCGGGTCAACGTTCACGGCGGAACTCAATAATTGTTGATGTATTGAAAGACTATGGTTATGTAGACTCACGAGGCATGGGTGTTCGCAACAAGATCATCCCTCTCTTGCAAGAGCACAACGGAACAGAGCCGGATTTCATTGCAACCGATGATCATCTAAAGCTCATTATGCACAGAGCCCCAAAGCAAATCGAAATAAACTCCCAATTTACCCTGGATGATTCATTAGGAGACTGAGTGGATGCGATGGTAAGTTTCAAAGAGTCCGAATCATCAGTGAAGGTAATTATTCGGTGAGCATCGCACCAGCCTATCAGAACATCACAGTCATTGAGTCCTTGGCTCATTCGCTGGAGAGCGCAGCCAGGTACAACCCCAACGATGTAGTCAAACCAAATGTCGTGCTGTGGACAGACTCCGATGCCCAGTGGCAACCGATCATTCCGCAGCTTCGAAAGTTACTGCCCCAACTCCTGACATTTAGCGAGTATCAGCCTGAACACAAAACTGGTCCTGCGATCTGGCTGAGAAGTGTGATAGACCGTGCTCTGCCAGATGTTGAACTAGACAACGAATTAACACCGATTATCTACCTGCCCAAAGTCAGCCGGCAGATACTCCGGGCTGTCCAGGATTGCCCGGACGAACTCAAACCGTTAGTGGAACTACAATTCCGGGGGGTCTGCTGGACACAGAAAAACGGAAAGGACTGGACTCTTGAAGCTTTCCTTGTCTCCCTGGAAGGGGGGCTTGGTCTGGATGTAGCGCACGATGCGACCACCAGAAAGGCCATGCTTGGCGCCCTGTCGGAATTGGCAACAACTTCTGTGGAAAGTCTGAAAGGAAAGCATCTTGAAGCGGAGGATTTCGACAAGCTCTTTTCCCAGGATCAGGACAAAGATGTGCTTCACTGGCTGAGTGATTCAGCAGCTGTGAGGTCCAGTTGGGACAAAGGCCGGTGGAACGCATTCAAAACCCGATGTAAAAAGGATCTCCATTTCGACCCCGAAACAGACGGTGCGCTTGTTGGCGCGGAGATGCTCGGTAAAAGGGAAGATGCCTGGAGGTCAGTGTGGGACCGTTTTACCGAAGCGCCAGCACTCTACGAGGGAGTCACTGATCTGTTGCGTCAGGCAAAGCCTAATGATTTGTTTGTTGAGCCCTCCTCTTGGCCACAGGTAAATGAGAAAAGTGAATCGAATCTGCGCAAGTCCCTGCTCGAGCTTGAGAATTCAACCCCTGCCAAGGCGCGCGAACGAATAATCGAGCTTGAAAAAGAGCACGGTCCAAGGCGTAACTGGGTCTGGTCGAAGCTCGAACAGACACCACTCGCTCTTGCCCTTAGCCATCTCTCATCGCTAGTCGCAGACACGACTTCGAACCTTGGAGGTACATCTACAGCAGAAATGGCGAATCTTTATGTCGACAGTGCCTGGAAGGTCGATGCAGCGGCACTTTTCGCAATGTCGTCTGTGAGATCGACCGCAGATGTCCAGGCCGTCAGCAAGGCATTGAATGCTATCTATCGACCGTGGCTGGAGGCGGCCGCCGAACACCTGCAATCTCTGGCTGAAAAAGAACCCCTTCCAGGGCACGATGGACAGGGGCTCGAAGACATACAAGTTGAAACTGGTGGGTTGATCCTGTTTGCCGATGGTCTCAGGTTTGATGTCTCCCGGCGGCTCATGGTAGGCATGAGCAAAAAGGGCAGGACAGTAACACTGACAACACGCTGGGCAGGCCTGCCAACTGTGACTGCGACAGCAAAGTCGGCGGTCTCACCGATCTCAAAAAAAGTCAAGGGTTTGGCGCCTGGTGAAACTTTCCAACCTGTAACTGCCAACGGCGGGCAGCCTTTGACAACAGATCGATTCCGCAAGTTGCTGTCTTCAGAAGGCTACCAGTATTTAAGTGTAAATGATACTGGCGACCCATTGGGTCGTGGCTGGACTGAAGATGGCGAGTTGGACAAGTTAGGGCACTCCCTGCAGGGCAAGCTCGCCAGCCGAGTTGAAGAACAGGTCGATTTGCTTATAGAGCGTATAGAATCACTGTTTGATGCTGGCTGGCATGAAATTCGTGTCGTGACGGACCACGGCTGGTTGTGGCTACCCAGTGGACTACCCAGGGTTGACCTGCCTAAATTCCTCACTAAAACACGCTGGTCGCGGTGTGCAGCGATCGATGGTGAATCCAGCGTTACAGTTCCGACAGTTCGGTGGCACTGGAATGCCCATGAGCGTATAGCCATTGCACCCGGCATTTCGTGCTTTAGTGAAGGCAATCAATACGCACATGGAGGGTTGAGCCTTCAGGAAAGCCTTATTCCCGTTATCAGGATTACGGCTGGAAACGCTGTAGCTGTTACCACAGCCAGCATAACCGATGTCTCCTGGGCTGGACTGCGCTGCCGCGTCCGGGTAAGCGCTGATAAATCCGGACTGTCCGTGGATTTGCGTGAGAAGGTTAACGACCCGAACTCAAGCGTCAGTAATAAACGACCACTCGACGACAAAGGGACAGCCAGTCTCCTTGTTGCAAACGACGAATTCGAGGGTACGCAAGCCGCAGTGGTCATATTGGACGCAGACGGTCAGGTAATAGCGAGGCAATCCACTATCATCGGGGGTATTGATTAAAAAATGGAACTCGATCAACTAGACCGTCTGGCAGCAGCGGAATTCGAAGGCTTTCTGGTTCGTAAGGACCTGGTACGCAAATACAGCCGTCAGTATCCTGTCCCAACTTATGTGGTCGAATTCCTCCTTGGGCGCTACTGCGCGAGCACGGACAAGCAGGAAATTGAAGAAGGATTGACGATTGTCGAACGCCAACTCGCCGATCGTACGGTAAGAACAGGCGAGGAAGAGCTTTTTAAAGCACGATCACGTGACCAGGGTTCGATCAAGCTGATCGATATTGTCCGTGCCAGACTGGATGCCAAAACAGATTCTTTTGTCGCGGAACTACCCAGTCTCGCGATTAAGAATGTTCGAATCAATGACCATCTGGTCAAACAACATGACCGGATGCTAACGGATGGCTTCTACGCTGAAGTAACACTGGGATATGATGCAGCAATCGCCCTGGAGAATGGTGGCCGTCCTTTCGCAATCGATAGTCTCAGAGCCATCCAGCTATCCAGGGCAGATGTACTCGACACGCTAAAGCAAAGCCGGCAAAACTTTACCACCGACGAATGGAAGAGCCTCTTGATACGCAGCATTGGTCTGGAGCCAGCGGTTCTGTCGGCTCGTGGCAAGCTCGTTGCCTTGGTCCGGATGGTGCCTTTCGTAGAACGCAACTACAACATGGTGGAACTTGGCCCTCGTGGAACCGGAAAGAGTCACCTGTTCCAACAGATTTCACCTTATTCCCATTTGATTTCGGGTGGCAAAGCGACCGTGGCGAAAATGTTCGTCAACAATGCCTCTGGTCAACGCGGTCTGGTGTGCCAGTATGATGTCGTCTGTTTTGATGAGATCTCGGGTGTATCCTTTGACCAGAAAGACGGAGTAAATATTCTCAAAGGTTACATGGAGTCGGGTGAATTCTCCCGGGGCAAAGAAAGTATACGTGCAGAAGGTGGCATCGTGATGGTCGGAAACCTTGATGTCGAGGTGGAGCACCAACAGCGCGTGGGACACCTGCTAAGTCCGTTACCCAACGAGATGCGCGACGATACGGCATTCATGGATCGTATTCACGCCTATGTGCCAGGCTGGGATTTTCCCAAGTTAAACCCGAATGAGCACTTTACGAATCATTTTGGTCTGGTCAGTGACTTTTTATCGGAATGCTGGAGCCGTCTTCGTACCGGTAGTCGGATTCCTGTATTACAAGGCCGGGTGAACTATGGTGGCGCCCTCAGCGGACGAGATATCACAGCCGCAAACAAGACAGTGAGTGGGTTGCTGAAGCTGCTGTATCCTGACCCTGAGATGGAGGTACCGGAAGAAGAATTGGAAGAGATGGTCCATGTCGCTCTGGAAGTACGCCGCCGGGTCAAGGAACAGCAAAAGCGCGTGTTCAAGAGCGAGTTTAGAAACACCCATTTCAGTTATTCGATGGGCGAATCTGGCATAGAGAAGTTTGTAGCAACTCCAGAACTCCACAGCGACGAAGCCATTGAACAGGATCCCCTCCCACCAGGTCAGGTATGGGGGATCAGTCCGGGAAATCCCGAAACCGGACCCAGTCTCTATCGTATTGAAGTGACGGTAGGCAGAGGTTCTGGCGTCAGAATTCTAAACGCTCCTGTTCCGCCTGCATTCCGTGAGAGTGTCAGATATGCCGAGCAAAACCTGTATACACGTGCCAAAGAACTTGTCGGGGACCGCGACCCGCAGTCGCATGAATTCTCTTTGCAACTCCGGGCGATGGATAACGATCATAACGGAACAGCACTTGGCCTGCCGGTGCTGATGGCTCTAAGCAGTTGCTTGCTTGAAAGGAGCACGATGGGCGGTCTGATCATTGTCGGCGCTTTGAATCTGGGTGGTTCTGTAGAGATGCTTAGCAACGCCGTTGGCATCGTCGAAGTCGCAGTAGAAAAAGGTGCGGATACAGTCCTCATGCCTGTGTCGGCACGGAAACAACTGTTCGATCTTTCCGACGACATGGCAACGCGAATCAACATCCGGTTTTACTTGGATTCGCCGGATGCTTTATTTAAATCTTTGTTGGAATGAAGGTTGTGTATTCCTTCCCGAATTGAACGCTGATTCTTATAGATTGTAAATCGGTGATGGCTCAGGATGTGACAGATCAAGGGAAGCTCAAGGATTGGTAGCCTGGTTTCAACACTTAGTTTTTTAGAGGTCCATCCCCAAGGACTGCTGAGATTCGTTTCGCAAGGTTGTTCCGCAATTCCTGATGCGTTTCCCAGACAATGTGAGGGTATTGGCGCGTGTCAAAATGGATCTTTTCAAGAGCATCTTTTCGGCACGTAAAGATCACTGGGATATTGAGTCCATGAGCAAAGCCGGCTTCGTAGTAGACACCACCACGCGGTCCAGTCTCCCCCTGTGTAAAGTCAGCGACTAGAAAGCGAGATCTCCGAATTTCTGCAATGATCTCATCGTCAATCTTGTTCAGGTGCTCTTTCTTGTCAATCCGTACTGCTTCGTAGCCTGAGTCTCTGATCCCTGGAAGGAGTCCTTCTTCCCAGACTTCGTTCATTGATTCGTCAAACCACATGGCTACAAAGGCTTGTGACGAATCCATATCAGCATGGTCAATCTCGGTTAGATAGGAGTAACCTGAAACTGTTAGTTGGTATCGCAGAAGAGTCGCACCTCCTCTTAATGGTTTCAACCACCCTGAACTTTCCAAATACCCCAGTAAATATTTCAACTCCTCCATATTTGTAGATTCTGACCACGCCAGCATCTCCATATACCTACTCATTTCGGGATTCAACTCAAGTGCTGTAATGACGATGCTCTGTGTCTCGAAGAAAAAGTCGCTTCCAATGTCGGGTAGTTGTTTTTGAATGTACCGTAGTAGATTATTTGCACGCTGATGGATTGACAAACTTCTCCGTTGCTCACATTGGGTAATGATTCTGGAATGTATTTCCGGGCACTCATCACCCAATTGACGTTGTTCGATCAACCATGATGTCAATCGTGCTCTAATGTTATCATCTTTGCTTTTAAGCACTACTTCTGCCGTACCAGAAGTGAAGTATTTGCCACCGGTGCGTGGAGAATTTGAATTTACTCCATCTCGGGTTGGATGTATGGCAAAGTAAGATACTGGCGTTCCCCATAATGGACAGAAATTTTCATACATAGATTTTAAGGTTCCTATAATAACGATGTGGTAAGCGTGTCTAACAAAATTGGGTGTAACATACGGTAATAAGTGCCTCGCTCGGGATGAAATCCACTACTACAGTATGGATTAGTATCACGAGGTATATCATATCCAAGCAGACTGAAACCAACCTGATAAGCATTTAACGATATGGTATAGGAAGTAAAGCCTTGGGAAGCAGATGTCGCCCAAAAAATCAGCAAAGCACGACACTTCAACCTTTCATTTTAATTATAACGAAACAGACTCTGACAAAGAAACAGGCTAAGGCGTCATTTTGATTTAAGGCAATGATCACATTCACCATTACCAATTCCAAGTTGTCCTGAATGCACCAAAGCCAATCTGCGAACACCCTCAATTCAGTAAACTGTCCCCAGATTGGTCTTCTGCTGCCATTTTGGCCGCGGCTTCAAGAACCATTGTCAGGGATGGCCGTTCCCGATAGTTCTTTTTTGCAAATTTCTCAACGACAATGCCGGCGCTATTGACCAGGAAGATGCCAGGATGGGGAACACCATAGGCTCCGTGTCCCGGAGGATAACTCTCGTTCAGAATACCAAATGCGATGGCATGCACCGCGTTGCTGTCTGATAAAAGAGGATAGGTAATATCGAATTCACTGGCGAACAGACTGTTCGCCTCCACAGAATCATAACTGATAGCGGCAACATTGATATCCAATGCATCAAACCGGTCTCTGGCCTTCGACAACTCCACGAGTTGCTGTTTACAGAAAGGTCACCAGTCACTTGACCGGACAAAGAAAAACACCAGACCATTTTTTCCAGACAAATCATCATTCGTCCGGGATTTTCCGTGCTGGTCAATTGCGTTTATTCCCGGTAAAGAGTTGCCTGCCGGAATGTCACCAGCCCATTCATCAGCCAGCAGTATCGAGACTTTGAATAGACATCCAAAAAACAATAATTGGAAAAAGAAGATCAGCCATTTGTTTTTATACATCTTTAATCTGCTTTACCTGACTGCGTTGACCCTGAAAGGATTGCACTTCCGTGCTTAAAAATACATCATCAACTGCAATTGGAGAGAAATCAAGCTTTCATGTAGATTCCAGAATACATGTTTGGAAACTGGACTTTGCCTCGGGTCGCAGAACAGGATAGTCTTTCAGAGACTCCAGAATACTGTCGTAAGAGACACAGATAGAGGCTTGCAATGTCTGAATTCAAAAACAGAGTTGTTATAGTCACCGGCGCTGGTAGGGGTATAGGCAGGTCTCATGCTATTGAATTTGCCAAACGCGGCGCCAAAGTCCTGGTCAATGATTCCGGTGGCGCCGTTGATGGAACGGGTTCGGGAAATACCGCGCAATCAGTCGTAAACGAGATAAAGTCTATGGGTGGTATTGCCGTTGCCAATACTGCATCCGTTGCCGTCGAAGAGAGTGCCATGCATATTGTGAATGACGCTCTGGAACATTTTGGAACCGTGGACATCGTAGTAAACAATGCTGGAATCCTCAGAGACAAGACCTTTACAAATGTCACCATGGAAAATTTCAAAGCCGTTCTTGATGTTCATCTGATGGGGTCGGTTTATGTCACCAAGGCAGCCTGGCCTGTGATGATACAAAATGGTTGGGGACGTGTGGTATTTACCAGTTCGGGGTCAGGTATTTTCGGCAACTTCGGTCAATCGAACTATGCAAGCGCCAAAATGTCTGTCATCGGCCTGATGAACGTTTTAAAACTTGAGGGACTACGCAAAGGAATCCGTGTTAACACCCTGGCTCCAGGTGCAATTACAAGAATGACCAGAGACCTGGGCGATCCTGCCCGAGTCGGTAAACCAGACCATGTCAGTCCCGCAGTATTGTATCTTTGCTCCGAAGGCGGCCCCAATGGCATTATCTTGCAGGCAGCCAATGGCAGATTTTCGATCATCAAGGTCTGTGTTACCGATGGTATAGATCTTGGAGAAGAAGTGGATTACGAGTCATTTACCCGGCATATAGACAATTTGTTGTCAGATGACAGTCTACGACAGCCAGGTAAAAATTGAGTAGACCGACTGCCTGTCATGAATCTCCAACCCTTACCTAAAATTTCAACTCACCGGCTGGTGTTGAAGTTACTTGAACCTTCCGAAGCGCCAATCATGGTTCGTTTCAGAATAGAAAACAGGGATCATCTGCGGAAATGGGAACCGAGCAGATCACCGGAATTCTTCACGAATGCGTTCTGGCAAATGCAGTTGCGCGCTGCCATCCGGGAATACCGCAGTGGCATGAATATGTGCCTTGTGATTCTCAACACGTCAGAATCT
>JAPOOX010000221.1 GCA_026713185.1 Gammaproteobacteria bacterium
AACCGGCTTCGCTGGGGCGTTCTGATCATTCTGTTGCTGGCAGTCGTCTGGCTGTTGCTGGTGATGTCCGATCAGAATCGTGCGTTTCGTCTGGACAGGCAGCAATATGTGGATACCCTCCATGACCTCGGCCAGATAGAAGATGAACAGGTGTGGCGGCAGCGGTTGTCACTGGCGCAACAGGACCGGGAGCGTCTGCAGGCGCAACTGTGGTCTGCCCCCAGCGACGGTCTCTTGGTGGCCGAATTACAGACGGCGCTGCGCCGCATGATGGATGAATCAGGTCTGACCAGCATGAATATCCAGGTAGGCTCGGCACAGCCGCTGACCAGTCCTCGGGGTGGCAGGGTGATCCGCGCCAGGATTCGGGCGGCATTTGAGGATAATAAAATGCTGGACCTGCTCGCGGCATTGGAGTCTTCACCGCAGCTTCTGGTACAGGAACAGGTTTCGTTCAATTACGGCAATAAAAGAGTGGATATCAGCCTCAGGGCTTATGGGATCACGCCATGATATTCAACCTTTATTCAGAGTTGCTGCGACGGCGCATCTGGTTGCTTGCGGCAGCGGGGCTGGGCCTCCTGGGCAGTTTTCTGCTGGCCCCCATGAAATCTGCCGTTGATAATGAAACAGAGGCCATTGGCTGGCGGCAGGTCACCATGAACCAGCAGGACCCGGCCGCATTGCTGGAACAGGTTAACGGATCGTTGCTGCTGCCGCCTGTTGCCCCGCCGCAGGTGGAGGAAGAAGACACAACTGAAACAGACGATATGGATGCTCCGGGGGCGTTTACCCTGGGCAGTGGTTATTACCGTTTCGTCGGCATCGTGCAAGACAGTGGACAGCATTATGCCCTGATAGAATTGAACGCCATAGAAGTCCGGCAATTTCAGATCGGAGACAGCATCGGGGATGATGATGGCCACATGGTTGGTCTTGGGGATTCGCACCTGATAGTCGAGGGGAGAGACGGCCGCCGCCGGGTAGAGTTATACCCGACGCCGGAAGTCACTACAACACCAACGCCACAAGACCCGCCGGGTCATAACATGAACGATAGGAGTTCACCGTGAACAGAACACTGCATATCCTGCTATTGACGTTGTCCCTGGCGGCCTGCCAGACCGTGCCGGAAGTTGACAAAGCCGGAACCTCCGCGGCCGCAAGGGTAGCGACAACCCCGTCCGGAGAGCCTTCATCCCCGGAACCTGAATTGCCCAATCCTGAACAGGCAGGACATGAAAGTGGCACGGAATTCAGTGCAACCCCATCGTCGGGAATGAAGGCGTCGGACTATTCCACCGCAGACCTGACCGAGGATAATCTGGAGGCGCATCTCAAGACCCACCTGAAGGGGGGAGAGATTGAAGTCAACTTCAAGGACCTGGCGATTCCGGTCTTCATCAATCAAGTATTCGGCAATCTCCTGTCGCTGTCCTTTGAGATCGATGCCGCCATCAGCGAGCGGACAGACCTGGTCACCCTGAGGGCGGAAGAAACCAAGACCGGCTATGAATTATTCGGCATTGCCCTGCAGGTATTACAGAATTATGGCGTCGGCGTGGAATATCAGGGTGACGTTCTCCGGTTTGTTCTCAGCAACGATGCAGCATCCGGGGAACCTCCGTTGCTGATCAGCGGCCGGACCCTGCCGGAGGTACCGGCCAGTCACCGCCCGATAATCCAGATAGTTCCCCTCAAGGCGGTCAGAAATACCAGTGTCGCCAGTTGGCTGGAGAGAACCTTCAAGGGTATGGACTTGCGGGTAACGGAAGACGTCGTACGTAATGCTGTGGTCCTCCAGGGTCCTGCCAGAATCATCAGACAGGCGATCAATGCCGTGGAACTGTTGGACAAGCCGAATATGCGGGGCCGGTACAGCGTTCGCATTACCCCCGCCATACTGGATGCGGAAACACTGGCCACACAACTCATCGACATGCTGACGGCACAGGGATATGGCGCCAGTCGGAACCCGATTACAGGTGCAATAGTGATCCTGCCCATCAGGCAGACCAACTCCGTGGTCGTGTTCGCGGGGGACCAGGACGTCCTGGAGCACGTCAAGACCTGGGCCATGGACCTGGATAAGCCGGGTAAGGCCAGTGCCTCCAGTGGTCTGTTCTATTACCAGGTGAGAAACACCAGTGCGGAAGACCTGGCAGAGATACTCAACGAAGTAAACATCAACAAGGCAGTCGGGGAAACCGCCACTGCTGGCGTGACTTCCGGGGGCAACGTTATCGTAGACAGGAACCGTAACGGTCTCATCTTCACCGGGGACTCCAAGAACTGGGAAGGTCTGTTACCCATCATCGCCGCCATGGACCGCCCCGCCAGATTGGTGCAGATACAGGTACTCATCGCCTCCGTAACGCTGACCAACGACACCGATGTAGGCATAGAATGGCTGTTCAAGGGTCGGGCGGGAGATTTCGGGCAGGTCGGCAGACAGGATTTGTCGCTGGGCGGCACAGGGTTTACCTATACGCTCAACAACAGCGGTCAGGTGCGCTTTGCCCTGAACGCCCTGGCCCAGGACAAGCGGGTCGCCATACTGTCGGAACCCAGGATTCTGGTAAAAAGCGGTGAAAGCGCCAAGATAGATGTGGGTGAGGAAGTGCCAATCATTACCAGTCAGGGTCAGAGTACCGATGCCGCCAATGCCCCGGTCCTGCAGTCCATACAGTACCGGAGAACGGGGGTGCTGTTGCAGGTGGAGCCGATAGTGCATTCCGGGAACAGGGTGGATCTGAACCTGAGCCAGGTGGTCAGTGAAGCTCTGGAAGCTGGAACCGGTGTCAACAGTCCGTCGATATTCAACCGCTCGGTGCAGACCTCGCTCACGCTGAGCGACGGCGGCGCGGTGGTGATTGGCGGGCTGGTCTCCAATTCAGAAAACGAGGGCGACACCAGAATTCCCGTACTGGGCAGCATCCCGGGGCTGGGTGCGCTGTTCCGCTCATCGGGAAAGCAGAACACGCGCAGTGAACTCATTCTGATGATCCAGGCCTATATCGTCGACGAAGGCGAAACCGATGACTTCAACCAGAGAATGCGTGACGATCTGGACCTGCTGGATCCCGACGATCTTTACTGAACCTGAATTTTTGAAAATATCTTCCATCAATGGTTTTTTTGTTGTATCTTAACTTTATTAGTGAGGTCGGGGTTGTCAGTCACTGATTATGTACGGAATAAAGCCAAAAAAAATGCAAAAAAAGTGTTTTAGGGGTTGCATCCGTATATTTGGGGCTATAGACTTTCCTTCGTTGACGCCGTTTGCTTGCTCAAGTTACGGGTAGGTCTGGTAACCAGACTTGTTTATAGAGAGATCTATTTATAGTAGAGCTATCACTCGGGTTGATTGAATGTTAACATAGACTGCTTGCTTCCCACGGGAGGTAAGTCTGGTAACCAGGAATGCTTTTGACTAATCAGAGGCGACAGTAATGAAACGATACAAGGTGACTCATATCATGAATAAGAAACAGATAGGCTTAATTTTGGTGGCTGGATTATTTTGTGCCGGTGCCAATGCGCAGGTGATGTTGGCAGGTGAAAACAAGATCAATACCGAAGCAGGTACCCCTGTTTCGGGTGATATCTTCGAAGCTACGGGTGAAATTGGTGCTTTTATTGCTCGCCAAGACAGGTACTTTGTACGCTTTGAACTTAGCAGTAGTAAAGCTACGTTCGCGACAGTACCAACCCTTACGATTG
This sequence comes from Gammaproteobacteria bacterium, assembly GCA_026713185.1. Taxonomy (GTDB): domain Bacteria; phylum Pseudomonadota; class Gammaproteobacteria; order Pseudomonadales; family Azotimanducaceae; genus UBA7455. The sequence goes on from JAPOOX010000221.1 coordinate 3,724, forward strand.
CTCTTGATTCGGTTACCCCTAATATTGCTGGTACTGTAACAGCTAATCGAGTAGAAGGTGGCATTGGCAAGAGTTTCGTTGTTATGTCTATAGATACTACTGATGCAGATATCACGTCAGATGTGGAGTGGACCTTGGACGCATTAAGTCTTTCACTGAAGAGCGAGGATGATGTCGACATAACTTACAAACTGTATTCAACTTCTGCTGGTGCTACAGGTCCAAAACCGGGAACTCCTGCGTTTTCCTCTGATGATGAGCTTATCAGGTTCGTAAATGCAACCAGCATGAAAGGTGAGGCGACTACTGCTACCGCGAACATTGACGTAGGGGCTTCTTCTGAGAAATTTGAAAATGATACGATTACAACGCCTATCATGGAGATCAACATCTTAAATACCGATGGCGATCAGGTCGCCATCGGCGTGGATGGCGCGGCGATTAACGTTGATGTTGGTGATGATGATCTTACTTTGGAAACAATTGTAGACGAAATAAAGCTTGTTGTTGAAGGTAATTTTGAGGCGGTTAAAGAAGACACAGTAACCAAAGAAGAAGGTAAAGTCTGGCTTGACGAGAATAAAGAATGTTCAACTCCTGTAGGCAATGCAGCAGTCGGAAAATTAGCATATGATAAGGATGATGTTAATAAATCTACAGCAACAATTGTCATCGCCAATGAAGGTAATTCAGATGCCGAAACCGACGGTACCTATTTAGGTGACATCGAAGAAGCTTATCTCTGCATTACGACTAATGGCACATCTATTCCAGAGTCTTCCTATGAAGGTACGCTGACAATGACTGTTATTGATCCTTACGAAGCCATTGATGAAGACACATTTGATGGTTCTATGCTACAGAAGAACACAGTAGCAGTGTATGAGAATTTCCTGCTCACACCTGAAGGTGTTTTCACAAACATGGTCCGGGTGACCAACACATCGAATATTGAAGCCAGCAATATAATGGTCACAGTGTTCAATGATGAAGGTGATAATGTAGAATTCCCTCTTAGTGCAATTGAATTTGAAATGAACGATGGTACTATGGGTAATGTTTCCCCTAACTTGAAGGGAGGAGCCTCTACCCCGTTGATAGACATCAATGATCTGTATGCTGCTGCTACTGACGAGGATGAATCGTTTAGTGCGATCGATTCTAATGACGATGGCAAAGTGGATGGCAAGCTGAGAGTCAAGGTTGAAGCAAATGTCCGTGCAGATAGTTTGGATATACAGGCACTGACTTTGTCTAGAGATAACGAATTCTTTCTCGTATACTGATCACATAAACCACTAACCAAAAAAAGCAGCCTCCGGGCTGCTTTTTTTATGCCCCCAAAAAGGGGTCATGCCCCCAAAAAGGGGTCATGCCCCCAAAAAAACAAAAAGGGGTCAGGTCCATTTTCCGGTCACCCTCCAGACCCACACCCACCCCACCACCAGACAAACCCCACCTTCCCTTAAAGGACACACCTTCCGATCCTTCCCCAATTCCCCGGTCCAGGTCCTTTTTCGGATACACGCCTCCTCTCCTCTATGTAACATTCGTCCCTAT
>JAPOOX010000222.1 GCA_026713185.1 Gammaproteobacteria bacterium
AGTCTATCCGGGTTTGTTCCAGGTCTATAAATGGCGTGCCTTCCTCGCCATGTTCTTCCTCCTCTACTTCATGCTCCTCCTCTTCTTCATGATGCCCGTCTTCTTCATGCTCCTCCTCTTCGTCATGGCCGTGTTCAACATGACTATGGCCGGGTATGCCGTATTCGGACCTTAGTTTTGCAGTTGAGATGCCGACGAAACCGCGTTCGCCAACGAACGAAAATCCCACTGAGCTACTCTGTACATCATAGCCGCTGCCGGGTACAACACCGTAGGCTTCATCTTCTTCCTCGTCATGATCCTCTTCCTCTTCGTGATGATCCTCTTCCTCCTCGTGATGATCCTCTTCATCAGTATCACCGTCATGTTCTTCTGCTTCCAACGCCCTGAGCCGCGCCGATTCGACGAAACCTGGAACCGCATAGTCGCCCGCATCCCTTGCCGTGCTGTCAAAGTGCCACGCAAAGTTGCCGGAACCGCCGTCCAGATGGAATGATTTGTTCCTGCCGTCGCCATTGTTTCCGGCACGCAAATCGAGTTTGCCGCTAATGTCCTCACGTACTTTGTGCGGGATTCTGCCGGTATGTACATCCACGACTCCACCGATCGCGCCGGAACCGTATAGCAAAGTGCCCGACCCCTTTAATACCTCCACGCGGTCAGCGATGAAAGGGTCCACAGTAACGGCGTGATCACCGCTGGTGACCGAGACATCCATCGTGTCAATACGGTCCTCCAATACCCGGACCCGGGCTCCGCCGAGACCATGGATTATCGGACGTCCGGCTACAACTCCAAAAGAACTGTTGTGAATGCCGGGTTCGCTACCGACCGTGGCGCCAATACTGTCGGCTGCCTTGCGGTCGAGTTCTTCGCCCGCCAGTATAGTGAACGGTTGGGCCAGGCCTTCCCCTGACAATGGATGGCCAATGACGACAATTTCCTCGATTGCAGGGTCTGTCTCATCGACCTCTGTTTCTTCGCCATTGATAGTTGCCGACAGGCAAATAGCCATAGCCGACAGAAAAAACTTGTAGAAATTCATATCTCACCTCCTGATGAATAAATATGGCGCGGCCTGTAAGAAGGTCGCGTGTTTTCAGCTTTACTGCTCAGGAGATGGGAGGTGCGCGGGAATGGTGGGTCTCAAATGGGCGTGAGGTGAGTACAGTCGAAGGAATCAGCGAGTAATCCACCGTCGACCATAACAGAGCATGAACGTCGGCACTGACTGGTGTAGAACCCGTATCGGAGAATGCGCACAGGGTGCAGATCTCATCCGAATCAGTTGGCTCATGCTGGTGCTGGCTTTCGAGTACCTGGGCACTGCAGAGCAGTATCACAGCAACCCAGGCAAAGCCATTCAGCATTCGGTGATGGTTAAACGGGAGTGTATGCATAAATGATTCCTGACCCGGATACGATACCACAAACACCGTCTGTAAACCATTGGAAAAGAAAGCCCCCATTATTGCTTGACTCCGACCCCACTGTTACTCACCATGTCGATATCCAATGGTCTTGATGACAACACACCCTCTGTTCCGAACGTACAGGTTTCTCGTTGGTTTTACTCAATAACTATCTGAAAATACTCGTAAAATCGCGACTTGCCCTGTTGCTTGTCATCCTCATGGGTTTCCCGGTTCTTGCCGATGAAGGCAAAACGACGCTACCTTCAGAGTGGTATGAAGCACCGCAAACAGCCAGTGAACTGGATATAACGCAATTTTCGGAAAGCCCCCTGCTGGCTGAACGCGGTCTTCCTTCTGTACAGCAGAGACTTCCGGATGACCCGGTTGTGATTGTGCCTTATGGCGAGATTGGCAAATACGGTGGCGTAGCGCGGATTACGCTGGGCGATCACTGGACATTTTTCAATTGGGAAGCAGCTCTGACGATCTCTCCCGACTTGCATACCCTGCTGCCGAACCTTGCAGAGAGTTGGGAAGTGAGTGCCGACGGAAAAACCATCACCATCGTCCTTCGCAGTGGACTCAAATGGTCAGACGGTGTGCCGCTCACTGCTGATGATTTTGTTTTTACGTTTGACCACATCTGGTTGGACCCGGAAATGGCTCCCGTGAGGTCGCGCCTCATTTCCGGGGGATCCATCAAAAAAATCGATGACCTCAGTTTTAGTTACATCTTTGAGGAACCCAACCCGCTGTTTGTTAATCTGATTGCGCAGTTCGGCAATTTTATGGTTGACGCCAAACATTATTACCAAAACTGGCATCCCGCCTTCGTGGATAGAGACGAGTTGAATGCACGAATAGAAGAGATGGGATTTATGACGTGGATGGCATTTGTAGATGCCCAGCGTTTCTCGAGAATCGAAGAGAGCGTCGATGTGCCTACATTGCGGTCATATCGTGTGGTCAGTCGAACGCCAGTCATGATGCGTTTTGAACGTAATCCCTACTATCACAAAGTTGATCCGACTGGTCAGCAACTTCCTTATATCGATGCCATCGACGCAGAGGTCATAACGGATAACGCCGAACTGGTAACGGCCAAAGCCGCGACGGGTGACCTGGATTTTGCCGGCTTTGCACTGCGTACTCAGGATATCCCACTGTTGAAGCTTGGAGAGCGTTTCGGTCACGTCAAGGTACACATCTGGCGACGGCTGCAAACCAGTGATGTGATCATTCAACTCAACTACAATCACGCCAACAAGCCTTTGCGGCGGCTCTATTGGGATAAGCGATTTCGACATGCGTTGTCGTATGCCATCAATCGACAGGAAATGAATGACATTATTTATTTTGGTCGTGGCGTCCCACAACAGGTGACGGTTCATCCTACCAGTATTTTTTATGAACCAGGTTTCGCCACTGCACATAGCGGTTACGATCCGGACCACGCCAATGCCCTGCTTGATGAAATAGGCTTGAAAGACATCAATGGTGACGGATTGCGGGAATATCCCGATGGTTCTGAGCTGATAATCACCATGGAGTTCCTTGATTTTGAAACCCCGAAGGAAATCACCATGGAACTGGTATCAGCCTACTGGCGTGCCGTGGGTATTGATCTTCGACTGAAGTTGGTGGATCGTGCACTGCAGTCTGCACGTGCACAGTCTGGCGCCATGCAGATGTCTCTGTGGCATGCGGATTACTGTACTGACATTCTATTTCCCATCGTACCCAGATGGTGGGTACCCATGTACGCCGGCTGGGAAAGCGTACTGTGGAACGACTGGGCGAGATATTTCATCACCGAAGGTCGTCTGGGTGAAAAACCACCACCTGTCATGCAGGAATTGCAACGATGGACCGATGAATTACGGTGGGCGATTGACCCCGCAGTGAGAATTGCTGCAGGTAAAAAAATTCTGGCTTCATCAGCCGAGAATGTGTGGACCTTCGGGACTGTTGGACTGGCGCCGCAACCCGTTGTTATCTCAAGTCGTATGAAGAATGTGGTTCCTGAGGGTATCTGGGGTTGGGACAACCGGTGGACCCTGGCTTATCATCCGTCGACCTGGTACTTCGAGTGAATGACTCAGGACGTCAAACGGAATGCCTTGTACCAGTTCTGATCGGCGCCCTCACCAACGTTGGTGATATGTACATCAAGTAAATACGGTTCTCCGGCACTTTGTACCTCACGTGCCCTTTTCAGTGCCGCATCGAGTTCGCCAGGGTCATACACATGTTGTCCTTCTATACCCTGGGCTTTCGCCAGCAACACGAAGTCGATAGCAGGGTCACCCAGATAAGTCTCCGGGTACTTGTTCTGTTCCTTCATATTGCCGCCCCAGCGGGCAAAATTCACTCGCACGGTCTGGTATTGCATGTTATTCCATACCACCGTAATGATAGGCAGTCCATAACGTGCCATGGTCCAGAAACCTGATGAGCTGTACATGACGGAACCATCACCGATACTGAGTACCAGTGGCCGGTCCGGTGTCGCGATCTGGGAGCCTATGGAACATCCGACCCCATGGCCCAGACTACCGCCATAAGTGCGTACATACCGCCAATCGTCCTTTCCGTAACCAAATGGAAACAGGTGGTCCGAAGCGCGGAAGTTCTCGGACACGACCATCGTATTCGGCGCCAGGTTTTCCACCATTCTCTGGCCGAGATAATCTGGATGAATGGGGTTGTCGTTGGCATGAGACAGTGCATTTTTATGTTGCAGAGCCAGGCGCGCTTCACTTTGGGTGGTCAGTTCACCCTGTCGCTTTGATAGATGGTACAGATTGGCATCTGCTGGATTCCACTTGTGGTTCAAGGCGGTCAGGACATTTTTGACGTTTGCCCAGATATGCAAATCCAGTGCAAAGGTGTTGCCCAGCATGGAAGGATCGTGGCCAATGCCGATTTTAGTGGCATTGGGGAAACGATCATCAGATGGATTCGCGCGTGTGTTGGGACGGTAACCTATACAGCAGACTACATCGTATTGATCATCCCGCAATGCATCGACCAAACCAACAAAATTCGGATGCGCACGAGGAAAAGATCCATAGTCGAAGAAGCCTATGGCGACAGGGAGCGCATAGTTATCTGCGAGATCAAGCACCTCCTGTTGTGCTGAAGCATGGATAACATCGGGTCCGACCACCAACAGCGGTTTCCCGGCATTAAGCAGTGCATCGTGTATCTTCTCCAGTGTTGCTTCATTTGGCATCTGGGCCATGTCGAGCGCCTCTGCAGGCTGTATCGTACCTTCGACATCCTTTGCGTCCAGAGCCTGTCCCGAGTATGCCAGATACACTGGACCGGTTGGCATTGACATGGCGTCTTTAAATGCTCTGCGCGTGGCCATGGGAATCCCGCGGGGGTCACGAACTTCCCAGCGATTCTTGGTGACATCCTGAACGGCGTTTATCTGCGAATATCCACCGGGCATGCCCAGGGTATTATGGTCGCCGAATGAACCGGCATCACGCGTCGCCGCTGTGACAACCATCGGTGTACCGTCAAAGTAAGCATTGAATAATTGACCCGATCCCTGACGTGTTCCAGCTGCCAGATGCACATTGACGAAGGCAGGTTTTCGCGAAGTGCGTGCATACCCGTCGGCGGCGGAAAGTACCAGAGATTCATTAAGCAGCAGAATGGGTTGGACACCAGGAACAGACAGGAATGCATCGAAAAATCCTGCTTCTGCACTCCCTGTGTTGGTAAACGCAAATTCGACATCCTGTGCAACCAACTGGTGCATCAGTAATTCACCGCCTGTACCTACAACTTTTTTACCACTACTCATGATTCCCTCATACCTGTTTCTGAAAATTCTGCTTTACACTTAAGAAATACACTTCTTGCGACAGAATGTTATTTACAAAGCTGTCAATTTGTTGATGGCTGTGCCAGGTAAAGGTAATCCCGGGACAGGTCACAATTGAATTGCATATGATGTCCCACCGAATTATGAGTTCGCTGGTGACAATCCCGGAGTGTAGCAGTAAAGCCTTGAAAGTTTCAAAAGGAAGGACAGGGCAGAAATAAACCTACTGTCCGGTCACAGCGTTTGCATGACGGAAAATAAAGCGCAGCTTTTGAACCACATCCTCCGGTAATGGTGGTCTATTTAGTGAATCGATGTTGGATTGAAGGTGATCAGGGTTTCCGGTACCCGATAAAACAACATGTACACCAGGCTCATAGCGACAGAATCGATACGCTGCTTCGACCAGGGTGCTGGCATCCGACTCCTTGAGAACAAAACCGAAAGGGTCATTAATATCGACTTCATCAGGATTTAGCTGACCCTGTTCAACAAGTGAATTTACAGCGGTCAACAACTTATCCGGTTGACTCAGAGCCCGCCGGACGGCATACATGACCTGTACCGCGACATCTTTGATACGGGTTTGTGTAAAGACGCTTCGGGCTGACTGATTCAGCATGTTAAAGCCAACCATCACCACATCCCACACATCATCGGGCAGGGACTGCAGCAACATTTCATGTGTTCTGTCATCGTTAAACGTTTCCGAAACGCCAATAAAACGGATTTTTCCTTCGTCTTTCAACCTGGTGAAGGTTGGCAGAATTTCATCTCTCAACATCGCGTAGTCTGCCAGACTGACACCGTGTAGATTGTAGATGTCGATGTAGTCAGTACGGAGGCGGTTCAGGCTTGCCTCCAGTCCCTTGCGCAGCAACCCGGGGCTGATTTCCCTGCGGTAGTTTTTTTTGGTTGAGATGACAATTGAGTCCCTGTTGAATTCCTGTACCGCTTTTCCTACGACCTCTTCAGTGCCATAAACTTCTGCGGTATCAATGAAATTTACACCAGAATCCAGTGCCCGCCGGACTATCTCAACGGATTCGTTTTCACTCTTGTTCTTCTTTATACCTATACGGCTGGGGCCACCACAACCAAGACCCATCACACTGACATTAAGGCCAGTGCGGCCAAACCTGACATAATCCATAGCTTCCACCTGAAGATATCTACGACTACAGTCTGCCACAAGACGGACTCAATTGAGTACCCTATCAGGCGCCAAAGCTTGCTTATTCAGATTACATGGATAATATAAACGGCTTTATCCAAAGGTCTGACCAACACGGTCAGGAACTGACACTATCATACGGGTCCCAAGGAGAGTCCGATGAGTCTTAGAATCCTTCGTATCAATACGGCAGGACTACCTCTTGAATGGCTAAGCTGGCAGGAGGCGGTGTGCCTGCACGCAAGAGAACTCGTCAGTTGGACCTACGGTGAAGAGGTGATGGAAGTTCATGGTGGTCATTCGCGATTCACCGGGGAACAGACAGTAGTCACATTGAACAGCATCATTGCCTGTAGAGGTAAGGTTTTTACCAAAGGCCGCAAAGAGCCGCCGCTAACCAACAAGGCATTGTTTCGCAGAGATCAGAATGTCTGTCTGTATTGCGGCAACCGGTTCAAGGAGTTTCAATTGAGCCGTGACCATGTAAAACCATTATCTCGCGGAGGTAGAGATACCTGGACCAATGTGGTGACCGCCTGTAAACGATGCAATGCACACAAGGGCAACTTGATGCCGGACGAGTGCTATATGGAACTACTGGCATTGCCATATTGTCCCAACCATGCTGAATACCTGGCGTTATCGCACAGTGGTCGGATTCTGGGTGACCAGATGGCATTCCTGAAGAGACAGTTTTCAGCAAACAGCCGGCTTCTCAGCAGGGAAGCTGATCAACTGCTGGCGTCTTAATGGTAGTCATGACCCATATTTCATGCGGGTGACGAATCCAGGTCTGGTCTGACCAATCACTGATACAACTATGTGATATAGTCAGTGTCCTTCCTGATACAATCAGACGAAAGGCGTTATTGTAAGGTGCTCATTTGACATCCGGATATGTTCACATCCTGCACACATCTGACATTCATCTTGATGACAGACTGGGGGCAAAGGGCGAAGAGAGTTTTGCCCAGCGCGGCTTGATGAATGTCGTGGACAAATCTCTGGAACTTGATGTTGATCTGTTTCTGATTGCTGGCGATCTGTTCGATCACAACAGGGTGAAATCTGCCTGTCTGGAATTTGCGTCCAGGCAGCTCGCACGAGTGCAATGTCCTGTCGTCATGATTACGGGTAATCATGATTGTATGACCGATTACTCTGTCTATAATCGTTATGATCCACGAGAGGCGGGATCGCACATCAACTTTATTACCGAGGAGGAAGGCGGCATTGTCGAGTTTTCAGATCTTGATCTCAAGGTCTGGGGGAAGGGGATAGTCGACCATCATCCTGAAAACAAACCACTCGAGAGTGTGCCGGAAAAGGACCACGATGGATGGTATATCGGCATGACGCATGGTTATTATGTTGAGCGTGGCGCCGGAATGTACTCTTCATTGATTACACCCGATGAAATTGCCGGCAGTACCTTTGATTACCTCGCACTTGGACATGTACATGTATTCTCTAAAATCCATCACGGAGCGACACAGGCAGCTTATCCAGGATCACCCAGTCTGGATCAGGGTATTCGCGAAATGACTGCCGCACATGTTGAATTCAGTCCCGACAGAGGCGTCAGAATCAATCGAATCGTTATGGAAGATACCGGACCATCCGATGATGTTACTGCCCTGGAGGCGCATTTCACGCCTGGGTTTTAGACCGGGTCCGGGATTTCCAATAAAGTTACCAGGGCCGCCGGGAATTCTCCCAGTCGAAGGGCTCGATGCCGGAGGCTGTCAACTGATGTATTTCCGCTCTTGGTTTCTTCCCGTCGAGATGTAGAAATCCGAGGGTGCCGAATTGCAGATTAAGATTATGCGGGAATGTTGGTGATCCCGGATTGACCACCAGCACATCATCATAAATATCAATCTGTTCTACATGTGTATCTCCGTAAACGAGTACATTTGGCCGATCATCCGGAAACAACTTATCAATCCATCGACTGACAGTCAGATGGGGAGGCATTTCCGGCATGGGAATGTAATGCGTGAGACCGATTTTGAATCCATTGTATTCCAGCAACCAGGTGTCCCGTAGTCGGGGATCATCCGGCTGTACTTCCCTGCCGCTGGAGCCGTCATCGCCGTTCCCACGCGCTGCATAAACAGGGGCAATGTCACCCAGCCGGTCGATGACATCCAGTTGATAGATATCGCCAGCGTGCAATATGCACTCAACCCCCCTGAATTGTTCATATACGTGAGGCCAGAGTTCCGGCATGGCTTCCGGGATATGCGTATCCGATATTAAACCGATCTTCATTTGATTACGCCCAATTCTCGAAACTTGTGTATTTCGTCCCTGCTGTATCCAGACTCTGCCAGAATTTCATTGGTATGTTCTCCATGCAATGGCGCTCCCCGACGGATTTCCGGTGTGGATTTGCTGAATCTTGCAGCAGGTCGTGTTTGCCTGATCCGGCCAGCAACATGATGGTCCGTTTCTATAATGAGATCACTGGCCAGAATCTGGGGATGATTAATAACATCCTTTCGTTTCAGAACCGGTGCACAGGGAACACCGGCGTCATCAAGAATTTTCAGCCATGTTTCCGCAGATTTTTTCAGCAATTCGTTCTGGATCATCTGCAGACGTTCATTCGCGTTCAAATCCCGAAGAGCGGGGGTTTTGAATCGTTCATCGTCCTTCCACTCAGGGTGTCCTGCAGCGTCCGCCAGAGCTGTCCACTGTTTGTTCGACATCACCGAGACACTGATATAGTCGGATTTTGTTTCGTAGATAAGATCGATGAAAGTGGCGGCGCGTTGCGTGGACACTTCCCTGCCGACAAACGTCTGACTTCCCATATCCGATGCCCAGAGGAACGACATGACAGAGTCCAGCATGGAAACGCGAACATGTTGACCTTCGCCCGTACGTTCACGGTGCAACAGGGCGCTTGAAACTGCCTGGGCAGTAGTCATGCCGGTCAGTTTGTCCGGTACAATAGTACGGACCAGTTGGGGTCTGGCCTCATCGGAACCTGCCTGGATGGTCGTTAAACCGCTTAGTGCCTGGACTATGGGGTCATAAACCGGCTTGTGCGACCAGGGGCCCTTTTCGCCGAATCCGGAGATCGACACATAGATGATCTGTGGTGCAACTGCACGGACAGTATCTTCACTTATCCCCAGTCTTTCGACTACTCCAGGTCTGAAATTCTGGATTAAGATGTCTGCGGTCCTGGCGAGTTGCAGCAATACGGATTTCCCGTCTTCTGACTTTAGATTCAGTGTGATGGCGCGTTTATTCCGGTTGTTGTTCAGAAATGTTGCTGTAAGCTGACGATTACCATGACCCGCTCCCCGTGCGTGGTCAGGTGCATCAATGGCTTCCACCTTAATGACATCGGCTCCCTGGTCAGCGAGTAACATGGTCGCATATGGGCCGGAAATGACAGTGGTTAAATCGAGAATGCGATAACCGTTCAGTGGACCGGGCATGAGTATTCCAGTTGATAGTGGCACGATATTATCACAGGAGGGAAATTTAGAGTGAATAGGAAATTGAATGGGTTAATCGCCTGTCCGGGTATAGGCAAAGGCTGAAATTGAGTCCGACAATGGATGAAATGCATTCGTGTCTGGCTTTTGCACTCTTTGAGCAACCGTGGCAATAGGTTATGCTGCTATCGCACATCCTGTCAGCTCTTCTGATATGAAAATTATGAAGTTACTGGTCGTCCTCCTGATCCTGATTTCCGGGGCTGCCGTGCTGTTTCTGTTTGAGGACGATATTCCAAAAGATGTGATTGATGCGGAATACAGCAACCACTCTTCGCAGTTCATCACATTGGAAAATCAATCAACGATCCATTTCAGGGATGAAGGCAATCGCAGCGGCGAACCTGTAGTGCTTATCCATGGATTCGGCGCATCACTGCATACCTGGACTCCATGGGTAAAGCTGCTCGGAGATGAGTTCCGCATCGTTACACTTGATCTGCCCGCATTTGGTCTCACTGGCGCCATCCCTGGTAACGACTACACAACATCTGGCTATATCGATACCGTCAACATGCTGGTAGATCATCTTGGTCTGTCCTCGTTTACACTGGTTGGCAATTCAATGGGCGGTTACGTGTCCTGGCAATATGCACTCAAGCATCCTGGTCGGGTCAGGGCGCTGATACTGATTGGATCTTCGGGACCAGGTGACTGGCAAAAGGTCACTGACGAAGACACCCGGCCGCTGATATTCACGTTATTGACAAAACCATGGTTTCAATTCATTGGCGGAAAGCTGGACCCCTGGTATCTGATTTCCCCGGCGGTAAAATCAGCCTACAACCATTCTCCGGCTGCAGACCAGGAATTAATCTTACGTTATTACCAACTCTCTCTGCGTGAAGGCACCCGGGAAGCGATCATACATCGTTCTGTCCAAATCGGTCAGGCAACAGAACCCACCGTAAACCTGTCGTCCCTGACCCTGCCGGTACTGGTAATGTGGGGCAGAGAAGATGCACTGATAGACGTAGAGACCGCATTGCGGTTCGACAAAGTATTGCCCAATTCATCCGTCATCATCTATGACGATGTGGGACATATTCCAATGGAGGAAATTCCAGAACGTTCAGCAGCGGATGTACGAGAATTCATGCTGTCTTTAAACACACAAGCGATTAAGTGAAACAAGCTGATCAAGCATACAAGCGAACCAGGCGAAAAAGTACCCTGACTGGTATATCTATGCATATTGAGAAACCAGAGGGGATTGACCTCAGTAACACGGGTAAATTGGAACTTTATTTTATCGGTACCGGCTCAGCTTTCACAAAAACCCGGAATCAGAATAACCTGTTGATCATCAAGGGTGGCCACCATCTTCTCGTGGATTGCGGCACAAGATGTACGCAGGCGCTATACGATGCCGGCATTACGCTGGCCAGTGTCCGTAATTTTTTAATTACTCACAGTCATGCTGACCATATTGGTGGACTCGAAGAGGTCCAACTATTCAATCGCTATGTGCTTGGTAAAAAACCCGGGATGGTAATCAACGAGGAATACGCATCCATCATCTGGAACCAGTCGCTGCGAGGAGGTTCCGAACAGTCTGAATCAATACCGCTCTCGTTTGCGGATCTCTGGCAAGAGATTCGTCCCATGGAACGCAAGGACATGCCAAGGGAAACCTGGGAAGCCACCGTAGGCAATATCAACGTCAAATTACCCCGGACCATGCACTTCCCCGACTCGGCAACATCCTGGGAGGATTCTGCCTGGAGTTGTGCCGTGATCATTGATGACCGTGTTTTATTTACTTCAGATACCCGCTATGACCCGGCACTTCTGATGGACTATGACAGTTTGATGGATTTTGAAATCATCTTTCATGATTGCCAGTTGTTCACGGGCGGTATACACGCATCTCTTGATGAACTGTCGGCTCTGCCCCCGAATCTGAAATCAAAAATCATCCTGATGCACTATGGCGACAACTGGCTAGACTTCAGGCAACAGGCTTTGGATAGCGGATTCCATTCCTGGGCAAAACAGGGGCATAGCTATATTTTTGAATGACTGCCGCATCTGGAGTTTAAAGGTGCAATGTGATTTACTTGCCGCCTGTTTTCTGGCGCTGTCTGTGGTTTCAGGGACCTGACAGGATATCATCATCAGTTTGACAGCTTCAGGCAGAACAATGGTTGACATAGGGAAGATACCGATTACCGGAAGATCAGATACTAAAGAAAGAGGCTCCGACTACAGACAGCAGGGAGAAATAATGAAAACTCAGTATGGTGATACAGGTGTTACTCTGGTTGATGGACATGTCGCAATATGCGAAATACAGCGGGGGCCGAACAACTTCTTTGACCACGAGCTTATCAGTGGTCTGGCGGACTGTTTTGAAGATATCGATGCCAATCCGGAAGTGAGGGCCATAGTGCTCTGTTCAGAAGGTAAACATTTCTGTGCCGGTGCGGATTTCAGGTCGGGTGTCAGGGTGTCGGAACAGTCAGTACGTTCCTCGAGCAAGCCAAATCCGCTCTATACAGAAGGTGTCCGGCTATTCCGCAGTAAAACACCTGTCATCGCCGCAGTACAGGGTGCTGCAGTAGGTGGGGGATTTGGGCTTGCCATGATGGCTGACTTCAGGGTCGTATGTCCCGACACAAGGATGACAGCTAATTTCGTCAAACTGGGTTTTACTCCAGGGTTTGGCCTCACTCACACCCTTGACAGAGTCATCGGTATTCAAAAAGCCAATCTGCTGTTCCAGACAGGTCGCCGTATCAACGGTGAAACCGCCTTTGAATGGGGCCTGGGTGATATTTTTACCGAGACTGAAAATGTACGTTCAGCGGCGATTGGACTGGCCCGGGAAATCACTGAAAACGCACCTCTTGCGGTGGTTTCCGTTAGAGAGCAAATGCGTCCGGGACTGGCTGATGCTGTCAAGGCTGCTACAGATATCGAGAATGCGGAACAGTATCGCCTGCAACAAACCAATGACCATAAAGAGGGTGTGAAGGCAGTGTCCGAGCGAAGGCCGGGTAATTTCAGCGGCGCCTGATGACGGGGTTGTGCGTCAACGTCACTATTAAAATTGCCCAGCCTGTTAATTGAAGGTTTCTCTACCGAAACGCTCGATTGCTTCCAGAGTCTGGTGTACATCATTCCAGGTCGTATTGTGGTTGATGATACAGAGCCTGAGGAAAAACTTTCCTCCCAGACTTGTGGATGAAATAAATGAGAGGTCGTCCCAAAAAATCCGGGCGAGCACATTTCTGTTGATCTCCTCAAGATCTTCTTCGTCCATGCCGGCATCCCCGGTGTTGACGCGGAAACACACTATTCCCAGCGATACAGCGTTTGCGATTTCGAGGACCTGACTCGCGCTGATGTACTCCTCAGCCTGGACTGCCAACTCCATTCCATTTGAAATTGCACGCCGGAACGCTGCTATCCCAAAGGTCTGGATCGACATCCAGACCTTCAATGCCCGAAACGAACGACTCAGTTGCAGGCCGCGGTCCGCGAGGTTTGGGTGGTCCGCACCCCATATTGTATCCTGGAGGACATCGTTATGAACCTGGAATGCGTTCTCAAGCGTGCTTAGGTCCTTGACCAGAAGGCAGCCTGCCTCGTAGGGTTGGAATAACCACTTGTGCGCGTCCAGACCAATCGAATCCGCACGCTCGATCCCTCGCAAAAGCTCCTTACCTTTCTTCGTCAGGACAGCGAATCCGCCGTAAGCGGCGTCGACATGAAGCCAGATACTTTCTGCCTCGCAATAATCTGCCATCGGCTCAAGCGGGTCGACGGTTCCGGTGTTGGATGTTCCACCGTTTGCGCAGATCGCAACGGGATTAAATCCCGCTTCGCGGTCTTCCGCCACAGCCTGTGCCAGCGCATCCATATCCAGTTTGTAATTCTTGTCGCTCGGAACAATACGGATGCACTCCCGCCGAATACCGGCGATAATTGCCGCGCGTAAGAATGCATGGTGGCTTTGGTCGCTCATGTATACGGTCGCGCGCTCTGGATGGCCTGCGGCTTCTCTGGCCGCAACGAAAGCGTCAAGACTTGACGCCGAGCCGCCACTCGTGAAAAGCCCGCCCGCACTTTCGGGATAGCCCATCCAGCGCCGGAACCAGTCTATAACGACCAACTCAAGCTGGCTTGGACCGCTTGCAACCAGCCAGGTGCACGCGTTGATGTTGTACCCGGCAGACATGAATTCGGCCAGCACCCCGGGCCAGGTGGGCGTCGTTGGAATAAAAGCGAAGGAACGGGGATGATCGAGCCTCAGCGTCATCGGCAGTATGTCCCGTGCTGCTTGTTCAAGCACCTCCGCACCTGACCGGCCATCCTCGGGCGGGTCTTTCATTAATCCTTTCATGAGTCCCTGTCGGAACTCTCCATCCCAGGCATTCTCGCCGGGCAGGTTTTCAATCCGATTCACCACCAGCTCTGCTGCCTGACGTGCAAGATCGAGCATGAGTTCCGGCGGCATCTGGAGACCGTTAAACGCATCATTGCCACTGTTTGGCTTTTCATCGCCTGGCTTCGGATCGGATGGATTATTTCGTGTCATCTTTCTACCCACCTTTGAACTGAAAGCTCATTATAAGCATATCCCACAGGATTCAGAATTTATCGATTTTGTTCACAGTCTCAGTCCTGAATCATGGCAAAAAATAATCTGTACATGAAAAAAAACCTTTTTGAATTTACATTACATGTCAGTTCAACAGGTTTCATGAAAGAAAATCCTGATTTCCATGGATTCTTCAGCGTCGTGGATATGGCTCAGCAAATGTCTAACGACCTGCACTCTGGAATAGCCATCGCCGTTCGGCAAGCGATTGTCGACTGAACAGTTCGATACACCCAATAAAGTTTCGTATGCGCTGATGGCCCAATGGGTTCATGTTTGCTGACTTGCAGGATTGACCTGCATGAATATTGAGGGGTAACGAGCCGTGTGATCAATCCCACTCGGTTGACTTCCTGCGCATTTCCTTTTTCCTGCCAA
>JAPOOX010000019.1 GCA_026713185.1 Gammaproteobacteria bacterium
CTGACCTACTGCGGACAAGCCTGATTGGCCATATTTTCCGCTTATTTTCGTTCAATATGTACAATATTTGCCTCAAATAACCAAAAAATATGACTCAATCAGTCTCGCCCTCGCTACGGTCGCAGTTCTCGGACAGCCTCCGAGGGAATCCCGCAGGGACTTGTCGACGTTGGAGCAAATGAATTCCCCATGGCATCTGCAAACACCTTAAATATATTATACTGTCCCCGAACAGACTGTGCTTGCGGTGATTTGAATTTTGAACGTTTATATCAGTTAAACTGTTCCCCAAAAAAAGGAAAATATGAATATGGCAGACACTGCATACAAGATAGTTGGCTCCAGACCAGTTCGACCTGATGCCAGCGACAAGGTTACAGGTAAAGCGAACTACGGTGCTGACTTCTCACTGCCGGGAATGTTGTGCGGCAAGGTGCTACGCAGTGAACATACACACGCCAGGATACTGGGCATCGATGTCAGTGGGGCACTTGCGATAGAAGGTGTCAAGGCAGCAGTTGTCGCAAATGATTTCTCCTTTCTGCAACCCGGTGGGATGGGAGATCTTGTCCGCGATAATTTTGCACATGAAAAAGTCCTCTACCACGGGCATGCAGTTGCCGCAGTTGCCGCAACTACACCGGTACTTGCCGACCAGGCGCTTGCGGCAATCAAGGTAGAGTACGAAGTACTGACCCCGGTGATGACGCTCGATGACGCAATGCGCGCGGATGCCGTCATACTCCACGACCATGTTTTTACGCAGGGAGTCGAACCCCCGCCCGGGACACCATCCAACATCTACATGCGGGACGAACAAAGATCGGGGAATATCTCAAAAGGATTTGAGGAAGCCGATGAAATAATAGAAAGAGAATTCAGCACTCCCATGGTGCATCAGGGTTACATCGAGCCACCGGCGTGTCTTGCCACCTACAGTGAGAATGCACAGTCCACACTCTGGAGTACGACCCAGGGACATTTCCCGCTTCGGGAATCCGTTGCACGAATGATGCAGATGAACGAAGCCAGCCTGAAGGTCATTCCCACCGAAGTAGGCGGCGCTTTTGGCGGTAAAACCGCTGTTTACCACGAAGCCATCGCAATGATGTTGTCTAAAAAAGCAGGACGACCCGTAAAAATGCAGATGAGCCGGGAAGACATATTCCGTTCTGCCGGTCCGGGATCCGGGTCAATATGCCGGGTCAAAATTGGCGCCAGAAAGGATGGTACCATCACCGCCATGTCTGCCCGCCTCGTTTACGATTCAGGCGCATTTCCGGGTGCTCCCCTGGCAGGAGGAATGCGCTCGGTATTCTCCGCGTATGATGTTGCCAACGTATTTGTAGAGGGATATGCAGTATTCACCAACAAACCCAAAGTGCGTGCCTATCGCGGACCCGGCGCCCCACAGGCAAACCTTGCAACCGAGAGTGTGATTAATGAACTCAGCGAAAGAATCGGCATGGACCCAATCGAATTCAGACTCAAGAACGCCGTCAGGGAAGGGTCGACGACCGCGGCGGGTACTTTTCGCAAGATAGGGTTGGAGGAATGCCTTATAGCTGCAAAAAACTCTGCACATTACCAGTCGGCACTAAAACCGAACCAGGGTCGTGGACTTGCCGTGGGGTTCTGGAAAAACGGCGCCGGCGTTTCCAGCGCAGCCATACATATGAACTCCGACGGAACCGCTTCACTGGCCACCGGTTCAGTTGACCTTTCCGGGACACGGATTGCACTCGCAATGATAGCCGCCGAAGAACTGCAAATTCCCGTCGCTGACATTTCATCGGTGGTCGTTGACACCGAATCAATCACTTTCACTGGCAATAGTGCCGGCAGCCGTACTATCAACGCAACCGGGCATGCCGTTGTCGGTGCAACTCGCCATGCCATTGAGCAGATGAAACAAAGAGCAGCATCCGGCTGGAACGTGACCCCCGATCAGATTACCTGGCAGGATGGCAAGGCAGTGAATAACAATAACGGTGATGAACTCACCATCAAGGAAATCTGCCGGACAGCGCCATCAACCGGCGGTCCCATTACTGGTAAAGACTCTCTCGAAGCCGTACTGGGACTCGGTCCCAGTTTTTCTCTGCACATCTGTGATGCAGAAGTCGATCCTGATACCGGTAAGGTCAGCATAACGCGCTACACTACTGTTCAGGATGCCGGTACGGCAATCCACCGCGACGCCGTTGAAGGTCAGATGCAGGGAGGTGCGGTGCAAGGTATCGGCTGGGCATTAAACGAGGAGTTTATCTACAATCGCAACGGCGTTCTGGAGAATCCCGGATTCCTGGACTACCGAATACCACTCGCATCCGATCTGCCGATGATCGAGACCATCGTGGTCGAAGTTCCCAATGAGTTGCACCCTTACGGTGTCAGGGGTGTGGGAGAAGCACCCATTATTCCACCACTGGCTGCCGTAGCCAGTGCAGTGAGTAATGCAATCGGCGTGAGAGTTACCGAATTACCCTGTTCACCACCGCGAATTCTGGCCGCCATAGAAAAGAAAATGGAGTCAAAATAAAGCAATTGACAGGGTCTGAGTAAAGTAACTCTGACTCCATTAATTGGGAGGCAGGAGATGCAAACTGGCTTTTCAGAAGATCAGATTCAGTTCCGTGATGTTGTTTCACGGTTTCTGTCCAATAAATCGCCCCCTGTTGAAGTCCGGCGCCTGATGGCATCGGAGGATGGTTACGACGCTGCCGTATGGCAACAGCTGTGCGGGGAAATCGGACTCACGGGCATTCACATTCCAGAGCAGTATGGCGGCTCGGGATTCGGTCCGGTAGAACTTGGCATCGTGGCCGAGGAGATGGGGCGTTATCTCTATTGCGGTCCTTTTTTCTCATCCGCGGTGATGGCCTCACATGCCTTGCTGAGCTATGCCACTGAAGCCCACAAAGTGATTCTTTTACCTGATATCGCGGCAGGTACTACCATTGCCACACTGGTTCTGGACAATTTGGATGCTCCGGAACGGGTTGGGCATGCAATCACTGTTACCGAATCTCAAGATGGTCATGTGCTGAACGGCAGTGCCACTGCAGTTGTGGATGCGCATATTGCTGATCTGTTGCTGGTACCAGCCTTTGGC
>JAPOOX010000224.1 GCA_026713185.1 Gammaproteobacteria bacterium
AGAACCGCGGTCCACCAAAAACGTATGATACCAAAGCTTGAAAATCCCCTCTTCCTCGTCAAATAACACGGTTGGATACACGTTATCGTATCGTGCTTCCCATTTTTTGGGTGGGTCGGCAAAGAATTCTTCAGAAAAAAGCGGATTTTGGGAATATTTTTCAACAGCGCCCAGCTCCAGCCGCACATTTTCAGCCATCGCTACCTTGCGCGAATCAAATATGTATTCTGCCATCACGTCGACCACTTGTATGAAATGCCTCTGGGAAGGTAATACTATCAGGTGGGTTGGAAAAAACACACCGGCAAGGTAAGCTTCTGATGCAGGCGCCGACACCACACAGTCTCGTAGCGCTTATGGATATCTCGAAATTTATGATCGACTGCCGATATCGATTCACCTGATGAATTGACCGCACGGTTCACTTTAAACTGCACCAAAAAGGGGAAGTGCTTGGATAGCAGCAATCGAGTGGCTGGGCTCTCCGGTGGGTTTATCCTGGGGTACGGCATAGGTAATTTTGCCTTTGCGTTCCTCGGTCTGGTCGTTGTCGTCAATCTGCAGTTCTTCTATACAGATTACGTGGGACTGGGTGCGGGCCTGGTGGCCTGGTCCTTACTGTTCGCCAGAATGTTTGATGCTGTCACCGACCCGCTGATTGGCTGGGTGTCAGATCATACCAATACGAGAATCGGCCGAAGACGTCCGTGGATCATTGGCGCTTCCATACCACTTGCTTTTGCGTTCTATTTTCTTTTCACACCACCGGTTGTTGCTGATCCAACTCAAAGCCAGGGCTACCTGCTGTTTTATATGTTGACGCTATACATACTGGTCTACTTTGTCTGGACCATCGGTGCGGTTCCGTACCTCAGCCTCGGGGCGGAATTGACAGATGATTACCACGAGCGGGTAAAGGTGATTGCAGTCCGCGAAATGTGTGCCCTGACAGGCTTGTTGATGGCAACCGTATTACCCGCATACCTGATTTACCAGTTCGGCGGTCGGGAGGGTTACTCATTGATGGGGGGTATTCTCGGTGCTGGAGCAGCCCTTTTTCTGCTTACCTCCGGTTTGGTCTGCCGAGAGCGCGTCGAGTTTCGTGGCCGGGAGTCTATGAGTCCTTATGTGGGCTGGATCACAACGTTTCGCAATGATCACTTCCGACGACTCCTGGTGGCGTTTTTCTGTAGTGCCGTGGCAGGTGCCATACCCGCGACGTTGGTGATCTACATGTCCGTTTACATCATTGGTACACCCGTATGGTGGACTGAGTCCATTCCAGGCTGGATGCCAACCTGGTCCTACTATCTGTTGCTGTATTTTATGTCAGGCATTTGTTCATTGCCTTTTTGGAACCGGGCTGCGGTCTGGTGGGGCAAACGCAATACCTGGGCTATAGCAATAGCAATGGCAACGATAGCCAGTGCTGCCTGTTGGTGGTTGCATGAAGGCAGTATTTTGTATTTTTCCATACTGCTTGTGTGCGGCGGCATTTCCTTTGGTAATTATCTGACCCTGCCGCCTTCAATGGTTGCAGACATCATTGACTACGACGAGGTTACAACAGGACGCAGAAGGGAGGGCGCTTATTTCGCGATCTGGGCCTTTGTTACCAAACTTGGCGCTGCGGTAACGGGATTCGTCGCCCTCCAGGTGCTTGAGCACGTCGGCTATGTTCCCGGTGTGGCGCAGACTGAAACCGTAAAAACATGGATGTTATGGATGTATTCCTGGTTTCCGGCACTACTCTATCTATTGTCTTTTATTACCTTGTTTCGATTCAACTTTTCTGCCGAGGACCTGAATGTTATACAGGTGAAAATCGGTAGGGCGTAAAACCATTGCAGCAGGAGAAATACGGCTCCTGTTGGAACTCTAGATGCAGAGAGTTTGGTGTCAGGCGGTGGTCAACTGCGATTGGAATTCCAGAAAAGCGTCTGTCGTGAGATCGGGTCGTTGCAGAATGGAACCGTGGCCTACGTTCTCCAACTCTACCAGTTTCGCATTCGGCGCCATTGCAGCGACATCCCGACTGGGTCCGATGTTGGGATCACAGTCCCCAACCACGATCAATACCGGCATCGTAAGATTGGGTATCGCCGCTTTCAGATCAAAA
>JAPOOX010000161.1 GCA_026713185.1 Gammaproteobacteria bacterium
GGTTGGTATTGGAGGTTCCTACCTGTGTATTTACGGAATGGAAGGTCCTGGTGGTTATCAGTTTGTCGGCAGAACACTGCAAGTGTGGAATCGATATAAAAGCGGTGCTGCATTTGACGAACACTGGTTATTGCGGAGCTTCGATCAAATTCGTTTTTACGAAGTGGCAGCCAACGAACTGTTGGAAATGCGGGAGGCATTCGCAAGAGGTGAGTTTGATCTTGATATCGAGTCGACCACTTTTGATATGAAAGCCTATCGAAGTTTTCTTCTCGATCATCAGGCCAGTATTGATGAGTTTACCAGTAGTCGGAAAGCTGCCTTTGACGAAGAACTCAGTCGCTGGCGTGAACAGGGGTTGCTGACCTTCGAGTCTGAGGATCAGTCAACGACCGCGCCATCGATCAGTCAATACGATGATGCTGTGTCGAGTCCGTTGACCGGATCCGTATGGTCGATTCTGGTGACACCCGGTCAGCAGGTCAGGGAGAATGAAATACTGTTGGTTCTGGAGGCGATGAAGTCTGAATTTGAGGTAAGGTCTCCGGCAGCCGGTAAAGTGGAGATGCTGGTTACAGAGGGTCAACTGGTTAATTCCGGACAGGCATTGGCGGTGATAGCATGATTGATCTGGATATAGTCTCGTTGCGAACGGGTTATCGCAAAGAAACTTTCAAACCGAAAGACGTTGTGGAGGAAATTCGTGAACGTATTGAACTGACCAGATCTCACAATATCTGGATTACCCTGCTGGATGAAGCCGACCTCGCTGTCCGGCTCGACAATCTGAAACACATGAGTCCCGACCAGCATGCTTTATGGGGAATTCCGTTTGCCATAAAGGACAACATTGATCTGGCAGGATGCCCAACGACTGCGGGATGCCCTGATTTTACCTATACGCCTGATTCCTCGGCTTCGGTAGTCAGTCGATTGATTGCCGCTGGTGCGATACCCATCGGCAAGACCAACCTTGATCAGTTTGCGACGGGACTGGTGGGTACCCGATCACCTTACGGCGCTGTAGGCAATGCAGTTAATCCGCAGTATATCGCTGGAGGCAGTAGTGCTGGTTCAGCAGTTGCAGTCAGGCTTGGTCTCTGCAGTTTTGCCCTGGGAACCGATACAGCAGGTTCCGGTAGAATTCCTGCGGGTTTTAACGGCATTGTGGGGCTGAAACCCACCAGGGGATGGTGGTCTACACGTGGTGTGGTACCAGCATGCAAGTCGCTGGACTGTGTGTCGGTATTTACCCGTTCTGTATCCGATGCAAGAATCATTGCCGGGCAGTGTGCAGGCATGGATGACGATCCATGGTCCAGAGACATTGAGTTCACCGGCTTTAATATCAATATGCCTCGCTTAGGTGTCATCGGTGGGCCGGATCTTGAAGTCTGCGATTCTGCCTCTGGCAATGCCTATACTCAATTTATCGATAACCTGCCTTTTGAAAGGGTAACGATTGATATGGAGCCGTTTACCGCGGCTGCTCAATTACTCTATGAAGGCCCATGGGTAGCGGAACGGTATGCGGCGATTGATACCTTCATTCAGTCCAGTCCGCAAAGCCTGCATCCGATTACCCTGGAAATCATTGATAAAGGTGCGGAACTGACCGCAGTAGATGCCTTTAACGGCAGCTACAGACTGGAAAAACTCAAGTCGGTGACAGATAAAGTCTTTGATGCAATTGATGTCCTGCTGTTGCCCACGGCGCCAACGATATTCAGCATTAAAGAAGTAATGCAGGAACCCATTCAAACCAATAGTCGTCTCGGCGCCTACAGCAATTTTGTTAACCTGCTGGACCTGTGTGCGCTGTCAATACCGGCAGGGACACTCACTAACGGATTACCCTTTGGGGTGACGCTGATAGCAAAAGCGGGACGTGACCATGCACTACTGGACCTGGCAGCGTTGCTGCGTGGTGAAGCAATCAGCAGTGAACCTCGTCCCGGTGAATTTCATCTCGCGGTGTGCGGGGCACATCTTTCGGGACAACCGCTTAATCAGGATCTTGTGACGCCCGGTGGATATCTCGTTGAAGCAACCAGGACCAGCAGTGATTACCGCCTGTATGCATTGCCTGATGGCAAACGTCCCGCGCTCGTTCGGGACCCCGGTTGTGGTTGTTCCATTGAGGTCGAAGTCTGGTCATTGCCGGATCACTCTCTGGCGGACTTTGTTCGCACGATTGCACCGCCCCTGGGTATCGGCAGCGTTGAACTCATGGATGGACGCTGGGTAAACAGCTTTATTGCAGAGCCGGTAGCAACTGAGAACGCACAGGAAATAACGCACTATGGCGGATGGCGAAAATACAAAGCCGATGGATCAGCCGGGTTAACAGAAGATTGAAGAATCTGATATCTACAATGACTTGAACAAGCACTGGCAATGTACGGTGACTTCATGAAAGTGATAGCGATTTCCAACAGTATCCGGACAACCCGGTATGTGACTGATCGTATCGGTGATTTTCCCGATGTTGGAATTCCAGAATTGACACTACGGATCTCTGGCCGGAAAACAGAAATATACCGGGAGCTGGGTGAAGTGGTAATTTCTGTTTTGACTGGGCAAACCGACTTGCCTGATACTCGAATAGGCAAAACACTGGATTTTCATTCGGTCAAAAACTATTTAACAAAACCCAATGTTTCCAATCTTATCGCCATTGCTGTCTTGGAAACTTTAAA
This sequence comes from Gammaproteobacteria bacterium, assembly GCA_026713185.1. Classification (GTDB taxonomy): domain Bacteria; phylum Pseudomonadota; class Gammaproteobacteria; order Pseudomonadales; family Azotimanducaceae; genus UBA7455. The sequence continues at coordinate 2,700 of JAPOOX010000161.1, forward strand.
ACGTTGATGCATAGAATTTAAGTACATTCCTCCATAAGGTGCAACGGAAGCAACTTTCACCGAGCGATATCTTGTTGGCATCTCTCGAAGAGTTCTGAGATCTTCACCTAATATAAATGCCGTATCATCATTAAATATGAACTGTCCAAAAAACATTGGGAATCGTAATTTGAGTTCAGTCTCAACAAGCTTCGATGGCATCAGAAGCTCTGCTGCAAATAAATTTGCTTGTCTTTCTTGAATATTGCTCGAGATGATGGAGCCATCAAGCGATATGTCTCGATGACTGATTAAATCCCTATGGCATGCCCAATGACCAATTTCGTGGGCCGCAGTAAATATTCGAAACTCTGGTGGAAACTTTTGGGCAATAACAATTTTCTTTTCAGGCCTTATAAGCATGCCCGCAATTTCTTTTTGACCATCATAATATTCAATCTCTTCGGGTTTCTCATATATCAAATCTAAGAACTCTGCTGCAACAATTGGATTCAAAATCTGTATATGATCGTCTATATTCTCAATTGTGAGATCTTTACGATAATGCCACAGAGACCTTCGTAGTTTTTTGGCTTGATCAACCACAAATCTATTGTCTATCATTTGCATTTTTGTACCTCCAACCAGCTACGGTACCTGAAATATTTTCAAAAATCAACATGTAGTATCCCAGGCACCTAAAAACCACAATATATAGTATGTGAGCAGTACACCTGAGACCAGTCAATCAGCTTCCTGAAGGTCAATATATTTAATTTAAGTTCCTTCGGGAGGAAGCATGATAATTCGAAATGTGTTCTTTCATGGCAGTAGGCATCAAAATATCCCGCAAGGCCACGTCAAAGGATGCACAATGTTAGCCAGTTATTGCCCGTTCAGTGGCAGGTTATAGCTAGTCCGACTATAAAAGCTGACCCTTTCAACATGGAAGTTAAATACTTGCCAAGGACGTTATCCAGATGTGGCAATTGTCGATGGCATAACTGAATCGGTAAGGATTACGCATGACGCAAGGAAAAAAATAAAGGCGATACTCGACGACACGAGTCCAGACGGCGGAGCCACAACCGGCTATGAGACCTAGTTGTGGGCAATGGCCGATGCACTGCCGATAATCTTAAAGCATTTGTTTGGAAAAGATTGATAGCGCTTGTTTACTAATAGAGGTACTTTGTGGTTCACTTTCAATAGAAAGTGGGCCACAAAGCGTTTTGAAGCTCACAGGTGAACAACAAACCAGTAGTCCACAAGCAGCACCCGGCGTGCTATGTGGGTGCAGACTAGAAGGATGGCAGCGAACTGTTTGAGGTGAAGATTGATGGCGCCTGTTTTTTACCACGAAAGGAAATTCCCACCCGACGATCTTATTGATTGGCCGAGAATGATTCCATTTCTGGGTACTGCGGCGGCAGCGGTAGCACGTTACGATGGAATGCTTGCCGCCATTCCGAATCCCGGCGTTCTTTTGGCGCCGTTATTCACACAGGAAGCGGTCCTGTCCTCACGAATTGAAGGCACTCAGGCCACCATGGGTGAGGTGCTAGAATTTGAAGCAGGGCGGAAACCCGATTCGCCAACTCGTCTCGAAGACATCAAGGAAGTTCTCAACTATCGTTCTGCAATGCGGACTGCTGAAAAGATGTTGGAAGAACTACCACTATCGAAACGTGTTATCTGCGCTGCACATTCTGTGTTGCTCTCAGGAGTGCGAGGTGAGGGTAAGTCTCCCGGTGAGTATCGACGTATTCCCAACTGGATCGGTCCTCCTGGTTGTACCATTGATAACGCCACTTTTGTTCCCATCGGGGCGGATAAACTCCCAGGCGCAATGAGCGCGTGGGAGCATTATATCCACGAGAATGCACCCGACCGTCTGGTACAACTTGCAGTTCTGCACGCTGAGTTCGAGGCGCTTCACCCTTTTCTTGATGGCAATGGCCGTCTGGGTCGTATGTTTGTGCCTTTGTTTCTATGGCAAACCGATCTCATTAGTGAACCAATGTTCTACATCAGTGCCTGGTTCGAGTCCAGGCGTGATGACTATTATGATCGATTGCTTGCTGTTTCTCGTGATGATGACTGGACCGGCTGGTGTCTTTTTTTTCTTGAAGCAATCAGTGCTCAGGCTGAAGAGAATCTGACAAAGACCCGTGATATTCTCAGCCTGTACGAAAATATGAAAGACCGGGTAGTGAACATAACTCGCTCCCAACACGCTGTCCGTGCTTTGGACTGGATTTTTCAGCAACCGATCTTCAGGAGTTCCGATTTCGTAAATACATCAGATATTCCCAGGTCCACAGCTCGTCGGATACTGGTTTTGTTGCATAAAGGTGGGATATTGCGAGAAATCTTGCCCGGAAGCGGGCGACAATCGACTGTGTTCGGTTTCCCAGCTCTTCTGAATATCGCAGAAGGGGAGGAGGTTTTTTGATGCTCACCTATGGGACACAAGATGTTTTGTGGCTCATATTTTCTTAAAAGTGAGCCACAAAGCGTTTTGATGCTCACAGGTGAACAACAAACCAGTAGTCCACATAATGCCCCGTTCCGCTTCGGGGTACTTGGTATGTAAGCCCTCATCGCAAGTTGTTGGTTGGACAGTGGCAGGTTATAGTTTATTCGGCATATAAAGGATAGCGCATGGCGCGAGGACAAAAGAAAAAGGCGACACCCGAAGACACAAACCCAGACGGCGGAGCCACAACAGGCTATGAGACCGAGTTGTGGGCAATGGCCGATGCGCTCCGCGGTTCGATGGACGCCGCCGAGTACAAGCATGTTGTCCTCGGACTGATTTTCCTGAAATACATCTCCGATGCTTTTGAGGAACTTTATGCAGCGGTTCTCTCCGAATGGGGCATTGAGGCCGCCGAGGACCGTGACGAGTACATCGCTGAGAACATCTTTTGGGTGCCGCCAGATGCGCGCTGGGAACATCTCAAAGCTCTGGCCAGGCAACCTACCATTGGCCAGACTGTCGACAGCGCTATGGCTGCGATTGAGCGCGACAACCCTTCTCTAAAGGATGTTTTGCCCAAGGACTACGCCCGTCCTGCGCTCGACAAACAGCGGCTTGGTCAGTTGATCGACCTCATAAGCAATATCCAGGTCGGCGATGCCGACGCCCGGTCCAGGGATGTGCTTGGCCGCGTTTATGAGTATTTCCTCTCTCAGTTCGCGAGCGCCGAGGGTAAGAAGGGCGGTGAATTCTACACTCCGCGATGTGTGGTAAGACTGTTGGTGGAGATGCTGGAGCCGTATCAAGGCAGGGTCTACGATCCGTGCTGCGGTTCTTCCGGTATGTTCGTGCAATCTATCGAGTTCATCCACGCACACGCTAACGGCAATGGCAATGGAGGAAAGGCGCGCGGTGACATTTCGATCTACGGTCAGGAATCGAATTACACAACCTGGCGGCTGGCGAAGATGAATCTCGCCATTCGCAGCATTGAAGGACAGATTGCCCATGGTAACAGCTTCCACAATGACCGCCACCCGGATCTCAAGGCTGATTTCATACTTGCTAATCCCCCTTTCAACGTTTCAGACTGGGGTGGTGAGCGGCTTACTGAAGATAAGCGCTGGCAATACGGAGCGCCTCCGAAGGGAAACGCCAACTTTGCCTGGGTACAGCACATCGCCTACCATTTGGCGCCTGCTGGCATCGCCGGCTTCGTCCTTGCAAACGGGTCCATGTCATCAAGCCAGTCCGGCGAGGGCGAGATCAGGACGAACCTGATTGAGGCGGGGATGGTTGATTGCATGGTGGCGCTGCCGGGCCAGTTGTTCTACTCGACCCAAATTCCTGCCTGCCTTTGGTTTCTGGCGCGATCCAGCAAGCGACGTGACGAAGTTCTGTTCATCGATGCCCGCAAGCTGGGCCGTATGGTCGACCGCACACATCGTGAACTGACAGACGAGGACATCGCCCACATCGCTGATACCTACCATTTCTGGCGTGACGGAGAAGAAATGGACAGCTACTCCGATAAACCAGGATTCTGCAAGAGCGCATCACTGGACGAGGTGCGCAAACACGGCTATGTACTCACACCCGGGCGTTATGTTGGTGCTGAGCCGCAAGAAGACGACGGCGAGCCATTCGAGGAAAAGATGACGCGACTGGTGGCGGAATTGCAAGCGCAGCAGACTGAGGGTGCGAGGCTAGACGCAGCTATCGCAGATAATCTTAAAGCATTGGGATTTGGAGGCAGTAAGGCATGACCATCGACACCACCTTCCTGCGGCGCTGCATCGACACTCTTGAGCGTGCCATGGACGAGATTGTCATACACGGGACGACGGAAGACTCTCTGTATGACATCTATCGCGCTGCCTGTGTCAAGGAGTTCGAGTTGGTGCTGGAGCAGAGCGGCAAGCTGCTTAGAAAACGGCTCGCGAATTTCTTTGCCAGCAACCGGCAGGCGGACCGTCTGGCCTTCAAAGATCTTTTCCGACACGCCTCCAAACACGGGTTGATCGAAACCGATGCTGCCGAGCGCTGGCTTCGCTACCGTGACAATCGGAACGACACGGCGCACAA
>JAPOOX010000226.1 GCA_026713185.1 Gammaproteobacteria bacterium
GCCGTCTGTAATTCCATGGATGCCATCCGGTTCATAAACGCTATATCTGCTCCCAGCATTACCATGTCAAAACCCTGTTCCAGATAGCGTTTGGTGTATTCCAGACTGCCGGTATGCATGCCAACATGAATACCGTGCCTTCTTGCAGTGGCATAAACGTGGTTGACCGTCGCGACATGCCTCGGGTTACTGTTGTCTCCCGAGGCATGCAGTCCAATGGCATAAGCCAGATCGGAAGGCCCGATATAGATGGCATCCAGGCCAGGGGTGGAACAGATATCATCCAGGTTTTCCAGAGCTTCAGCAGTCTCGATCATGGCAATACACGCCATCTCGTCATTGGCGTATTTGGCATAACTCCTCCCGCCATACATTCCTGCCCGTACTGGACCAAAGGACCTTATGCCATCTTGAGGATACCGGCAGGCAGCAACTGCTTTTTCTGCCTCTTCCCGGTTGTTGACCAGTGGTACTATGACGCCGTAAGCCCCTGCATCAAGCACCTTCATGATAATGTAAGGTTCATTCCAGGGAACCCGGACAAAAGGCATCGTGTCCGTGGTAGAGATGGCAGGCAGCATTCTCCTGACGTCATTATAATCCAGAAGGCCATGCTGCATATCGATACACAGCCAGTCGAAACCTGCTCTGGCCATCGTTTCGGCAACATGTATGGAGTCGGAAGAAATCCAGCCCCCAACTGTCTGTTTCCCTTCCTTCCAGGCACGTTTAACATGATTGGGTCGCATATTTTTCTCCTTGCTATGGAACGGGCTATGTTCTGTGAATGAAGGTCATAGGTCAAGTCAAGATAGTTTCAAAGTTCGACCCGGTCTTTGATAAGATGCCGGCACTGGGATACGAACCTGTCATGCAAACAGAAGATCAATTTGGAATTCTCCATACGGTGGACGATCCGGCAAATCTAACGGAATATCATCGTATTATGGACGGTTACCTGGCTTTCAGCCCGGATACGATGGATCAACTGGACAGGTTGCTGGCCAAGGAAGACATACCCCAGGCGATCTGTTTTAAAGGTTACCTGTTGAAAATGGCCGGTGGTCCACGTTTTACACCAGCAGTACGAAAGTGTCTGAATAGACTGCGGTTGCTGAAGCTGAATAAAAGGGAACTCGCACACATGGAAGTGCTCCGAACCTGGATGGAACATCATCATGTTGATGCCCTGAATCGATTGGAAGAGATTATTGATCAGTATCCACGGGATTTGCTGGCATTAAGGACCGTCCATTACCTGCATTTTTATACCGGAAATTCCAGGGCACTCCTTGATTCCGTGTCGCAGCGACTGCAATTCTGGGATGAATGTGATCCATACTACGGTCACCTCCTGGGGATGCAAAGTTTTGGCCTGGAGGAGTCTGCACAATACCGCGAAGCAGAGATCGTTGGTCGCCGGGCTTGTGAGTTGAATCCGGAAGATATCTGGGCTGGTCATGCCATGACGCATGTATTCCATATGCAGGGACGATGGGTCGACGGGATACAATGGATGCAGGACATGATGCCGCATTGGCGGAGCTGCAACAATTTCAAGTTTCACCTGTACTGGCACAAGGCTTTGATGCATCTTGGTAAATCCGATTATGAACCGGCACTTGCTGTTTATGATGATTATCTTGCGGGCGCACTGGGTGATGATTTCTACCTTGATGCCTGTAACGCCGCCTCATTGCTCTGGCGATTTGAAATGGCAGGGATAGCAACCGGTGATCGTTGGCAACGGCTGTACGAGATATCGGTCGACCGGGTTGAAGACGATGAACTTGTATTTTCTACCTTGCACTATCTGATGGCGCCGGCGATGCTGCAGGATAAACCCACGGTGGACAAGGCTCTGGAACACTTCAAAAAGTGGAGCGCCCGGTCCACGACCCAGGGGGAGGTATGCAATAAAGTCGGCCTCAAGCTTGCCAGGGCAATTGTAGCTCTCGCCAGGGGTGATGCTTCTGGCGCCAAAACGCTCGCAGAAGTCCGACAGGATGTCAGACTGATTGGTGGAAGCTGGGCACAACGTGAATTATTCAAGGATCTGCAGGCGTATTACCAGGAAGCCGGTAACAGTTGATGGCTCTTGACCTGGACCTGGTGTGGAAGAACTGTGCTGCAGGTGAAATACCGGGAAACCCCTGCACCGGTCAGCTTCAGGCGTTTACTGTAATATCCTGTGATTGATTACCCAGAGTGTGTACATCCATGTGATTGAGTTCCAGGTCATTTACAATCCTGAAAGCTTCACCGGTCTTACCCTGTAGATCTTCCGGCCGGTGGGCATCGGCATTGACGATCACTTTCACGTTGTATTCGCTGGCTATTTCCCAGAATGGCAGCCATGGATAAAGGGGGAAGGGATTATCCGGACTCTTTTTTGCCTGTTTTCGAATACCCAGGGCATTGACTTCCAGACCAACATCGTATTCGACAGCAGCAGCGATGATGTCACGAGTACAGGCAGTGCAGTCATCGTCCCAGTGTCGGTAGCAATTGCCGAACAGGTCCGGGTGAGCAATAAAATCAAATGTACCGGAGGCCATCATGGAGACATTGTAGTCGGCAAATTGTCTGAGCGCTCTGGCGGAATTCGTTCCGCCATAAGTGCCAACCCATGTATCGTCTTCCGTCAGAAAAAAGTGGGCGGCGCCGATCAGGTATTCAAATTCATACTCACCTAAAAGCACATCCTGATACCAGGACTCATGTTCGGGGATGTATTCACACTCCATTCCCTTGACGATCCTGAGCTGGGTATATTTTTCCCTGGCACGGTCAATGGCCGCCGCGTATTCGGGCAGGTCGATAAAATTCATACGTCCCTGAATCCAGCGATCATCAGGTAGGGCGGAGTGGTCTGAAATTCCCAGGGTCTTCATCCCCATCCTGATGGCCATTTCGCAATAGTCGGCTACATCTCCCCGGGCGTGTTTGCAACGGTACGTATGGGTATGAAAATTATGCTGGAATTCGCTGTCTTGCATCAGTATTCCAGTCATCCGGCCTCTTGCCCGCTTTCTTCCTCTTGAGCGGGTGGCGAAGCGTGTAATTCAGCAGTTCCTTTAAGTCCACAGGTGTTATCCAGCCAGTCGATCATTGCCGGGTACATCTCCATGGCATGGCGGTAATAGAAAGTTCCAAAGAAGTGGTTAGCCCCTTCCAGTTCAATGTACTTGTACTGTTTGTTGAATTCCTCCAGTTTACTGACAAATTTGCGGCTCTCATCGACAGGGACGCGTTCATCTTTGTCACCATGCATTATCAGGATGGGTATATCGACACTGCTCACGTGCTCCAGAGGACTGATACCGTCGACAGTCGGACGGTAGACCTTTTCCAGGAATGAACCGCCATCCGCCAGCCAGGCACGGAAGTAGGGCAGATCTGCTACTCCGGCTCCGGAAATGGCGCAACGGTAGGGATTGGGGTCCCGGAACGATCCGACAAAAGCGGCATAGCCACCATAACTCCAGCCGAAAATGGCTGCCCTGGCTGGGTCTGCCAGATTTCTTTTGGCCAGATAGGTAATCGCATCATCCAGGTCATCCTGCATCTCGTAACCCCAACGGGAATATCCGGCCTCCAGGTGCTTGCGTCCAAAGCCCGATGAAATGCGGAATTGCGGTTGAATGACGACGTAGCCATGATGGGCCATCATTTGAGCCCACAGGTCAAATCCCCAGTAATCACGGGCCACCGGTCCACCATGGGGATGTATCACAACCGGGAATGGCCCCTCACCTTTGGGAATCGTCACCAGCGCCGGAATATCCAGACCGTCGCGCGCCTTGTAACGTACCCATTCTACATCGGACAGCATATCTTCAGTCAGGAACGGCATGGACCGGCCCAGGAGGTCAAGCCTGTTGTTTTTCAGGATATACCAGGACGCAGGCATTTTGGGGCCAGAGGCACGTATGATCAGGGTATTGCCATCATCAGATCGTGACGTGATGGTATTGTCTGAACCAGGCAGTATCTTGTCTATAGCCGCATACCGGGCTTTTTCCATGTCATCAATGAGATAGCTGTCACCTGCCTTGCCACTAAATCGGAAACCGATGGTCTGCCGGTCTTTATTTTTATCCAGCAGGGTGACCAGGCCGGTTGCATCGTACCGGGGATGCCGAAACTGGACTTCCCCAATGTTGCGATCCTCCAGATTATAGATATAGATACCCGCGGTATCCGTATCATGATTGGACAAGACGTAGAATTCATTTTCGGTAGGTCCCGCCACGTTGAATACGCCAAAGGACAGACTGGCGGTTTCGAAGTCGGCAACCGTTCTGCCCATCTCAATCCATTCCTTCTCTCCCTTGAGACGGGCAAGAAAGATAATGGCTTCGTCACTGGCATCGTACCGGGATGCAAGCCGGGGTTCGCCTTCATCGTCGATGTAGCTGATACTGAGATTGGTGCTGTTACGTGCCGCCAGCTGCGC
>JAPOOX010000227.1 GCA_026713185.1 Gammaproteobacteria bacterium
AACATCGCCAGCTTAAAACCATTCGCCAGGGTTACCCGAGTAGTTCGTGATTCAATGTTCTCTGGAGATGAATCGAATGCTTCCCCGGTTTTGATATCTTCCCTGCCTTTATACCCGGCAACGATTGCAGCGACATCGGGGACATCCGGTATTTCGGCTCTGTCCGGTTCATCGGTGGGGATGAAAAACCCTACCGTGCTGTTCTGGGATTTCAGGTAGGTTGCAGCGACACGTTGAATGTCCTCTGTTGATACCTGCTCTAATCTGTCCCTGTTCAGAAAGAACAAACGCCAGTCCCCCATTGCGGCCCATTCACTGAGTTGAAGCGCTACCGACTGCGATGAATTGAACATAAGATTGATATTCTTGAGCATCCTGGTTCGCGCCCGTTCTACCTCTTCATCGGTGATCAGGGTTTCGTTAGCAGTCTGGTATATTGTCTGTTGCATAGTCTGCCAGACATCTTCAATGGAGCCTTCTTCACGTACCTGTGCATAGGCCAGTAAAGGACTTGCCTCACGAAGCTGATAGGCTGCGGCTGCGACCTCGGCAGCCTTACCGGATTCCACCAGCGCTTTGTGCAATCGGCCGGAAGGGGCATTGGACAACACATGCGTCAGTATCTGTATGGCAGGGAAATCTTCATGAGAACCCGGAGGAACATGATAGATCACCATAACCAGCTTGATGTCACCGGTTCTCCGCAGGGTAACACTTCGTTCGCCATCCTGAGTGGGGTCTTTGGTATAGGTTGGGTATATCCGGTTGGATCCTGATCTGTCCGGACGTGGGATGGCGCCGAATTTTTCCAGAATGAGTTCTTTTGCCTTTTCCACATCAAATTTACCCGCGACAACCAACACCGCATTATCCGGCTGATAATACTTCCGGTAAAACGCCTGTAGACGTTCTATCGGGACATTCTCTACGTCCGAACGCGCACCAATGGTTGATTTCCCATAGTTGTGCCATAAATAGGCCATGGACAGGGTGCGTTGCATCAACATGCTGAATGGATTGTTCTCACCGGATTCCATTTCGTTACGCACTACAGACATCTCCGACTTCAGGTGTTCTTCCGATATGAAACTGTTGACCATGCGATCTGACTCAAGATCCAGAGCCCACTCCAGGTTATCGTCGGACGATGGGAAGGTTTCAAAATAATTGGTCCTGTCAAACCAGGTGGTGCCATTGGGTGACGCACCCCTTTCGGTCAGTTCCTTTGGGATGTCCGGATGATTCGGGGTACCCTTGAACACCAGGTGCTCCAGCAAATGGGCCATTCCCGTTTCACCATAAGCCTCGTGTCTGGAACCTGTCAGGTAGGTGATGTTTACCGTGATGGTAGGCTTGCTCGGGTCCGGGAACAGGATGACGCGCATCCCGTTTTCCATTCCATATTCGGTTATGCCTTCTACGGTTGCAATTTCAGTGAGCTTGCCATCGGCCAATAACGGCAGGCAAGGCAGTGTTACAAGAACGATAAATGCCAATAATTTACATCGGAAACTAACTTCCATAGCAGGCTCCAAACCAGGTAAAACCCGAATTAAACACTTTTTCAACAGGTTGGCAATTCAAAAGTAGACCTCTTCAAGTCACATTAGTCTGGTTTCCAATCATTAAATATCTGTTTCGGGGAATGAGTAGCGACAATCCAATCGCCATCATGACGGGATTACCAGCATGGACTGCCTGATTATTCCGCTCGAAATGACAATATTCGTCCTGTAATCCTGCATCTCATTTCGCTCTACTGAATCCCGATGTGTTTTTTGAATTCGATAGGATGGGGAAAGAATAGGGGTATTAAGTCATTCATTTATACAAATATACAAATATACAAATATACAAAGTGTCCATAGTTTAAAAATAAATTGACTAAAGTACTAAAAATAGAATAAATTTTAGCCTTGAATTCTTTAGGCAAAGTTTTGTAAAAATTAGAATTCTTTAGGCAAAGTTTTGTAAAAATTAGAATTCTTTAGGCAAAGTTTTGTAAACATTAGGTAAAAATTAGGAAAGATTCGCCTACATCATTAATATAAGACAGATCAGACTCATAGTTGGAGGATAATTATGTCAGCAAATAAAACCAGTAATTATTTTTATTTAAAGAAAGTTGCAGGACTATATCGGGTGTATCCGGGGATGGCATTTGCGCTGTTCTTCATCTGTGCACCCATTGAGCAGGGTTTTGCCCAGGAACAGGTGGAGGCATCCACAACAGACATAATTGAGGAAATCGTAGTCTTAGGCACTCGCCGCCATGACGGACGCGCTCAGACCAATTCGCTTGTTCCTGTGGACGTGATTCGCGGGGATGATCTCGGCAGTCAGGGCCCCACCGACATGGATTCGCTGCTCGCAGCATTGATTCCGTCCTATAACATTGACTCACAGCCTATCAATGATGCGGCCACACTGGTGCGTCCCGCCAAGTTGCGCGGTCTCCCGCCAGACTCAACGCTTGCCCTGGTAAACGGAAAGCGGCGTCATCGCGCATCGGTTATCACCTTTCTCGGCAATGGAGTAGCCGACGGATCCCAGGGCGCTGATCTCTCCGTGATACCGGCAGTAGCGGTTAAGCGAGTGGAAGTGCTGCGAGACGGCGCCGCCGCCCAGTATGGCTCCGACGCCATCGCAGGCGTCATCAACTTCGAATTGAAGGATGATGCCGAAGGGTCTTCAATCGAGGCTCGCTATGGAAGCTATTACGAAGGAGATGGCGAAGGCCTCAACCTGTCGCTGAACTTCGGGTTACCTTTGACTGATGCCGGCTTTGCGAATATCAGCTATGAATACAAGCAGGCCGACCCCACCAACCGCTCGGTACAGCGAACCCAGGCCACGAACTATGCAAATGCGGGCAATCCACATATCAATGATCCAAACTACTTGCCTGTCTTTCATCCCAACGTCATGGTGTGGGGTACTCCAACGTTTGAGTACGATCACAAGTTCTTTGCCAATCTCGGCCTAGACCTCGGCAATGGGCGGGAGGCCTATGCCTTTGGTAACTACGCCCAACGCGAGGTTGAGGGAGGGTTCTACTACAGGCACTATGGTCGAGGCGGTGTCTTCGAAGGTCCATCAAACGTAGTCGTGGATGGCGTCACTTACGCCCAGACACTCAAGGTCGCAGATCTCTCCGACGACGGTGTGTCCGGCAACTGTTCTCCAATCGGGGTTGTCAACAATGCCCCGGTTGCGGCGCATCTCGCTGCCGTGGAAGCCAACCCGGACTGCCATTCCCTTATTTCGACATTTCCCGGAGGGTTTACGCCAAGGTTTGGCGGCACCCTCACCGACATGGCGCTTGCCTTTGGAGTTCGAGGAGACCTGGTGAACGACTGGTATTTTGACGCCAGCGGCGCATTTGGCGTCAATGATGTGGATTTCTTCATGCGTTATACGATCAACCCTCAGTTGCTTATCAAGCTGCCGCATGGTCAAAGAAATGAGATACCGATCAATTATTTTCCCGGTTCCTACACACAGTCCGAGTACGTCCTGAACTTTGACCTCTCGAAGTCCATTATCCTGGGCGAGTTTAACGCTCACATCGCCTTCGGTCTTGAACATCGTCAAGAGAAATTCAAGGTTGAGAGCGGCGAGGAGAATTCCTGGTTCATTGACAGCCGTGCCGGCGGGCTTGCCGACCAGGGCTTTGGCATCGGATCAAACGGATTCACCGGATTTGGACCCCGGCTTGCGGGTGTGTTTGATCGTAACAGCTATGCCGTCTATTCGGACCTCGAAGTAGAACTGGCGGACAACTTCATCAGCGCGGTCGCGGTACGTTTTGAAGACCATGAGGATGTTGGCAGTACGGTGGACGGAAAGTTGACTGCCCGTTGGCAGGTGTCCGACATATTCGCTTTGCGTGGTGCGGTGAGTACCGGCTTCCGCGCGCCCACTCCTGGACAGGCTAACATCCTGAATGTAACCACCGCCTTCACCGATGGAAGACTTGCCGACGAAGCAACGCTGCCGCCAACCCACCCTGCATCAGTCATTGTTGGGGGCAAGGCCTTGACGCCAGAGGAATCCATCAACTTAAGCTTTGGCAGCGTGCTTGAGCTTGACTTGTTGGATATCACGGTGGACTTCTTCCGCATTGAGGTCGAGGACCGCATCGCGCGAGGCAGTAAACAGACTCTCACCCAGGCCGATATAAATGCCTTGTTGGCTCAGGGTGTTGCCGATGCGCAGGCGCTCACTTCCGTGCGTTTCTACACGAACGACTTTGCGACGACCACCCAGGGGGTTGATTTGATCGTTGAATATCCGTTGGACTTAGGCGTTGGCGTGAGCAATTTGAGCTTTGCCTACAACTACACCGATACCACGGTCGATAGTCGAAACCCGGAAGTGATCAATGACAAGCGCGTCGTTCAGTTGGAACAGAACCTGCCGAATACACGGTTTACCTTGTCGTTCTATCATAACCAGGGTCCGTGGGACTTTTTGGCGCGGGTACGGCACTATGGCGATTTCGTCGAATTCTCTACCGATGATGGAAGTGCGAGGCTTGATGCAGAAGCCAGGATTCTGGTGGACGCTGAGATTGCATACAACTTCAACGACAACGGGACACTGATTCTCGGAATGGAAAACATGTTTGATGAATATCCGACCAACCAGAAAGACAATGCAGACCCGTATCCTGCTGGACTCCTGTACGCAGAGACCTCACCTTTTGGATTCAACGGTGGCTTCTACTACCTGAGAGCCATCTGGAACTTTAATTAAACCCTGGGAGGCTGTCCGAGAACTGCGACCGTAGCGAGGGCGAGACTGATTGA
>JAPOOX010000310.1 GCA_026713185.1 Gammaproteobacteria bacterium
ATTCAGTTCCAGGAGGAAATACCCGGCGCGAAGGGTCAAAACCACGTGGCGATCACAGATTCTCTACACTACACGCAGGATGACCAGGGTGAACAATTTGCCCGGGTGGTGATTGAATTTATCAAGGCAAACCCATGAACCGTACTCTATTAATTCCCATGGTCCGGATCATTCGTCCGGACGAAAATCGTCCTGCAGTGCACGCTACTGGGGTAACATTATTATTTCGGTGTCTATGCACTTGCATGCTGAGTTTGCATGCTGAACTGTTTAAATCAGATGGAGCCACCTAATGCCCTTTTTGGAACAGATGGACACGCAACTCGTACCGAGTCCTGCGCAATACGATGTGCTATTGCCACCCAGCTATGACTCGAGTGACAAGACTTATCCCCTGCTCTACTGGCTGCACGGCGGTGGCGGTGGTGATGGTACCCTGGAAACCTTCGCTGAGCGACTCACGTCAGCGTGGTCCGATGGCATATTGTCCGAGGTGGTTGTCGTCACGCCGCATACCGGCATGTTCCCCAACAATTACCTGGATTTTCCGGACGGCACCCGACAGTGGGAATCCTGGATCGCGGGTGAACTCCTGGATCACCTGCGCACGAAGTACCGTATCGCACAGGACCGAACCGGCACTTTCATCAGTGGCATATCCATGGGAGGCCTGGGCTGCCTGAAGATAGGGCTGAAACATCTTGATACCTTTGCCGCAATCATCGCGTTTGAACCGCAGCTTGGCCCCACTTTCGACAAATCAGACGGCTACCCCGATTTTTACACACAAGAATTCCATGACAAACACAATCCTGCCAGCATTGTCCGGGACAATCCTGACACGATCAGGAATTCAGGAATAAGGATCTACTTTGAATGCGGTTCAAAAGACGAACTTGGGTTCTTTATGGGTGCAAACCTTCTACACAACACCCTGTTCGAAAACAAAATTCACCACGAGTACAAATATGTAGACGGAGGCGGACACGTGGACGAATCCTTTGACTGGCGAATACCTGATGGCCTGGCCTTTCTGGAACGAGTCATCAATCCACCAGTGAAATTCTCCAGACTCCAGAATCCTGAGGACGGCAAGAAACTAAGGGAAAACCCGACACAATTCATAAAGGACCGCTGGAATCTTGTATTGAATTCATGATGACAAAGGAATAACCATTCCATAGATCAGTTTCCTTCCAGGTGAATGCGTGACGCCCGCTCCCCGTCCCACCACCAGGTGTCCGGGAAGCTGGTCAAATACTCGGCATCAACCCCGGGCCGGCCGAACTTGTCCCAGTACACGACATTTGGTTGCTGCCAACCGAATACGGGAATCATGTAATGGCGCCACAGCAGTGTCCGGTCGAGTGCCCGGGCGGCAGCCGTCAACCTCTCAAGGTCATCTACGGATTCGCGCAGGGCCACGATCAGGGTATCCACCGCCGGACTGCTTACACCGACCAGATTAGCCGAACTGGGCGTGTTGGCGGCATTCGAGTGGAAATGGCGGATAATCCCCGACGGAACCGGAAATCCAAATGGGACCTCGACCAGCAGCGCATCGTAGTCGAACTGACGCGTTCGGTTCACATACTGCGCGGATTCCATCAGTCGGATATTCGAGACGATACCAAGTTGTTCGAGCTGAACCATATAGGGCAGCAAGGTTCGCTTTTTGCTGGGCAGATCGCTGAGAAATTCCAACGTGAACGCCTCACCCGAGGCATTCGTCATCACGCCATCGCGAATTGTCCAACCGGCCTCCCTGAACAATGCTCTGGCACGCAGGAGATTCTGTCGATGCAGGCCATGTCCGGTGGTTTTCGGCAACACAAAAGGCTCTGAGAACAGGCGCGCCGGTAGTTCATTTCGGAACGGTTCCAGCAATTCCAGTTCACCTTGCGACGGCAGCCCACTTGCCGCCAAAGGCGAACCAGAGAAGTAACTACCGGGACGTCTGTAGAAACCGCTGTAGACCACGCGATTGGTCCATTCAAAGTCGAATGCCAGCATCAGGGCTTCCCGGACGCGTACATCCGACAGTTTGTCCCGGCGAATATTAAACACCAGGGCACTCTGAAACCCGGATCTCACCTGGGCGTTATGCTGATCCATGACCAGCCAGCCCTTGTCCCGCGCAGGAATGTCGTAAGCCGTCCGCCACCGGTAAGGGTCCTCTTCCGTTCGGAAGTCCAGCAACCCTTTGAGAAAGGCTTCGTGAGCGACGGTCGCATCCCGGTATATGTCATAGCGAATGGAATCGAAATTGTGCCGACCCTTGTTGACTGGCAGATTCCTGCCCCAGTAGTCCGGCACCCGCTCCAGCGAGTTGGACTTTCCCTGCTTGAAGTCTGCTATGCGGTAGGGACCACTGCCGAGGGGAGGCTCGAGTGTCGTTTGAAACAGATCCCGTGTGCGCCAATAATGTTCCGGCAGGATAGGAAAGTAGGTCATGGGTCCCATGAAATCGATTTTGCTCAGCCCGGCGATTTTCCTAAAACGGAACAACAGCACGCGTTCGTCAAGGATCTCGATTGACTCGATGGGCAGCGATGTACGCCCCCCCGACATAGAACTTGTGGTTATATGATCGAAAGTGAACTTGACGTCCTGCGCCGTAATCGGGACACCATCGTGCCAATAGGCGTTGTCGCGAAGCTTGATCTCCACGGTGCCAAGGTCATTGGCGAAGCGAATACTCCTGGCAAGGTTGCCGTAAACGGAATAGGGTTCGTCATTGGCGCGAACGAACAGACTGTCGTACAGGGGTCCCGGTGGCGGAGTCAGCATATATCTCGGATAAACTCCCCGGTAAAGAAACGGCGTAAAGCTCGTGAAATAGGTCCCGCCCAACACCAGCGTACCTCCTTTGGGGGCATCCGGGTTGGAATATTCAAAGTGCCTGAAGTCGGGTGGATACTTCAGATTACCGAACATCGAAACTCCGTGCTGCCAAGCCATATCTTCGGCTACCGCAGGCAGCACAAACATCAGTAAGGTCAGCCTGGACACAAGCCTGATTTGCAACATCAATCACCAATTCCATCGAACGTCACAAGTAACGATACCCAACAGGATCTCATCGAGACTGACGTCCCTCATGTAGACTACAGTGTCGCAATATTTTATGTGGGCACTCAGTGTGCCCACATAAAAGAACTAATCAGACGTTCCCTGGCGTTGACCTGGCGAGTATGAAAACTCCACGCCTATCTGGCGGGATGGCCCAAATCGTATACCCCAGGGATTAATCGAGTAAACAATGGTCTCATCGAAAAGATTGTCAGCAAACAGTGCTGCACGCCACTTTCCTTCATGGTCACGTAATGTGAATCGCAGATTGGTTCGGTGATATCCCGTCGTTATATGTGCGCAGCAAAGATGATATCTTGACGACGGCACCCTCGCCCAGTCTGCTCGCACGCCGGCCAGGAACTGACCCAGTTCGAATTGGTAGTCAGCCGAGACGTTATAGCTGTACTTCGGCGAATTGGGGAGCCGGGTTCCGGGGTCAAAATTGACGGTACTGTTGGCGTCATTTGTGCCCTCGTCGAGCTGCGCTTCATCATTGTAGTCTCCGACAACGGACAGTGTCAGGCCGTCGAACAGTTCTGCAGAGAGCGATAGTTCGATGCCCTGGCTATGGGCAGCACCGCCGTTGATACTGTAGTTGACCGGAAACGGACGGAGCGAGTGCGCGTAGTTGATAGCCAGAAGGATGTCATCCCAGTCGATGTAGTACACCGAAGCAATCAGCCGAATGCGATCATTCATACGCAGAGTCTTTAGTCCTACCTCGTAGTTGGTGACCTTGTCACCGACAGCACTGAGGTTGGAGGACATGTAGTCCGCTTCCGCCAGTGCCTGGGGAGTGCCAAGTTGCTGCAGGTTGGGGATTGCCCCCAACCAGTCATCCGTTCCGTTACTCAAACCGGGTCGATACCCTGATGAGGTGGTAAAATATACCATCGTACTGTCGTTAGGCTGATAGTCGAGGGTAAATCGGACGCTGGATATATCCTCATCAATTTCCAGGGGATCATTTTCCCGATTGGTTTGGACACTTGCCTGCCGTAGTCCCAGGCCGATCTCCCACTGATCATTGAACCGGTAATTGACATTGCTGTACACTGATATCTCTTCTGCTGTTTCACCCACCTCATTGCCGGGAAACAAAGCTAGCATCTGCTCCAGGTACGACTCCAAACCAGGGACAGGATGTAGAACATAAGTCGGCTTATTATTGTTTCCGGTGGAACCATCAAAGTTCTTGTAATACAGTCCAGCGACCCAGGACCAGGGTCCGTCGCTTGTAGAGATCAACCGAAATTCCTGACTGAAGTTCTCGTAGGCAAGACCCCTGGCGTTGTAAGCAGCCGCGGACAGCCATGGTCCCATAGCAGGAAACGTGGGATCGTAAATCGGGTTAGCTACGAAGCCGCCCTCGCCATCTGGCAGGACCGGGATTGAGAGTTGCCTGATAAATAGTTCAGGGATGAAGTTACTGGGAGTTTGGGACGAGTAATCATATGTACGTTCGAAGCGAGAAGTGCCGGAAGTAAAGGTAGCCCAGGGCAGGTCATAACTGATGGCAAGGGTATAAAGATCCTGGGTGTCCCAGCCCACATTATTCACATCAGGTGAGTTTGTCCGGTCGGTAGCGATAGGGTAATGGGCTACCCTCGGACCTTCAATATCCTTTTCTATCCGGTTTGCAACAAGGGTAATGTCAAGCGCATCAGTAGCATACCAGGTGAGCTTCGCCCGCACGCTGGTCACTTCGTCAGAGTCGACATCGTTCGCGACCCGATTACCGACGATATCAATCTGGCCGGCTTCGTCTCTTAGTTCGCCACTCAGTCTGAGTCCCAGAACGTCCTTGATTAACGGAATATTGACCATGCCTACAACCCCGTGACTCAGGTCGTCACTTTCCGAGCTGTTGTTCAGACGAGTCATTATGCCCCAGTCAAACTCGTTCGGGTCAGCTTTCTTGGTGATGTAGCGAATAGCGCCACCCATGGCGTTTTCTCCGTAGAGGGTGCCCTGTGGCCCTTTCAGTACTTCGATGCGCTCCATATCGAACACGCTGCCGGATATCTGACCGTTAAAACTGCCGGTTCCAAACCTGCCGAGTGGCGGCGAGGGGATCGGCATGTCATCGACGTACACCGCCACCATGGCACCGCCAAGCAGTGTCGGTGGCGTCACGCCACGAATACTGATTGCATTTTCGCCACCATCTCTGGATTGATAGGACAATCCGGGAATAAAGGTGTAGAGATCGCTGATGTCGCTTATCCCGCGTTCAATGATTTCTTTATCGCCCAACGCCGAGATAGCCATGGGAGTTTGCATCAGGTTCGTCTCATGGTAGGTGGCGGTGACTACGATCTCTTCTATTTGTTGCTTTTCGCGCCGGTCATCACCGCTGTCGGCTGCAACTGCACCATTGCCTATAAGGACTCCTGCCAATGCAGTGACCAATCTGTGTAACATCGAGTGTGCTGGTTTGTCTGTGTTCACTGTTGTGTCTCCGCTATCAGTTCTGGCTGTCAAGACAGCCGCTTCGATGGACCGGTGCACACGTTCGATGACGAATGCATCCTCGGCTATCTGCCGGTAGGTCAGTTTCGATTCGCTCAACAGCACATCGAAAACCGCCTGTGGCGCATAGCTGCCCACTACCTGATCGACGGTGCGTTCACCGACATCGACATCGAGGGAGAACACGATGGTCAGGTTCGCCTGTTGACCTAGGGTCAACAGGGCTTCCTTGAGCGTCGTACTGGGTATATTGAATTGGACTTTGGGGTCAGCAAACGAGATGGCGCTGAAAAGCAGCATCAATATCAGTGCTGACGTGCGCAAGCAATTCAATATCCCTCCCCGACTGTCTATCGGTTTGTTCGACACCGTCATAGCTGGGACCCCGAATTCATACCACCACCCTAGTCTGTTTATTTGTTTTCTTCCACAGTTCAGTGGACGTCGCGCAAATTACTCAAGGGTTTTAGCACTTTCCTGGATTATCTTCGTCATGTTTGATTAGAGTTTGCTTCATTAACGAGTGTGTTCGCAGATGGCTTCGGGGCATTCATTTGCACCAGCGTCTGCGCGTCCCTCCCGGATTCCCGAGCTTCCCCCGCATGCCTGTAGTCATGCTCCTCCAGCTCGGCGCTCCGACATTATGCTG
>JAPOOX010000190.1 GCA_026713185.1 Gammaproteobacteria bacterium
ATCAGTCCACAGGGTTGGATATTCTTGTTCAGGGCAGTCTCGATCGTGGGTCTGAACGTTGGGAAGTTAACGGGATTGGTTGACATCAGCGTACCATTCAATTCACTGAAGTTCTCGATGTACTTCTCCAGCAGACTGTCCTTACTGGTGCTGCCGGACCTGATTTGCCTGTTGATCACATCCTGGAATAGCAGATCCCGATAAGCGATTGTCAACCGATTCCAGAAGTCCTTGCGACGGCCAATACGTACCGGTTCAATCTTGCCGACATAACGCTTGCCAGACTGTCTTGAGTCATAATATTCCGGTAACAGTTTCTCAAAAAAGAAACTGACGATAACAAACAGGGTATCGGATTTATCCTTGTGGACTGTTCTGATCCACTCTTCCACGGATTTGAAAAATCCGGTACTGCGTGCATGTTGGGCGAGGTATTTCATCCAGTTTGCAAAATCATTGCCTATTTCCACGGGATCCTGACCGTTAACCACCTCATGGGTGGCAGCTTCAGCAATGGAGCGTTCCAGTAACTGCTCAATGAATGAATCCGGGAGGGTTCTGGATTCGTAGGCCTGTCGGGCCACGGAAACCATGTCACTGATCAGATTGTCGTAGACAATCGAGAAGACTATCAAGCATCGACATTCCCGGATAAAGTCATCCCGAATGTCATCATGCAGAATGACATTGAGGATTGTTAAATCCGTATTATCGTCCGGGAGCACTGTATCCCGTTTCCGTTTGATAAATGTCCAGAGATTGTTTTCCAGCAATCGCCTGTTCACCATCAGATAATCCGTTTCTCCACTGGCCAGCAGTTCTTTGGCGTAATGCGAAGACTTCTTGTTGCCCAGAAGTTTCTCATCGTAAAGCGAATCACCTTCGATGATGAGATTAAGTTCGGAAACCAGTTGGGCGCATAACTGTTCCTCGTTCCTGGCCTCTATATATTCAAGGTCAACCAGCTTTTTACCATCGAAACTGAACAGTGATTTGATGTGGGAGATGAAGGCATTGGATGATGCGGACATTTTTCTGAGTAGCTGCTTCACATCTTTGATATCGTCTGTACCCAACAGGAATGAATTGGTTTCCGGGTCTTTCAGGTGCGCAATTAACGCGGTCAGATTGTTTCTTGCACTGGCTTTCCAGCGATTATAGATATGCAGACCACTGACCAGGCACAAGTCCTTTCTGGCGGTTTCAAAGTTTCTCGAGGGCTCTCCGAAGATCAGCTTGGCAATACGTCCCCGCTCCTCACCCAGGGCAGATCTTTTCTCCTGGAAATTCTTCCATGCCTTATTCAGTATATCTTCGTAGAGGATCTTGTCCGGGTCCTGAAACCATCCCAGAAAAGCCGCACGCCGTTCACGATGGTTCCTTTGCGCCAGTTCGCCTTCCGGAATCTCGAAATCCGTCAAACGACCATACTGTGTAGAGGTAGTACTCTTGATTCTTTTGCGTAATCCAAGATATCGCAGATGTCGGAAGGCTACCCCGAATACGTTGGGAAACTCGGTGGGAGATGTACGTAACTTTAAAGTGGAACTCGCGTGTACCGCTGCTATCGACTTTGAAGGCTTCAGGTAGCGATTAATATTCCGGCCATATTGCTGGAGAATTTCTGGATGCTCTGCAACAAATGACTTTACTCTTTCCTCTATCGAGATGATTCCGGAAACAATGGCGTTGCGCAGATTATCAATTTTGTCATCTTCACCGGGGTCGTAATCGACAATACCGTCAATGTTGCCCTGCTTGTAAAGTTCGTAGGGAGATACACCTACAAATTGCGCACATTCCTGCCAGGACAGATTGTATCGGGTGACCAGACTCGACAAGCCCTTGGGGTGGATCGTATTGAATACCCCGGTACGTAACGACAACAGGAGATTACCTGCTGCAAGCGGTATGGCGCCGCCGGAATATCCCTGACCAATGATGATTCCCAGTGTAGGCACATCCACATTACACAATTCGGCAATCAGCCTGGATATGGAATGAGCCTGGTTATTGGCGTTCGCCAGTTCATTTGCATCGGCCCCGGGTGTATCAACCATGGTGATGATCGGAATTGAGCGGATGGCAAAATTACTGGCTGTCCGGGCGGCGGCCTCATGATGTTCCGGCCCCCAGACCCCTGATGAATGGTTCCTGTCCTGGGCAATAAAGCCGATTCTCCGCGGGTCTCCCAAAAAGTCGAATTCACATTCCACCGAGTAATAGGGACCGTTGGAGATTTCATTATAAAGCGGTACATCCAGCGCCCGTATGATATCCCGCGCTCCTGGCCGTGATGCTTCTTCACAGGGTGCAACTGTCGCCGCGATGTAGGCATCCACGTCCATATGTTGAAGTAAGTCAGCCTGCCGCTCAATCTGTTGCTCGGTAAGTACACCCCGAATGACCGCTGCAGGTTCAATACTGGGGAACAGGGAAAAATCCTGCGCCAGACTTTCTGCATTCAAGTACAACTGATCTACGGCTGTTTCCTGGTCCATAAGTATCTACATTCCAAAACTGCATTAGTACCTGATTCTTTGACAATCTGTCCTGACGGTTTCCTGTCAGGGAATTAACTGTTGTGTCTGTTACCTTCTGTGCAGATTGGATCCCTGGAATCAAACGCTACCGGAATGTCGCAGCACCGTGGCGCCGGATTTACACTTTACCGATAGGACCCATCACGCTGGCAACAGGATTCACGGTGGCTAGATTACTGTACATACGAAGTTGATGCAATTGTTAAATTCCCCAAAGAGAGCGATCTAACCAACTGATTTATATAACTTAAATCTTAGCATATTTTACCCTGGACGTAGGTTGTGCAACTATTGCGTCTAAAATAGTTGAAAATAATTCCTGACCGGGCAGGCTTAACATTCGCACGGGACCCTGATTTCAAGTGATTATCTGCCTGACTGACATGGAAAATTTGTACCTTTGTTGCCTTTCTCTTCCCCAACGTGAGAGCCTTCAGCGAGCCAAAAACTCGCCCTGCCGCTGTCGCGGAGCAAACAGGCCGGCCGGCTTACCTGGATTTTCTTCGTCATGTTTGATAAGAGCCCTTAAACTTGCCAAGGAAGACATCCTGAATTACTCTATCTTTCAAATATTCAATGATAGAGGCGACTCCATGGCTTTCCCCAAATCTGTCACCATCACCGATGACACCATGCGCGAAGGATTACAGATCGAGCGCGCAGACATACCGGTTTCTGAAAAACTTCGTCTGCTGGACGCTTTGGGAGAGACTGGCGCAAAGATGATCTCCATTGGTTCCTTTGCCCATCCCAAGTGGACTCCGCAAATGGCCTGCATTGATGAAATCGCAGAGAAATTCGTACCCAAACCAGGCATCATGTATACCGCGGCGGTATTCAATCAGAAAGGATTTGAACGGGCTGACAAGTGGTATCCAAAAATCAATGTTCGTGGGCGACGTGGATTCTCGTCTCACGTCGAACTCTGCGATACTTTCGCGCGGCGGAACTACAACAGGAGCCAGGCGCAACAGATCGCGGCGATTCCCGGAACTGTTGCAGCGGCAAAGAAAGCAGGTGCAGAAAGTGCATCCGTTGGTCTGGGCAACCTTTTTGGTTCCAATTACGAAGGTCCGTTTTCACTGCAACAACGCCTGGAAATGCTTGACCTGATTGTCGGCTATTGGCATGAAGCTGGCATTCCGGTAACAAAATGTTCTTTTGTGGAAGCAATGGGTTGGAATATGCCGCACACGGTAGCCGAGACTCTGGAAGCCATACAGGAACGTTATCCGGAAATTACCAGCTTTCACATGCATCTGCATAACACCAGGGGTACGACGATCGCGAGTTTTTACGAGGCGTTGAAATTCGGCGTGGACAGCTTTGATACTTCTATTGGCGGTATGGGTGGTTGTCCCTACTGCGGTAATGGCCGTGCAGCCGGCCATGTACCCACGGAAGACTTTGTTGATCTGTGTCATGAACTGGGAATTGAAACAGGTTACAACCTGGACAAACTGATTGAAGCCGCGGCAATTGCGGAAGAGGTAGTTGGGCATCCGTTGTGGGGGCACATTTCAAAAGCCGGAGCTCGACCCAGAGATAAGCAGTTGTACCCGCGTGATATGCCATTTGTGGAAACACTGGATGAGGCTGCCCATTTCCGTAACGGTCCTGCGGTATATGCAGGACAATTATCTCCCTGGAGAGAAGGTGACGCACTGAATAGTTAGGGTTGGAGTCAATCTCCGATAATTATTCGAGCATAGGGGAGAACATTCAGGTCCCACTGTAAACGGGCATGAGCACAACCTGCAGTTACATCACGAAATATCCGCTGAATGGGTTGGCTTTCGTGCAGTGCACTGCCACCGGAAGCTTCAAATACTCTCCGGGTTGCCTGATTGCACAGACGTGCGGCAAATGCGGTGTCGCGCAGGATACGCGCCGTCATAAAGTCATCGGGCGATGGATTCAGATCCAGAATATCCGCCGCTGTGAGTGCAATGGTGCGTGCGCTATCGACTTCTACACTGGCCTCTGCGAGGCGTAACAAGACACTCTGTCCCTGGGAGATTTCTATTTGTTTCCGGTATTCATTGACTGCTGCCTGGGCGCCTCCGATAACAGGACCTGCAATGACCAGAATCAGCAATGCCCCGTAGGGCGCCATAGAGGCTGAAAAAGGTATCAGCCGTTGTGGCGGCAGATGTACATTTTCACAGACGGCATCCTTGGAACCAGTACCTCTGAGGCCCATGACCTGCCAGGTATCATCAAGTTGATATTCCGATTTGTGAAAAAGACCCAGATGGGGTTCTCCTTCATCCTGCTTGATGCCCAGCAACAGCCAGTCTGCATAATCACATCCTGAAGCGAACCGCCAGCGCCCTGAGACAACTGCTCCGTCCTCGCCGATATTGTCAGTGTGTCCAACCGGACCCAGTGAGGCGGAAACCAGAGTCCTGGGATTGGTCCAGACTTCCTCCTGTACCTCGGCCGGGAAGAGTCCGATCAGGTAGTTATGCACTCCCCACACAAAGTTGCACCACCCGGCAGACATGCAACCTTCGGCGACAATGCCACAGATATCGATAAATTCCCTGATGGTGTAGGTGGAATTCGGTTTGAGTAGTTGTGGCAGACCAGCTTCCTGAATCAACTGCAGCACTTTTGGGTGCAGTTGTCCCAGTTTTTCCGTTTCAACAGCGTATTCCCGGGCAATATCAGAAACCGCTCCCGCTCTCGCCCTTAATGTGGGTAGTTGAAATTCATTCACACCGACTGAATCTCCGACGATACCCTTTGGGCAACCCGTTGCGGTTCCAGATTCCAGACGACAGGGGCCAATGACTCATTTTTCAATTCAGTCTCCTTTGTTGGGAATAGTGTAAGGGAACACAAAAATGAGTTGGGAGTAAAGTGGAAACGGTATTTTCCTACATCAAAAGAATATATCTGCTGTTATCAATTCGCCCGTGTGATGTGAACATGTCAGTGCATTAAAAATGGCGTTCATTATTAACACTCGTGATGTGAAATTGTTGGTGTGTTAAGAATGGCGCTCAACATTAATAATTGTGAACTTTAACAGACATGATTTTCTTAAAGAGGTATAGAACATGAATCAAATATCTGGACCAAGAGATCTTACGGAAGATGAAATAGACCAGGTTTCCGGAGGGGTTCTTCCTGTCATTGCTGTAGTGCTTTCTTTTGCTACACACCATGCCGTAAGAACTGTAGGACAGTACTTTGTGTCCCGGGCACTGACAATTTATGCCACCTACGAAGGCGCCAATTTCGTTGGTGGAATCCTTCGCGACTAAGGAGTAATGGGGTCGGAGTAAAGTGCCGGAGTAAAATGTATTTTACGCCGACCCCATTTTACGCCGACCCCATTTTACTCCGGCACTTTACTCCGACCCCACGTTTCCCGACCCCACATTTCCATCCAACTCCAGATTTCCGACTCCAAGTTTACTCCGGCACTTTACTCCGACCCCAGGATTCAGGTAAGTTACAAAAAACAAAACGGAGAGAAACCTTACAATGAGATATGAATCACCTACAACATCCAGTGAGGCGGCAGCGTATCTGGCCGAGGAGAAAGGTGAAGCCTTTGTCCTTGCTGGCGGCACCGACCTACTGGTTCGAATGAAGACCGGTCTGATTGAGCCTGATCTGATTGTTGATATCAAACGTATCCCGGTCATGCAGACCATCGAGGTCAACGATGACGGATTCAGAATCGGCGCTGGTGTGTCCGGAGCTGAACTGGGTGAAAACGAGGCACTGGTTCAAGCCTGGCCCGGTGTGGTAGAAGCTACCAACCTGATTGGCTCGGACCAGATCCAGGGTCGTTGCACCATGGTCGGAAATCTGTGTAATGCATCACCTGCAGCAGACAGTGTACCGGCCATGATTGCAGCCAATGCCAGGGCAGTTGTTGTTGGCGGGAGCGGCCAGCGAATCATTCCGGTGGAGGATGTTGTTACTGGTCCGGGACAGACTACCCTTGCCAAAGGAGAAGTAATCGAGGCTATCTTACTGCCATCTCGCCCTGCCGAATCCGGAGATGCCTATCTGAGATTCATTCCGCGTACGGAAATGGACATTGCCGTGGTCAGCGCAGGTGTAAGCCTTACTCTGGAACAAGGGGTAATCAAATCTGCAAGAGTCGCTTTAGGCGCCGTGGCGCCAACCGTAGTACTGGTACCGGATGCGGCTACGGCCATTATTGGTACCCGGCTGGAAGATGACGCCCTGTTGAATCTGGCTTCAGCATGCTCCGCCGCGTGCAATCCCATTGACGATAAACGTGGCACAATAGAATATCGAACCAAAGTTGCGGGCGTCCTTGGCAGACGTGCCGCGAAAATCGCGTATCAACGTGCAGGAGGTGCCTGATGGCCGGTGTACATGTATCTACAAATGTTAACGGCGACGCCGTGGAGTTTGTCTGTCCCCAGAATGAAACTTTGCTCGATTCATTACGGGATCGGGTAGGTCTTACCGGCGTCAAGGAAGGATGCGGCACCGGTGACTGCGGGGCTTGCAGTATTACGCTGGATGGACGCCTGGTATGCTCATGCCTGGTGCTGGGCGCCGAAGCAAACGGACGTGAAATCGGTACTGTAGAAGGACTGGCAGAAGGCGCCAGACTGCATCCATTGCAACAGAAATTTATCGAGCATGCTGCCCTGCAGTGCGGTATCTGTACTCCAGGTTTTCTGGTTGCAGCCAAGGCGCTGCTGGATCGTATCCCTGATCCTTCGGAAGAAGAGATCCGCTATGCGCTGGCTGGTAATCTTTGCCGTTGCACCGGTTATGACAAGATTGTCCGTGCAGTTCAGGCTGCCGCTGAAGAATTGAGGTGAGTAGAGATGTCCTGGCACTGTCTGCCAAAGAGACACTTTACAGATAAAGTTTTATCAAGATCTAAACATTAGTAACAGGAATCTGACATGGAACACGATACGAGTTATACAGATCAGAAATTTAATTTGGTAGGGACCCGGGTGAATCGTCCGGATGGTGTAGACAAGGTGACTGGCAGAGCCAGATACGGGGCTGATGCCTCGGCGCCAGGGCAACTCGTGGGACTTATTCTGCGTTCACCCCATGCGCACGCCAGGATTAACAGTATAGATACATCCAGGGCCGAGAAGCTCAATGGCGTCAAGGCGGTAGTCACCAGTGAGGATCTACCGGACCTGACTGGCGGCGACCGCGGTATGCTCGACATTCTTGAAAACTGCATGGCCCGGGGACGGGCATTGTACGATGGTCATGCGGTAGCGGCAGTCGCAGCCATCGACGCACAAACCGCCAGAGAGGCACTGAAACTCATTGATGTCGACTATCAGATATTACCCCATGTCACCGATGTCGACGAAGCAATGAAACCCGATGCCCCTGTTGTCCAGGACTATGTCATTACCAGTGGGATACGGCCAAAACCTACCACTCCTTCCAATATTTCCAAGGTATCCGAATTCGGTCACGGCGATATCGACGCCGGCTTCGCCGAAGCAGATGTCATTATTGAGAAAAGCTACAAAACCGAACAGACTCACCAGGGTTATATTGAACCCCATGCATGCCTGGCCAGCGTTTCACCCGATGGCACTGGCGAATTGTGGGTTACTACCCAGGGTCACTTCTTCTATCGCAATACCTGTGCGGCGTTGCTGGGTATGGATGTTGCGAAGCTCAAGGTAACATCATCCGAAATAGGCGGGGGATTTGGTGGCAAGACCCATGTCTGGATGGAACCTGTTGCACTGGTTCTGTCCCGAAAGGCCAACCGCCCTGTCAAAGTGGTGATGACTCGAGAAGAGGTATTTCGCGCAACCGGACCCACCTCCTCCACTTCCGTTGATGTCAAAATCGGCGCCAGGAATGATGGCAGGATTACCGCTGCCTCTGCGGTACTGCGCTACCAGAACGGCGCTTTCTCCGGAACCTGGGGCATGCTTGGCGCCATGACATCCTTTGCCTGTTACGACCTGGAGAACGTAAAGTCTGTGGGATACGATGTGCTCTGTAATCGACCCAAGGTTGCAGCCTATCGCGCTCCTTCGGCGCCGATGGCTGCCTTTGGTGTAGAGAGCACCATGGACCTGGTGGCTAAAGAACTCGATATGGACCCCATAGAATTCCGGATTATAAACGCTGCAAAACAGGGTACACGTGCCTCCTACGGACCAACCTATGGTCCCATCGGTATCGGACCGACCCTGGAAGCCGCCAAAAATCATCCCCACATGCAGGCTGAACTGGGTAAAAACCAGGGCCGGGGCATGGCCTGTGGTTTCTGGTTCAACTTTGGCGGCCAGACCTGTACTGACATCAATATCGGTATTGACGGTACAGTGACATTGACGCTGGGGACAGTGGATGTCGGTGGTTCCCGCGCCTCACTGTCATTGATCGCGGCAGAGGAACTCGGCATTCCTTATGATCAGGTAAAGGCCAGTGTAGCTGACACC
>JAPOOX010000105.1 GCA_026713185.1 Gammaproteobacteria bacterium
GTCAATACCCTAAAATACGATTATGGCACTACATTAGCCTTCTGGCGATCCGCTTCAATACAAATCAGCGACTTACGGGAAGAAAAACTTCAAAAAATGGGCAAAATAGTTCATTTCACCACGCAATGTGTTAAACATGGGCTAGAGTGTCAACTGATTGACCAAGTTGAAGTTCTTCAACGAGCAAATTACCAAGTGCAATGATGTCGTTATATTGTTTCGATTTCTCCATTGGATTTATATAAAAATACTAGTGTGTATGGGGGGAGATACTCAGGAGTATCCTCCGAACTTTGGCGATAGGAATCTCGCCTGAATTTCCGATTGATTTGTACCTCGATAATCAAATCCATGCTGATCGAAGAGAGCCATAGTTTCAATGCCTCCACGTTCGCAATCAACCTTGAACCGGTTTCCGGTGTAGTATAGTCATTCTTCTCAGATTTTTGACCCCACACATATGAACACATAACTGGCCGTTTACCGAGAGAGGATGAGTGCCAGAATCGTCGTTCATTGTCAGACTGGAGATCGTTTCTGGTCGCAAACCATTTTGCTGGACGTAATGGTGGGTAGCTAATGTCACCTGCCCAGGGATCGTGTTCATCAATCCCATGCTCTTTTGCTGTTTCAGAAACCCATCCCTTCAGTTTGAATTGACCTGAATCAATCTCTAAATCGTCCCCACTAGGAGGAATACGGTAACTAATGGGATCGGAAGCAGTCTGGAGTGCACGCATTAGCGGGTGTGCATGCTCAGCGTTTACAAATGCGCTGGCGACACGTATGTGCTCTTCTCTGTCGCTATCTGTATTGTTCCAGCTGCCCCAGACACAGATACCTTTACTTCCACACCTGATGGCCTCCAATAAATCATTTTTAGAAACCGAGAAGCGCCATTCATCGCTGACCTCTTCTAATTTCCATCTTGGGACTTCGAGTGGGTCTGGATCGCGACGATCTGCCAACCAGAGGTCGTCAGCACGCGTAAGGCTATGCCTAGCTATCCACTCTTCGAGTTCATCGTCATAGTCGCTGTCCTGATGCCTTTGAGACGTATCGATCAGTTCTCCCGCGACCATCATCATGGAATGATAAGAATGGTAGAACGACAAGTCCTCTACCTGAGGGTACGAGCCATGAGAATGGTAAGTTTCACGATCTCCGTATAGCCTTTGAAAATTTCGCGGATCACCCTTGCTGCCTCCTTGCCCGGACACACCTAAATCATCACGAATGATTCTCAAAGCCCTTTTTTCGATTTCAGGAGATCCGAAAGAAAATATCCCTCCTAAACTCTCAAACCAGTAACGGGAGATATCGTAGTCAAAATAAAACTTTTCCTCTTCAGAGGTTGGTCCAGGGGTGACTACTTGCAAATTTCGCTGGTAGATGCTCGAAACCACTACCTCAAATTTTGAAGAGTTGTTCAATTGCAGTCGTTTTATCTCACTTTTGGAGAGCGTGATCATTTTTGCATTTTCTAGGACCAGTAGAATTTTTGCACCAATTCCGCGAAGCATGATATGGCGCTCTGTAGGGTGGCATGCCTGACGAATAAATTCCTCAAAGTAAAGGACTGATGTCGCATAACCGAGCTTGGCAGCTCTATTCAGGGCAATCAGCAGCCAAAGCCTGGCACTCAATTCATAGATCGGAAGACCTGAACCATGGAATGGGCTTGAATCATGGCCCAAAGCAAATGACAGAAGGGGACCTAATATCTCCTGACTTTCAAAAGCACACAATAAGCAGACAACGTGAGCTGCTTGCCATCGTTCAGCTGTGTCTGGAGATGCAAGTGATGCCCAAATATATCCTGCTAAGGTAGCTCCAACCGCTTCTGGTGGTTGTAATTTCGAAGACCAATTTCCATCGCCATCTCTTTCGGTCATTTCCTCCTCAAGTAATTTGAGTCCGTAGTCTAAAGCCGCTCCTGCCTGCAGTTTGGTAAGTTTGGGAATAATCAAGCCAACGAGGGAAAAAAGACGGCCGGAATCAAGAATGAGAGGATTTTCAGCGATGGCCTCGACAACCCAATGATAAATCTGTTTCTCGGTTTTGCCCGAGTATCGTGCAATCAATTCGTATGGCAAGGCCTGATAATATCGTGATTTGCTAATTTCGTAGGAAAATGACTTACAGACTCTTTCCGTTATTCTCACCAACGCCAAACGAATATGGTTTCGGGAAAGCCAACTTTGCGGGATAGCCTCATATAAGCTGCGTATGTCTAACAAATCAAAATCTGAAACGTTAAAAATTGCCTCCAAAGCATTTTTTTCCTGCCCAGGAGTAACACGACGATAAAATTCCTCTGCAAACGCCCCGAAGTGGTAGGGGGGTTCACCCTCCCTCATTTTTCTATAGGCATCCTGAATAGACTCTGGCGAAGTCTGCTGTAATTCTTCTCCGAAGATGTGATCCCAATCCTTTGGTGGATCAGGTTCAGGCTCATAATGGTCAAGAGATCCGCTATTTCGCCTATGACTCCGTTCTTCATTACTTCTTGCGAAAGCTATTTGCCCTTCAAAGTTCCAGTCCTCCCAACCATTTTGAGCAGCAACATTTGCAATAGACTCCCATTCTTGAGCCGTTGCAGAACCTATTTGAATATACTGCACAGCATGAACAAAGAGCGCTTTCTGTTTCTTCTTATCTTTCGCAGAAGCAATTGCTGACTGGATCATTTCCACATTCGGCCAACCATACTGGTAGCCAATCAGTGCTAGCACAGTGGATGGCGATACATTGCCCAAATCCACCAAGTGCATTACTGCACATGGGAACACCCTTTCTACCAAGCAAAATTTTCGATCTTTCCAGCGGCTTAGGATAGCTAAACTCGAAGCAGGACAGAGCATTGTGATCGCCTCGATCGTTCCTTCCCAATCAAAGTGTTTGTCGCGAGCTACAAAATCATAGACTACTTCTGCAGCACGCGAGAGGCGATAACACAATCGCGGTTGTGGTTGTTCGAGATCCGATGCTGCAATAGCAAGCTCAAGCAAAGCAGACCAGCGATCTATGTTTTCTTGACCGATTTGCCCTGCGACCTCGACCGCTTTGTCCACATAGTACGCCGCTTCATCAAGACTTAACGCATAGATCGCCCTGGATATGTCAATATAGGTTTCAACTTTTTGCTCTGCATCCATACGAACTTCATCGATGATCTCGAATGACTCTTGGGCAAATTCATATGCATAGCTAGAATACGCGTCCGAATGCGCGCAAAGTCTCGCCAACCTTGTTAATGCTGGAGTATATAGTTTTTGTTTGAGCGATCCCTTCCATGCAGCAAACCTGTCCATTCTCGCCGTTGTGGGATCAACCATGAGTAGGATTTCAATCCAGATTCTTGAAATTTCTTTCGATATGAAGCGATCATCCTTTGGGTAGTTGTGAGAAGCTCTCTGAGTTAAAGAAACGCATTCCTCGATTGCCTGATCTAACTCATCAGGCTGGAGCTGTCCCAGAAAACTACGAGTCCATAGCCTGTGCCAAGGTAAAACGGCACCAACATCCGCAAGAAACTCTTGGGTATCCCTGTCGTGATAATGGCTTTCCTTCTCCATCTGCATCTTCACATCCGGCTTAGCCAAGTCTGAAAGCTCGATGGATACACCTCTCAACGCCGCTCTCAAACAATTTGCTCGCAGCAACGTGAATCGTGGCTCGTCGGAATGCCGGCTGAAATAATATTTCTCAGGAGATGGGATATAGATATCGAGGACATCTGCAATCTCGCTGCGTTGTGCAGCTTCCTGTACAATCGCTGCTTGCACCACGTCGTTCACGACTGAAAGGCTCGGTTCCTCATACGACGACCCTAATTGGTACTTTTGTATCTGTCGTGCATACTTTTTCAGCCCATGTACCGCAACTTTCGCAGCGTCCAAATGTGGGTATTTAAGAACTGCGCCCTGCGCGGCGATGGCAGCAAGCAATATACTTATGTTTCCCAAGGAATGGACAACGACGTCATCGATCAGTTCGTGTTGCCCCAGATCAACCATTCTCTGAATAACGATTGAGGCGACACGATAAGCAATTTCTGTCGGCGTCCAGCTTTCCAACTCTTTGACAAATGATTCAGGTCCATTGAGGTACAGTTGACACATCGCCATTTCGGCTAGGTCATTGTCATGAATCTTGGCACCTTCTCGTTCTTTCCTAGACAACCGCGACCAGTTGCGAACCCATTTATTTGTGAGACGGAGGTAGCTGCGGGACTCGGCTAGAGTCTCCTCACAACCGGATAGAAGACACGCCTCATATGCATGGTGTCCGCCGTGCCAATCCGTCGAGAATGTTTTCTGCGATACTATTTCTCGGAGTCGATGAGCAGGCAATAAATGTGAAATCAGGTCCGTATTGGCCTGTATCAAAGACTCCTGCCGGTCATTTCCGGCCGTTACACCCCCGGCTTTCAAGGCCAGTTTTGCTGCATCATCGTAGCGTTCATTTCTGAGCGCAGCTTTGAGCGCGAACTGCAACCGCTGCAAAGATGCATTACGTTTATCGACTGGATTTTCATCAGGTAGTTCTCCATCATTAAGCACCAAATCAACAAGCTCACCGTACTGTCCGGCCTCCAGCATTAACTGAGGTAAAGCGGAGGCAACGTAGCTGTTTCTAAGAGCGAGAGGTTGCAGTGCACTGATGAATTCGATGAGCCTGGATTCTGTTGGCTTATATGTCTCTCTAAACCATGTCTCTGAAGGCTCGTCAAAAAACTGTACTGCGGCGCCTGTCAGCGACAAAGGACGCCCCAAATCCAGGGTAAAAGTCCGAATAGCACTTGCGCTCAAACCAGAAGCCAATGACAGAACCTCAATGGGAATGAAGGGGCGAAGGGCTGCCAACGCCTCACACAATGTACGTATCTGATTGGCTTCAACCTTGGGAGTGCTGTCCAAAAGCTGCTTAATCGACTGTTCAAAAATGTTCTTGATTGTGTCTTCAACAGTTGTCGGATTCGGGCCAAGCATAAGCAGTGTCTCAGGCAAGCTGAGGCCTCTGTCCAGTGCGGTCGCCTGAACACGGGGGTTCTGTGAGCTTAAACGGTGGAACTCCAAGACGTCATGAGAAGTCGCGTCGGGAAACCTCTGCCTTAGCAAATTACACGTTTCTTCTTTTGAGAAGGTCCGAAGGTTCAAATCAACGTATCCGTTTGGTGGATCCAGCTTTTCGACCCGATGGGAACGACTCAAGAGTACGAGCACCACACCGTCAGGCATTTCCTGTCTAATGAGATCTTTCGCGAAACTGGCACGCTCTTGATATTCTTCTGCCGCCATTTCAGCATTGTCGGCCGCATCAATCAGCAACACCAATCTTGCACCAGGGTCGCTTCCTTTTAACACCTTAATCGATTGCTTGAGGCGAAAATTGAAAGCCTTCATGTAGTCAGCCGGTGTGGCATGGGGCGAAGGAATAAGGGGATGACAGAGCTTACGCGAAGCCAGCTCATTTGCAATTTGCACAAGTCCGACACCATGCTCGTCGCGTCTTAGGGTCAAGTTTCGGTACCCGCCATTGCCAAAGCAATCATAAAGCACCGCAATCGAATGGCTTGGCATGCGGGTGTACAATCTTCTAGCCAAGGCGGTTTTCCCCACTCCGCCATCAGCATGAAGAATTACAGGATTATGGTCATTCTCAAGAATTATACGGAGGTATTCATCCTCCTGTTCCCGAGCAAAATAGTCTTCTGCGCTCTCGCTTGAGCA
This sequence comes from Gammaproteobacteria bacterium, assembly GCA_026713185.1. Classification (GTDB taxonomy): domain Bacteria; phylum Pseudomonadota; class Gammaproteobacteria; order Pseudomonadales; family Azotimanducaceae; genus UBA7455. Next base: position 5,736 of record JAPOOX010000105.1, read on the forward strand.
AGGTGCAGGGAACAATTCATCCTCATCTGTATTGAGGTAGCGAAGGACGTCCTCACGGGTGATTTCAGGACTGCTTGCCTGCTCCGGCATTGCTTTGTCTACCACAAGCCTCCAAAGCTGGTCAGCTACTTCCTTATCTGAGCCGGCAATGTAGACGCCAAGCTCTTCAGTTAGGATACTCCGCTGTTTCCAATGGACGTCGTTTGTATCGTCAATACGAAAACTGGCGAAAAATTCCTGAGCCAATGCATCATCGCTGGTGTTCAAGTACCCTTTGATTTGGCTCCACTGTTCTGAATCCTCTGGAGCCTGTGCGTACTCTCGTATCCTTCCAAGAAGTTCGTGCACCTCCTTAGCAACATGGCGATTGGTTGTAAATGTGAAATCCACTGTTTGTTGGGCAACATCATTTGCTTCCTGCTTGAAAATCATAAAACGCTCAAAAAAACCGGTTAGGGTTTTTCTTAACGCGCTCAACGTCCAGTGATTACCTGCATATGAGTGCTTCAGTTGGTGGTAAGAGATCTTCTTTGCGTGCTTGATAGTGCGGTCGCCATAGTATTCCGCGACATCAACGACCACTTCGCCAGTTTCGGCATCATCATTCGGGGATTCGTCACTGGATACTCCCTCTATGGTGATGCATACCAGCTCCGACCTGAGGTCGAGCAGACCAAGGCAACGACGGGCAGCCCAGCGATAGTGAAACTGGTCACCTGCCCTTGAGTATCGGACTATATCTGTTTTTCTGATCATCGGAATCTGGTAGATTCAATCCAGCTCTCGCGAGTTGTGAAACTACTAATGATAGAGCCTGCCAGTCAAGTTCTCTCTTCGCATTTTTATTTTGCGGTCTTTGTCTTATCCCGTATCGCCGCACCACCTCAACCACCCAGGCAGCTTGTTGGCTGTCTATCTTCGCACCATGAATTCCATCGGCACGGAAATGACCACGCGGTCGGGTAGCCTCTTTGTAGGAACGGAGGCGTTGCGCATAGGGGGTACGGGCTGCGATCGTTTGGATCGCCCGGTAGTGGTGCACATACAATTGAGCATTACGGCAAACCTCGCGAAATTGAGGTGTTTGACTACGTATATGGGTCCCTGCACTCACCTTCGTATCGTCATGCTTATGCAGAGTTCCTGAGGCTAGACTTTCCCCGCTTTCCGTGGCCATCGTCTTCAGAACAATTTTGGAATGTCTCCAACTATGGCGCTAGTCTTCGTGAGCTTCACGTTATGGATCAGAAAGCGATTGGCGACACGCCGTTCGGTTTCATAGGTGATGGTGAAACCGTGGTTTTGGAGCAGCGCTTCGAAGACGGTGCTGTTTGGATAAACGAGACGCAGCGGTTCGAGGATGTACCCAAGGTTGCCTGGGAAACTTATGTCGGCGGTTATCCGCCAGCCCAGAAATAGCTGGCGGACAGAAAGCGGCACCAACTCGATTTCGACGACATTTTGCACTATCAAAGAATCATTAAGGTGCTGTCTGAGACCAATCGCATTATGAGCATGATGGAGACGCAGAAACTTTGAAGACGAATTGGCGTATCTAACCTGTGATGTTCTTCGCGAGCAATGCTGGTGCCACGCACGGCCCGATTAGTTCGTTATTGCCTTATTTCCGTTCTGGTTTTCTGTTCCAATGGCGCCTGGGAAGTTCATAGTCTACGATATGTGCTAGTTTCTTTTGGGAAATTGTATCGGATATTACCCAACCCCTGCCTCGCAGACATCCTCTCTTGTTAGAAGCTTCCTTGCTTCACCTTGTCTTTATCTTCAGAAGTTAATAGTAAAGAAAATAGTTCGCCTTTTTTGAATTGTGAATCGTCCTTTCCTAAATCCTTTCTCATCGCGCGGAGCAGTTCGTCCCATAACTTAAGTGTAGCCTCGTTATCGATTTTGTTGATTCCCTTAATTTCGAACTTATTCCACGTCTTAATGACGTCCGAATCGGCCCATATCAACAACATCTTTTTGTATTCAATAATTTTTTCCCGCATTTGTCTCTCGGTCGGCGGCTTTTTGCCTCGCTTTTCCGCCATCAGTGAATCAAAGATCATGTCAACAAATGCTTTGTAGCCTTCTCGCTTCTCATTGAAGTGTCTCGCTTCAATTTCCCGTTTTTTTGCGGAAACGTTGGCGATGATTCCAGCGGAGACGACGCCAATCATGGCAAGAATTCCCGACTGAACTGCCGGGCCAGCGTGAATCATTGCGTAGATGAACCAACCGGCCAACACCAATAAGATGAATGCTCCCGGTACCTGAACCCATTTAGATCTCATACCTTATAATCTCCCATTTTGATTTTTACTATCTCCTCGGGGATTTGCGGAGTGTGGTGCTTTATTTTCATTAGATTACAGTCTCTCCGGCACGTCACACCACTGGGCAGGTGTCGCTGTCGCTAGACGTGAGTGAGCGACTCTTATCATTGTAACCGCATTGCAACAACAGAGGCCAGTTTAAGTGGTGTTCTCGCACCTTCTTCTTTGCTGGTACAATAATTCTGGTGATCTTTTGGCGTCCGGTAGGACGGGGGTGTTGTTCTATATGGACGTTTTTCACTTTCTCCAGAAACGCACGCATTTCATTTGGTATTACTACGAGAATGCTGCAGCACCTTTTCTGGAGATAAAGCGCAAGATCGAAGCGGAAGAAGCGCCGTTTGATAATCCGCCATATGCCGAGAGTGGTGAGCCGGCTTATCTCAAAGAGTGGATCCAAGCCGATGAAGCTGTGGCGGTGGTGGGACGAAGTTGCATTACCATGGTCAGCTCATCGTTGCATCTTTATTTCAGAACCTGGGAACAAGAACTCGGAATAGGCTGGTTGCCAGGCGCGCGCAAGCGTGCGTTTAAGAAAGGTTATTTGCGGGGATATCGAACATGTTTTGAAGAAGTCCTTGGGCGGCCGTGGGCGGACTGTCCGGCCGATCTGGAACTGGTCGAGCAGATTATATTGGCCAGGAACCGGGACCAGCATCCCGAGGAAATCATGCTGATGCGGGTCACGCACGGGGAGAATGATCTAGCACAATATCCCCGTCCTGTTTTTATGAGTGAAATTGACCGGAATCTGCTTGATGATCAGGAGTTAGAAAGAGGATATTTGATTAATCCGACCTTGCACGTGTTTTCGGAGACACTACGCCAAGCGATCGCCGAGACGGAGAAATTAACGGCTTGGCTTGAAGAACAAATGTTCGCCTATAAGTACCGCAAGAGATAGAAATGACGCACTGTTTCTTTATGAGCAACATTTTGCATTGAAAGCTAATCCCCGAAAATACCTGAGAATTGTTGAAAAAAACGCTCAACACGCCTTGTATACGCACTATATTCTACAAAATTCTATGATGCAGATAAAAATATACTCAAAGAATGGAATTATAAAGCGTTATTTTTCAGGTAGTTAGAAATTCTGAGCGCTGTATCGAACGGTAGTTGGTATATACAACCCTTCTGATTCGAACCAATAAATTGTTTATCACGTTCTATATCATCATAAAAAACAACATTGAACTCAGTATCAGCCGGTAAATAATAAAAGGCAGGAACCCGATCTTCTCTATTAGCCCAAGGAATAATCGGACGCAGAGATAGGCGCTTACTGCGGCAATCAACCCACCGGTCAACATCATCAGCCAATCGACGGATTGGCCGGAATTCATGAGGTCGCTGATCTTCAGCAGGCAGGCGCCGGCGATTGCCGGAATTGCGATCATGAAAGAAATTCTCGATGCTCCTTCACGGGTAAAACCCAGCATCAAAGCCATGGTCATGGTAACACCGGACCGGGATGCCCCGGGAATCAGGGCGACGCACTGGCTTAATCCGATCAGTAACGCTGAAGAAAGTTGCAACGTGTTTGCATCCCGTTGTCTTCGGCCAGTCAGGTCTGCCACCAGTAATGCGATGGCAAATACGAAAGTTGCCAGGGTGATGACTTCCAGTGACCGCAGATTCGACTCCACGAAAGTCCTGCTGAAATAACCGACGATGAGAACCGGCAGGCTGGCAATAATCAGGAATATGGCGAAACGGCTGTCACTGGATTGCTGTCTTGTCATGATTGCACCCGTCAGCGCAGACGTCAGTCTCACGATATCAGTGCGAAAGTAACTCAGCACAGCAATCAGTGATCCAAGGTGAACCGCCGTATCAAACGCCAATCCCTGATCTTTCCAGCCAAGCAGGTGATGTGGCAGCAGCAGATGAGCAGAACTTGAAATGGGTAGAAACTCGGTTATGCCCTGTATCAGGGAGAGTATCGCAAGCTGAAGGTAATCCAAGTTGAGTTTAACTCAAGGGGTTTGCATCGAGTTTAACTTTCGGTTCTGCATTAGGAAAGGGAGTGAGGTAAACTTCTTCACCATGGCAGAAATTCCTTTATTTCCTTTACCGCTGGTCATCTTTCCTGGTGGACGTTTACCCCTCCAGATATTTGAGCCGCGATACCTCGATATGATTAAACAGTGCATGAGTGAGGATTCCGGCTTTGGCATCGTTATGATTCGGGAAGGGAATCAAGTCCTGGGTAATGCTGAAGATCAATTACCCAGGATCAGCCTCCAGGGAACCTACAGTAAGGTTATCGATTTTAACCAGTTGCCGAATGGCATGTTGGGAATCCTGGCGGAAGGTCAGATGAAGTTTGCTATCCTCGATCAATATGAACGGCCTGACAGACTCATGATGGCGAATGTGGAGTTCCTGGACCAGGAAATTGATTTACCACTGCCGGAACATCAGGCGTATCTGGCCACGATTCTTCAAACCTTGATGCAGCATCAGCAGATAGAAAGTCTTAAATATGAGGTGGACTTTAATATTGCGGAAAATGTCGGCGCCCGGCTGACTGAGTTGTTACCCTGCGATAATCTGGTTAAACAGCGATTATTCGAGATGAATGATTCGCTCGCACGCCTGGATGAAATAGAGAAAGTCATTGCCGAACTACAGGGGTAGGAGGCTGCCCAGGTTCTATAATCCGGTAATCCTGATTGATTTTCCAGTGCCGTCTGGTGAGTGGGTTGCTGGTGCAATGTTCTGCATAGTCATAATCAATGAACCGATAAGGAAGATGTTCGTCCCGCCCGGCCGGAATGCCAAGTCTTCGGCACTGTATGATGCGTTTGACCCGGTAACCGGTATCACTCAACTTGAACGCATCGACAGGAAGGCGCTGGTCCCATTCCTTCACTTTCAGATTGAGTGACTGGCAAAGCAATGTCTGTCCCTTACACAATCGATGTCTGGGTCTGATACCGGAGCGGGAAGGATTGAGGGATTGCATTACCTTGAGAGATGACAGCGGACTTGTGGCATCCACTATGGGATACCCGGACTTGATCAGAATCCCGTTGCCAGTGCCCTTTGCGGAAAAATTAAGTGAATCCCTGCCCCGTGCATAATACATGTAAATTGTCCCGGGTGGCATGAACAGCGCCGCCCGTTTCTGTGTGAATCCCTGTGAGGCATGACTGCCTTTCTCGGCCATTTCGTACGCCTCGGTCTCGATAATCAATGCTGACAGCCAGATACTCCCGAGTTCAGGATGTGTGTAGCGATGGCGCAGTACTTTACCCAGCAAGGCTCTTGCCAGATCCAGTGGTTCCTGATCAAAGAACCGTAAAGGAACGTTTTGATGCTTTGTTTCGGCCATTGTCTTGACAGTCCAGTGGTAGTGTTATCCAGGGGCTATGTATAATAGCGTTTTTTATGGAGCTGGATTATGACGATGAAGGCGATAGCCGCAACCAACATCAGGGATTACATGCTGGGTCTCGGACAGTCAGCATATCAGGCTGCTGCTGAAAATCGGCTTGCATCCACAGCGCAAAAAAATGAAGCACTGTTGGCGGCCGGTAAGGAAATCCTTGCCAGGCGTGATTATCTGATGGCGGAAAATGAAAAAGACCTGAAAGCAGGACGTCGGAAAGGGACGGCAGAAGCCTTGCTTGACCGGTTATCCTTCAACGATGCCAGATTTGACGTCATGGTGGAAGGGCTACACCAGGTTGCCGGGCTTGATGATCCGGTTGGCGAAATTACGGAGATGTCCTACCGCCCCAATGGGCTGCAGGTCGGCAGAATGCGTACACCGCTTGGGGTGGTTGGTATAATCTATGAGTCGCGGCCAAACGTCACAGTTGATGCGGCGAGTCTTTGCCTGAAGTCCGGGAATGCCGTGATTCTGCGTGGCGGCTCGGAATCGATTCATTCAAATCTTGCCCTGGGTCAATGCCTGAAAGCAGGCATTGCCAGATCAGGGCTGCATCCTTGCGTAGTTCAAATGGTAGAAATCACTGACCGCTCTACCGTGGGTGAACTGATTACGATGTCCCAGTATGTTGACGTCATTGTGCCACGAGGCGGCAGAGGACTGATTGAGCGTATTCTCAATGAAGCGACCATCCCGGTAATCAAACATCTGGATGGGATATGTCATGTTTATATTGATGACAGTGCGGACCTGGACAAGGCCTCAGAGATTGCGTTTAACTCGAAGACTAATTACTTTGCGGTCTGCAACGCAATGGAAACACTGCTGGTCGCATCTTCAGTTGCCCCTCAGGTGCTGCCGTCCCTTGCCAGACGATACGTTGAGACTGGTGTCGAGCTTAGAGGTTGCAAGACTACTATCAAATTGTTGGCTGATGTCTGCAGGGTTGAGTCTGCAAAGGAAAGTGACTGGTATGCGGAGTATCTGGCGCCGGTACTGGCTATCCGGATCGTAGACGATATCTCCACGGCCATTGACCACATCAATCATTATGGTTCCAGGCACACGGATGCCATAGTGACGAACGATTTCAACGCTACTCAACGGTTCTTGAGAGAAGTGGATTCCAGTTCCGTCATCGTCAACGCATCAACCCGTTTTGCAGATGGTTTCGAGTATGGACTGGGCGCGGAAATTGGGATATCAACGGATAAATTACACGCGCGCGGACCGGTTGGTCTGGAGGGTCTCACTTCCCGTAAATTTGTTGTTCTTGGAGATGGACAAATCAGAGAATGATGCTCATGAGTCCGCAACGACTTTTACGTGAATCGTTTTGAACAGGAGCATCGCTATCCTTGGCGGTACGTTCGATCCGGTTCACTATGGTCATATACGTTCTGCAGTTGCCGTCCGCGAGCACCTTGGACTGTCCGGTGTCAGATTAATACCTTCCTATGAACCTCCGCATCGGAGTCGTCCGGAGTGTTCGGCTGACCATAGACTTGCAATGCTGAGGATTGCTGTTGAAGACGTTTCGGGCGTCACAGTAGATGACCGTGAGATACAACGGCAGGGAATTTCCTATACCGTTGATACACTCCGTTCACTAAGAGAAGAATTGGCTGATGTCCCCCTGTGTATTGTCTTGGGTATGGATGCATTTTATACCCTGGATCAATGGTATGAGTGGCGCAAGGTCGCTGATTTGGCTCATCTTGTCGTTTTGAAGAGGCCAGGGCATGACAAGTCGCTGGTACCGGTTGGTATCAGGGAATGGGCAGCAGAGAGAGAACCCGTGAATACTGATGATCTGGGTTACAATGTTTCAGGGCTGGTTGCTTACCTGGAACTGGAGCAGATACCCGCCTCTTCTACTGATATCAGAAATGCGTTTCACCGGGGAGATGTACCCTGCGGGATCTTGCCCGGGGCCGTCATCCAATACATAAATCATCACGGATTGTATCAACAGAGGAAGAGCCCTTTGCGGGTTTAAGAGAAGAATACATGGCCAATGTTAAATTAAAGAATCTGATCATCTCCGCACTCGAAGAGATAAAGGGACAAGACATCAGTTGTCTGGATGTGGTCAACAAGACTGATTTAGCCGATTATATGATTATTGTCACCGGTTCATCCGTCAGGCATGTCAAGGCATTGACGAACAGTGTCATCAGTCAGACGGCAGCGATCGATATCAAGCCGCTGGGTATAGAAGGTTATGCAGAGGGAGAATGGGTGCTGATTGATTTGACCGACGTTATAGTACATGTCATGCAGTCTGAAACCCGAGACTTTTATAACCTTGAACGGTTATGGGGTATGGCTGACCTGCCGGTCAAAGAAGGCTTGGGAAGGGATCAGTGAAACTGGAACTGATTGCCCTGGGAGCAAAACCGCCAGGTTGGGTGCGGGAAGGAGTGGATGAATATCGACGGCGGATGCCCCGGGAATGCAGCCTCAGCGTGACGGAACTCGCGATTCCAAAAAGAAATAAAAACCATGTGCCGGAAAGAAGTAGAATTGCAGAAGCCAGAAAAATTCAAGGCGCCACGAAAGTCGGTGCATACAATGTTGCTCTTGATATGAAAGGAACAATCTGGAGTACGGAAGAACTTGCCGAACGACTCTCCGGGTGGATCAATGATTATCAGGTGGTTCAATTCGTAATCGGTGGCCCGGACGGGTTACAGGATGAGGTTGTCGCAACCGCTGATGCTGTCTGGTCATTGTCCCGATTGACGTTCCCTCATTTTCTCGTACCAGTCCTGATCGCGGAACAACTCTACCGTGCATGGACTGTTATCAATGGTCATCCCTATCACCGGTAGTCAGTATGGCAGAACCCTGGGTACTTAAAGATCATTCCGGTGAAAGTTGGGTTTTTTTTGTACGTGCCGCCACAGGATTTATTGTGTTGATTGTGATGACACTGATTCTCCTGATGCGACTGATCTATCTGCAGATCATCCAATATGACCTCTACGCCACCATGTCTGACAATAATAGAATTCAGGTTGAGCCACTGCCCCCCGTACGCGGTTTGATATTTGACAGAAATAATGAACTGATTGCGGATAATATTCCTGTATTGAATCTAACCCTGACGAAGGAACTGGTTGACGACATTGATCAGACTCTGTCGAAGATTGAAGCACTCACAGGATTGTCGGAAGGAGAACGGGAAGCTTTTCATGAGCGTCTCGAAAATAGCCAGAGACGACCGCATGAACCTGTACCGGTGGTGTTGAAGCTCTCATCGGAACAACAGGCGAAAATTGCCGTTAACAGACACATTCTGCCTGGAGTACAGATTGAAGCGCGCCTCATTCGCCATTATCCAAAGGGTGAATTGTTGGCGCATGCCGTTGGTTCCGTCCGTCGCATCAATGAATCAGATGCGAGAGAACTGAACAGAACCGCGTATTCCGGAACCAGTCATATTGGCAAAATTGGCGTTGAAAGATATTACGAAGATGTGCTGCTTGGTTCTGTCGGATACCGCAGGGTAGAAACCACAGCCAGTGGCTGGGTGTTGGACGAACTGGAAGTAATTGATCCTGTCCCTGGCCGTAATCTGACATTACACCTGGATTCAACACTGCAGCAGGTCGCCAGTGATGCGCTGGGTGAGAGACGTGGCGCAGTGGTTGCTATCGAACCAGAAACCGGTGGTATTCTGGCGTTGGTGAGTAATCCATCCTATGACCCCAACTTGTTTGTTACCGGTATCGACTATGAAACCTATGCCGGATTAAGAGATTCCATCGATACACCGTTGTTCAATCGTGTTGTTCAGGGACAGTACGAACCGGGTTCCACTATAAAGCCGATGCTGGGATTGGCTGGGCTGGTTACCGGAGCGGTGAGCATGGATTTCCAATTCCAGGATCCAGGCTGGTTTAAATTGCCCAACTCTTCGCGGTTGTATCGTGACTGGAACTGGACTCAATCCGGTGCTGGTGGGCATGGCATTGTCGATTTCCAAAAGTCCATTTATCGCTCCTGTAACGTTTATTACTACAGACTGGCCACAAATCTGGGTATTGAAAAAATCCATGAATACCTCTCATTGTTTGGATTTGGCAGGGATACATCATTGGATATTCCGGAGGCGGCAAATGGATTGCTGCCATCAAGTCAGTGGAAACAGGAAGCCAGAGGAATACCCTGGTATCCAGGTGATACCGTTAATATCGGTATAGGTCAGGGAGATATTCTGGTAACTCCCTTGCAGTTGGCGACCGCGGTGACTGTTCTGGCCAATCGGGGAAGATGGGTTTCACCCCGAATGTTGAAGGGGTCGAATGAACTGTTGAATGACAACAATGCAGACATGAAGGATATCGACCAGGTGCCGGACTACATCTGGGAAGAGGTGATAAACGCGATGGAGAAGGTTGTCCATCGAGGTAACCAGGAATTTGGCGAGAACGGTACGGCGTGGTATTACATCGGACAGGACATTGAGTACCGGATGGCAGGTAAATCGGGTACTGCGCAGGTAGTGGGAATCAAGCAGGGAGAGGTATACAACGAAGAAGAACTGGCTGAACGACTGCGAAAACACGCCTGGTTTGTAGGGTTTGCTCCCGTTGAAAATCCACAAATTGCTTTGGCCGTGCTGGTGGAGAATGGTGGCGGTGGTAGTGAATTTGCTGCACCGGTTGTCAGACAGGTTATCGATTACTACCTGGAAAGTCAGTACAGGATTGCCGGAGTATCACCATGAAGCAGAATACCTTCCGGAGATTATTGGATTTCGATCTACACTCTCGTCGTTCCGCCGGGCTGGGGGACAGGATTCATGTGGATTTTATTCTCCTTTTTCTGTTGTTTTTTATTTCTGCTTATGGGTTGGTGATCCTCTACAGCGCTGTTGGCCAGGATCTGGACGCCGTCACAGCGCAGATAATAAAGATCATCGTTGCCGCAGTCGTCATGCTGATAGTGGCGCAAATTTCTCCTTTTTTCTATCTTCGAACGGCATGGTGGCTATTTATTTCAGGAGTCCTGCTGCTGGTGGTAGTGTACTTCTATGGGTATGAAGTCAATGGTTCCAAACGCTGGTTGCGCATACCGGGATTGATAGGTTTTCAACCATCTGAACTGATGAAACTGGTGTTACCCATGGTCCTTGCCTGGTATTTTCACGAACGTAGATTACCACCGCACAGTGTTCATATATTCTGGGCTCTGCTAATGATTGCAGTACCGACAGGTCTGATTTTTCTACAGCCGGACCTTGGTACGGCATTGATCATCAGTACATCAGGGATTCTTGTGTTGTTGCTGGCAGGTGTACCCTGGAGGATCGTATTTGGCGCCCTCGGATTGTGTGCTGTCTCCGCTCCGGCTATCTGGTTTCTGTTACTGGATTACCAACAACGGCGGATATTAACGTTCCTGAATCCAGAAAGTGATCCATTAGGCGATGGCTGGAATATCATTCAATCCAAAACCGCGATAGGGTCTGGTGGACTGACCGGCAAAGGATTATTCGAAGGCACCCAGTCTCACCTGGATTTTCTGCCGGAAAGCCGGACTGATTTTATCATTGCTGTTCTTGCGGAGGAGTTGGGTCTGATCGGTGTGATTGTTTTGTTATTCCTGTATATTCTGTTGATTGCCAGAGGAACTATCATAGCAATACAGGCTCAGAGTACATTTAATCGATTACTGGCTGGTACGATAACGTTTACTTTCTTTGTCTATGTATTCGTGAATATTGGTATGGTCAGTGGTGTAGTACCCGTGGTGGGTGTGCCATTACCTTTAGTAAGTTTTGGTGGCACATCTATCGTGACATTATTTGCAGGATTTGGCATCCTGATGTCTATCCAAACACATCGTCGAATCATGTCATAGGAGTAAGTGTTGGAATTACCTGAAAAACCATTCCTGATGTTCCTGGCTATATTGTTCTTTTACCCATGGGATTCCCCACAGGCGGTAGATTACTCTGAACGGCCAGAAGTACGGGAATTTGCCGCCAGTCTGGCGGAGACCGAAGGCTTGAAGCTGGCAGATTTACTGTCGATATTCGAGCAGGCTGAATACAAGCAGAATATTATCAATGCGATATCACGCCCGGCGGAAAAAACTCTGACATGGGATGAATATCAGGATATTTTCTTAACGGAAACCCGCATAGTCTCAGGCCGTTTTTTCATGAAGCAGCATCAGAAGGAATTGGACCTTGCCCACCAGACCTATGGTGTTCCCCCGAATATCATTACAGCAGTGATTGGTGTGGAGACCATGTATGGACGTCACATGGGGAATTACCGGGTACTTGACGCATTAACAACCCTTGCCTTCGACTATCCGCCAAGAGCCGAATTCTTTCGTCGTCAATTGTACGAGTATTTTATTCTGGTGAAGGAAGAGAATCTGGAGATAACGGACCTCAAAGGATCCTACGCCGGCGCCATGGGTTACGGACAGTTCATACCCAGCAGCTACCGCCATTTCGCCGTGGATTTTGATGGTGATGGCAAGAGAGACATCTGGAATAATCCAGTGGATGCCATTGGCAGTGTTGCAAACTACCTGTCGGAACATGGCTGGAACAAGGGTCAATCGATTGCAGTACAGGTCAATGCCGGGCAAGTTGACGCAACGTTATTCAACGTTTCCCTTAAGCCAAGCAGCACTCTGGGTGAGTTCCAGAAACAGGGTGTTGATGTCACCGGTCACCCTGATTCCGAAATTTCACCCATGAAGCTTCTGGGCAAAAAAGGTAACGAATACTGGCTGGGGTTTCAAAACTTTTACGTGATAACCCGGTACAATCACAGCAAACTGTATGCGATGGCAGTGTTTCAACTGGGAGAGGCGTTAAAGCGTCGTGGAAATCTCATAGGGCAGGATGAATTTACAGGTTCAGGTAATTAACAAAATAGAGTTACATTACCTCACGTCCCACATTAATACACGGCAGGCACACCATTATCCCAATTCAACTATCAAGGCTGTTTACCGTCTCAAAGCCAAAACTGTTGGCCGCCCTCGGCATATTCCTGGTACTCATGTTTGTAGATTTTTTTTTGATTTCAACCCCACACACATCTGTTACACCCACACCGATCGACCCGGAGACCTATGAGGTGTTTGGCAAAACCTATCAGACAATGGATCACAGCAGGGGTTATCTGGACATTGGTATAGCATCCTGGTATGGCACGGAATTCCACGGCAGATTGACATCAAATGGCGAAATTTTTGACATGCATGAATTAAGCGCCGCACACAAGGCTTTGCCATTACCAACTTTTGTCAAAGTGACCAATCTGGAAAATGGCAAAAAACTGGTATTACGCGTGAATGACAGGGGGCCATTTCATGGTGACAGAGTCATTGACCTCTCTTATGGAGCGGCTCTGGAACTTGGTTTTGCAGAACAGGGAACGGTGCCTGTCGTCGTTGAATCGCTTGATTGGATGAATTACCCGGATGACGGACCTGAAGAACCAGTCAGTAGCTATTATCTTCAACTGGGGCCGTATGTGGACCCGGCCAGCGCTTATGATCTGATGGAGAATATCAGGAATCTGATGAATGAGAATGGAATAGAGCACCCGGTTAAAGTACTGCAAAGTGCAGATCCGTCAGGAATACATCTGTACAAAGTCTGGATTGGACCCATACTGGATGTCAGCCGGGAATTGGAACTTGCAGTGATGATCAGAGATGCAAATTTTGGTAATCCCGTAAAGATGGAGGTAAATTGAATAGCAGTAAACTTTTAGTATGTAACATTACCGGGCGATTGCTCAAACTCGCCATTTTCTGGGTGGCGGCAAGCAGCTTCGCAAACGAGCCTGTAATCATTCCCGAGGCGCCGGGGGTTGCGGCTGAAGCGTGGCTTCTGATGGACGCTTCGACCAGCAAGGAACTGGTGGAACATAACAGTCAACTACGTTTGCCTCCAGCCAGCCTGACAAAGATCATGACCAGCTATGTTGCCGCTTCAGAGTTAGAAAATGGCGGCATCAAACTTGATGATGAGGTTCTGGTCAGCGTCGAATCCTGGAAGAAGGAAGGATCCCGGATGTTTATTCAGGAAGGTACCAGAGTCAGTGTTGAAGACCTGATCCGGGGAATAGTAATCCAGTCCGGTAATGATGCCAGTGTAGCTCTGGCAGAACACATTGCAGGGAGTGAAGAATTATTTGTGGATGTGATGAATCAGCAGGCCGACCTGCTGGGCATGACTGATACCCATTTCATGAATGCCACCGGATTACCTGATGAAAATCATTACACCAGCGCCAGAGATTTGGCGAAGCTTACAGTTGCCCTGATCAACAATTTTCCAGAGCATTACAAGATCTATTCAGAAAAGTCATTTACCTACAACAACATTTCACAAAGGAACAGAAACTCACTTCTGTTTCGGGACAATACGGTTGACGGTGTGAAAACAGGTTACACTTCTGCTTCGGGGTATAGTCTTGTGACATCCTCCAGGAGGGAGGATATGCGGCTGATTACGGTCGTACTGGGTGCAACCTCAGAATCGAGCAGAGCTAATGAGAGTCAAAAGTTACTGACATACGGGTTCAGATATTTTGAAACAGTTCCACTTTACCGGAAAAACGAATCTCTGAAAAAGGTACGGGTATGGGGGGGTACAGACAACTCAATCGACCTCGGGTTGGCCGAAGACATTGTCATAACCTTACCGAGAGGTGCAAGAAACAGTCTTGAGGCATCTACGATCATACGTAATAATGAGATTCATGCCCCTTTAAGGGTGGGCCAGGAACTGGGTACTCTAACGGTCAGGATGGGAGATTCCGGGGAGATCAATGAATATCCTGTGGTTGCTTTGGACAAGATCAACAGCGCCGGGTTCTTCAGTAGACTTTGGGAGTCCATCCAGCTTTTTTTCCTGAAGTTGTTCGGAGGTGATCCCCTCGCACTGGAGGGCTGATGTGCAGACACCGAAAATAACGTTTCCCTGTGATTACCCCATCAGGGTGATAGGTGTTTCTTCGTCGACTTTTCTGGACGATGTGCTGACCATTGTATGCAAATACGACGACACAATGGGCATAGACAAAGTGAAGGAACGTGTGAGTCGGCAGGGATCTTACACCTCGATTACATTGTCGTTAAGGGCAACAGGTGAGGTGCAATTGCAACGGATGTTCGTCGAACTGAAGCAGTGTGTTGCCGTCAGGCTGGTGTTGTAAATGGCGTATCCACTTGTTGTCAAAAAGTTGGGGTCCCGGTCATACAGGGACTGCTGGATGGAGATGAAGTCATTTACCGATACCCGTAATGATCATACAACCGACGAACTCTGGCTACTGGAACATCCACCGGTCTTTACTCTGGGCCAGGCTGGCAAGGAAGAACATATCCTTGATGCAGGTAATATAGAAGTCGTGCGCGCGGACCGTGGCGGACAGGTTACGTATCACGGTCCAGGACAACTCGTTGGCTATACGTTATGGGATATAAAACGCAGGGAGATGGGCATAAAAAGGCTGGTCTGTGGCATGGAGAGTGCACTCATCAGGATATTGGATGAACTGGGCATCCGGGCCGTAACAGATGCCAGTGCCCATGGCGTTTTTGTTGAGCAGGAGAAAATTGCATCATTGGGTTTCAGAATACGAAAAGGTTGTACATATCATGGTTTCAGTCTCAATCTTGATCTTGAACTTGAACCCTTTTCCAGAATTAACCCTTGTGGATATGCAGGAATGAAAGTTACTGATATTGCGAGTCAGGGAGTTATTATTAACCGTGGAAGAATCGAGGAACTGGCGATCAAACATGTGGCGATGGAATTCGGATATTATACCGTTGACAGCAGGTTAATGGTCTGAGACATGGCAAGGTCAGAAAAAAACAGACTGGTTCAGGGCAAAAAGCTCAGAGGTGCGGAAAAAGTCCGGCGTATCCCGATCAAGGTAATCCCTGCGGAAACCATTCCGCGCAAGCCCGACTGGATCCGTGTCAGGGTTCCTGCAACTCCTCGTATC
Source organism: Gammaproteobacteria bacterium (assembly GCA_026713185.1). GTDB lineage: Bacteria > Pseudomonadota > Gammaproteobacteria > Pseudomonadales > Azotimanducaceae > UBA7455. The sequence goes on from JAPOOX010000105.1 coordinate 21,470, forward strand.
AGCCAGATCAGAAAGATACTGCGCAGCCGAAAACTGGCATCGGTCTGTGAGGAAGCGAGTTGTCCAAATCTACCTGAGTGTTTTTCCAAAGGCACGGCAACATTTATGATTATGGGTGAAATCTGCACCCGCCGGTGTCCTTTCTGCGATGTTGCGCATGGAAAACCGAACCCCCTGGATGAGGATGAACCAGAGAATCTCGCCGCTGCTATTGAAGCTATGCAATTACGTCATGTTGTGGTTACATCGGTAGACCGGGACGATTTAAAGGACAGTGGCTCCGGACACTTTGCGGCCTGTATTGATGCCATTCGCCGTAGAGTGCCCGATGTTACGCTGGAAGTACTGGTACCGGATTTTCGAGGGAGAATGGAAGTTGCACTGGACAAGTTATCCCTCTCACGACCTGATGTATTCAATCATAATCTGGAAACTGTCCCCCGTTTGTATAAAAAGGTACGCCCGGGTGCGGATTACCAATGGTCGCTGAAACTGTTGGAAGACTATAAGTTGAGGAATCCGGGGATCGTAACGAAATCAGGACTGATGCTGGGTCTTGGCGAGGAGGAGCAGGAAATCAGGGATGTTCTGTCTGATTTGCGTCAACATCGAGTGGATATGGTCACTCTTGGACAGTATCTTCAGCCGGGGAAACATCACCTGCCCGTGGAAAGATTCGTGCACCCCGGTGAATTCAATGCATTGGGTGAATTGGCAAAGGCAATGGGTTTTTCGTCTGTAGCCAGTGGTCCACTTGTACGTTCTTCATACCACGCAGACCTGCAGGCGAAAGAATTACTCCCCGCAGGTGCTGCAGAGCGGGTTTTTTTTGAGTCGTAATTTTTGCCATTCCATGAACTTTGCATCAAAAACCAGTACATAGCCGGACAGGGATTCGCCAAATCCCGCGATAAGTTTGATGGCCTCTGTTGCCTGAATGGCTCCGATTACGCCGACTATAGAGGCCGCCACACCAGTTTCGGCGCAGTTCAGCACACCGTCTTGTGCATCTTGATACAGACAACGATAGCAGGGTGAATCTTTGCGGCCCGGATCATAAACCATCACCTGACCCTCCAGTCGAATCGCGGCGCCGGAAACCAGAGGTGTAGCTCCTGCAACACAGGCATCATTTATTTTGAACCGGGCCTGAAAGTTATCGGTACAGTCCAGGACAATGTCAGCCGCCATGACTTCGTCATGCAATTGCTTTTGATCCATCTTCCCGGAAATACAGGTGATGCATATGCCGGGGTTTAATGCGTTGATCGTCTGTCTGGCAGACTCAACCTTATCCATACCAATGCGATCAGTGACATGCGCAATCTGTCGCTGCAGATTGGACAGATCAACCTGATCATGATCAGCCAGTATCAGGTGACCAACACCAGCAGCGGCGAGATACAATGCAACGGGGCAACCCAGTCCACCCAGACCGATAATCAATACGCGGGCATCCAGCAATCGTTGCTGTCCGTTCAGATCGATTTCCGGCAGCATGATCTGTCGGCTGTACCGGAGTAAATCCTGGTCATTCACTGGAAGGTTGCCTTTATAGCCCGTGGCAGTCGATTCAGGTCATCAAACATTTCAATTGCAACACATCCCTGATCTTTAAGTAAATCCTGAACCGCGTCGCGCTGATCGAAGCCGTGTTCAAGAATGAGTATACCACCGGACTTGATTATCCTGCGGGTTCCCTTAATCACAAGCTGAACATCATGTAACCCGGAATCGCCGGATACAAGCGCCACGGGTGGTTCTGCCTGAAGTGCATCCAGGTGGGGATCGTTTGCCCGAATATAGGGTGGATTACACACTACCATGTCCATGCTGTGAGTGGCTATGGCTTCTGTCCAATGCCCCCTGAACAGGAACAGGTTATCAATTCCTGTAGCATTTTTTTGAGCCATGCGCAGACTCGCTGAACTACAATCATTGGCAAACAATTGCCAGTCAGGTTGTTCCAGTGCCAGTGTAATTGCTATCGCTCCGGAACCAGTGCCAAGATCCACTACCTTGCATGCTCCATCAGGCATTGCCTCCAGGGCTAATTCCACCAGCAATTCGGTTTCGGGACGTGGTATCAGTGTCGCTGAATTGACACTCAGACGAGAGCGCCAGAAATCCTTATAACCCAGGATATAGGCAACCGGTTCTCCAGTCTGTCGCCGACGAACCATTTCTTCAAATTTGAAGCGAACACAGTTCTCAGGAACCAGATCATCATGGGATAGCAGCCAGCTTCTGGATTTACCGGTGACATGCGCCAGCATGAGCTGGCAATCGAGAAGGGGGGTGTCGGATTGCTCCAGGCAGACTGCCAGCGCCAGTAATTGACGGATTGTCCGCTTAACTGTCATCGTCTCCCAGTCCCAGGGACCTGAGTTGGTCTGCCTGATACTCCTGAATCAATTGATTGATAATCGGCTGCAATTCACCGGTCATTGTCTGGGTAAGCCGGTGCAGGGTCAGGTTGATTCGATGGTCCGTTACTCTGCCGTCCGGGAAATTATAAGTACGGATTTTCTCTGAGCGATCGCCACTGCCAACAAGATTGCGTCGTGTTTCCGCTTGTTCCCTGGATTGTTCCTGTTGCGCCAGGTCCAGCAATCTGGCCTGTAGAAGACTCATTGCCCTGGCCTTGTTCTTGTGCTGTGAGCGTTCGTCCTGGCATTCGACGACGATGCCTGTGGGCAAGTGGGTCAGTCGAACGGCTGAATCTGTTTTATTCACGTGTTGTCCTCCGGAGCCGGAAGCACGGAAAGTGTCGACGCGAAGGTCGTTTTTGTCGATTGTGAATTCGTTGATGGTTTCTATTTCGGGAAGTACGGCCACGGTACATGCAGAAGTGTGAATCCGACCCTGGGATTCCGTTTGCGGTACTCGCTGCACACGATGGATGCCTGATTCAAATTTGAGCTTTCCATATACTCCTTTTCCGACAATTCGCGTAATGATCTCCTTGAACCCACCATGATCACCGGGTCTTTCGTTCAGTATTTCCAAATTCCATCTGTTTTCCTCGGCAAACCGGCTGTACATTTTAAACAAGTCCCCGGTAAAAATGGCCGCCTCGTCACCACCGGTACCGGCACGAATTTCCAGGAATACATTACGGGAATCATTGGCATCGGTGGGTATCAGTAACCGTTTGATATCCATCTCAATATTTTCAAGGACAGTTTCAAGCTTATCGATCTCATCAATTGCCATTTCCCTGATGTCCGGATCGTCATCTTTGGCCATATGACGGGTATCTTCCAACTCTTCTGCAGTCTGCTGCCAGTGCCGGTAAGCAAGAACAACTGGTTCGAGCTCTGTGTATTCTATGGAATAGCTGCGAAACAGATTCTGATCACTAACGGTCTCTGCATCCCCCAACAAAGCAGCGAGTTCGCCGTATCTTTCGACAAGTTGTTCCAGTTTTGATATCAGTGAAGCTTTCATGTCAACTCGTGCGATTATTTTTTCTGTTCAGATGAAACAGTTGTTTGATGGCTGCAAGCAGGTCATGGCGGCCATCTGTACCCGCCTGTTTGATCTCTACAGAAGGGATGTGAATGATCTTGTTGGTTAACTGGTCAGCAAATGCAGACAGGACGATCTCGGGATCATCTCCTTTCTGCAAGCGATTCAGTGCCTTTTCCAATTCCGCCTGTTTCAGATGTTCATGTCGATGGCGAAATTCCAACAATGTATCCACTGCATCAAGTGACCGGTAATGATCCATGAATACGGCAACCGCCTCATCTATGATTTGTAACGCGTCATGAACTGCATCCTGTCGCAAAGTCATATTTTCTCTGACGATTTCCTGCAGGTCGTCAATTCCATACAGATAAATATCCCGAAGGGATGACACTTCGGGTTCTATATCACGGGGTACAGCCAGGTCCACCATGAAGATCGGCTTATGGCGCCGGGATTTCAGTGCGTATTCTATGGTGCTCTTGCTCAGAATGGGTAATCTTGATCCTGTAGATGAAATCAGAATATCGGTACTTTCCAGTTTGTGCGGTACGGACTCCAGACTGATTGCATGGGCCTGGAAGTTCTTTGCCAGCAGTTCAGCGTTGGAGAAGGTTCTGTTTGCAATGGCCAGGTTGGTGACATTGGCGCTTCTCAAGTGCGTTGCCAGTAGCTCGATAGTTTCTCCGGCGCCGATGAGCAGAACATTGCAGGAGCTGATATCGGAAAACAGTTGTCTGGCCAGTGTCACTGCAATGGATGCTACCGAAACAGGATTTTCTCCAAGACCTGTTTCGGTACGCACCTTTTTAGTGACCCTGTTTGTGGATTGTGCAAGGTTGTCAAGATCAGGACCCGTTGTGTTGAATTTATGGGCCAGGGTGAAGCAGTCTTTGAATTGACCCAGAATTTGCGTTTCACCCAACACCATTGAATCCAGACCGCAGGCAACACACATGGCGTGCTGAACCGCTTTGTACTCTTTATAACTATAAGTGGAATCCTGTAATTGGGTCACCGGAATGTTATGGTATTCCGCAAGCCAGTTGATGATGATGGCAGGGTCCGGTGAATCTCCAACTGCAATGGCCTCAGTTCGATTACAAGTGGACAGAATAGCCAATTCCCTGAAATTACAGTCTTCTTTCAGGGCGGGCAGTACTTGTGCCAGTTGACTCTCGTCAAAAGCTACCTTTTCCCGCAAAGATACAGGAGCAGTCCGGTGATTGAGTCCCACAATTATTAAATCCATTGAACGAATATCGACCGTACTTACAATTTAATTTGCTGGTACATACTGCACCAGGAGAGTTAACCGGTTTTTCACCGCGGACATCTCACTGTGACTATCGTAAAGATTTCAATGTTATCCGGATGACTCGGCTGCCATGTGAAAGTAGAATGAACCTTGAGCGTCCATCATCAAGGTTCTATTGTACGTTGGTTGAACCGTTGAATATAGTTGATAATCAGGGTGCTGGTGTATTGAGTTTCTGGACAATAAGTAATTTTAAGGCTGACCCGAAGAGAGAATCCATTTGCATGGCTAACACAACAATACAGCTGTTCATGATCCGGACAAGAGCCAGGGTTAAAATGAATGTGAGTTCAGTCGGCTTGTTGGCTCTGTTACTGTTGGTTTTGGCGATGACTTCGGGGTGTGTCAGCGTCCAGTCTGAATCAGGCGGGGAGAAAGACGAGACTGATTCTGCAACATTGGACACCGGGACAGAGACACAGGATGAAACCGTATCGGAACCGTCGATGATCCCACGCCGGCCACATCCCAATGAATATCCCGTAGCCAATTTTGAAGGCGATGATTTATACAAGTTGTTGGTTGCTGAGGTTGCAGCCGATCGTGGTCTCGTGGATACCGCACTGGAGAAATATGTTGAAGTTGCCGTCAGCAGCAGGGACCCCGGAGTTGCCGAACGGGCAACCAGAATGGCGAGGTACCTGCGGCAGATTGACACAGCGCTCATAACCGCCAGGATCTGGGCGCAGGAAGACCCTGACAATCTTGAAGCCCATATAGCAATGGCGGAATTGTTGATGACCAATGGCAACGTTGTATCCGCAATGAGCCACATGGAAGAAGTGAAACGACTGGGCGGGCTGGATGAATTTGGCCGCTTTGTCCTGCAGTCTGTTGAGCTTGATGAAAAAAGCAGGAACCTGTTTCTGGCAACAATCGAAAGGATGCTGCTGGAAGATCCGGATGACAGACTGTTGATCTTTTCCAGAGCCGTTCTGCTGGGACGAAGTGGAGAGTACGAAGAAGTGTTGCGTATTACCGATCAACTACTTGCTGACGGTAATGAAACCAACGTCATTATTCTTAAACTGAATATTCTGAGTGAACTGCAAAGGAATGATGAAGCAGTTGAATTCCTTCAATCGATGCTTGATAAGTCACCCGGGAACCGGCATTTGCGGATTGTCTATGCCCGTCATCTGTTGGAAACAGGGAAGATGGATGAATCAAGAATTCAGTATGAGATAGTGCTGGAACAATCACCCAATAATGCTGAAGTTCTGTATGCATTGGTAGATATCGCGATGAATCAGGGAAACTATACCGTCGCAGCCAGATACCTCAATGACTTGATCCAACTGAACATTCGGGTTGGAGAAGCGCAATTTTATCTTGGGGATATTGCCGAACTTCAGAATGACATCCAAAAGGCGATTCAGGAATATAAGAAGGTGAGATTCCGCTATGGATTCGAGCGTGATTACTTCGAATGGGCTCATGCACGAGTTGCAAGGTTATTATTGCAGCAGGACCGGGTTCAGGAAGCCAGAGATCACCTTGCAGGCATCCGTGCAGAAGTACCACTTCTTAATCAGCGGTTTATTATAATCGAAGCGCAATTACTGAGTGATTTTGATTATGAAGAGGAAGTTTTCAGCCTGCTCGATAATCAATTAATCAGGGATCCAGACAATATTGATTTACTACGCGCCCGTGCGTTGGTCGGTGAGAAGTTCGACCGGCTGGATATACTGGAACGTGATTTACGGGCTATTATTGAAATAGACCCTGACAACGCTACCGCAATGAATGATTTGGGGTATACCCTGACGAATCGAACAGACCGGTATGAAGAGGCGCTGGTTCTGATTGAAAAGGCATTATCGATCAATCCCGGTGAAGCGGCATTTATCGATAGCCTCGGCTGGGTCAAGTATCGTCTGAAGCAATTCGATGAAGCTGTTCTGCATTTGCGTCGTGCACTGGAGTTGTTTCCCAATGACGAAGTCGCGGCTCATCTTGGCGAAGTGCTGTGGGTGATGGGCCAGAAGATAGAAGCGAACAAGGTCTGGGAAAAGGCGCTTGAACTGAAACCGGACAGTGATATTCTGAAAAGGGTCATCAATCAGTTCATACCCCAATAAGACCCATGCGTCGATGCTATCTGTTACTCATTCTGGTGTTAGTGGCATGTACTTCGGTGCAACCATTACCGGATAAAATACTTCATCAAACAGATGATTGGCGTATTGCAGGCAAATTGGGTGTCCGGTCACCCGACTATAACGGCAGCGTATCCATTCATTGGCAAAATACTGAAGATAATTTCGTGATCGCACTTTCCGGTGCGTTGGGTCTGTCAGTTGCCAGAATAGAGGGAAATGACGATTCCATTGTTCTGGCGACACCCGATGAATCTGTCAGATTGACAAATCAACAACTGAAAGCATACCTCGGTTACGATTTGCCACTGGATTACCTGGATTTCTGGATCCGTGGTATTGCCGACCCTGACCGGGTATCAACAATTCACCCAACCGGCTTCACCCAGGCAGGCTGGAAAATCGACTATCTCAAATACAAGGCATCGAATCCGGTAATGATGCGCCTGTCCCAGGGCGCCACTTTTTTGACTCTGGCCATTCATCGCTGGGAATACTGATGCAACGTTTTGAATTGCCCGCCCCTGCAAAGCTCAACCGATTCCTCCATATCACAGGACGTCGACAGGATGGTTATCACGAATTGCAAACCATATTTCAATTGGTGGATTTCCATGATGTACTGGTTTTTGAACCTGCAGAGGACATCGATGTACAGATGGACGGCGACAGTATTCCTGTCGCCGACAATCTGGTATACCGGGCAGCAATGCTGTTGAGTGCGGGACGGTCTGTGCCCGGAGTTCGTATTACTGTCAAGAAGAACATCCCCACGGGTGGTGGCATGGGTGGTGGCAGTAGTGATGCTGCAACAGCTTTGCATGGATTGAACCTGTTGTGGAGACTGGGGTACAGCAAGACGGAACTCGCTGAATTCGGTTTGCAGTTGGGCGCGGATGTTCCTGTATTTGTTCATGGCAGGACAAGCTGGGCGGAAGGTATCGGTGAAGTACTGGTACCCATTGATCTGCCGGAATCCTGGTTTGTAGTGCTGGTACCCCGGTGCAGGGTTTCTACTGCTGAAATTTTTTTACACCCGGATTTGACACGGGATTCAAGTGCCATCACAATAGCGCGTTTTTTACAGCAGAAGGTATTTTCAGATCAAAAGGTGTTTCGGAACGACTGCGAGGAGGTCTCCCGAATACTTTATCCTGAAATCGGTAAGGCGCTTGACTGGTTAAATCAGTGGGGTGCTGCCAGAATGAGCGGAACCGGTTCCAGTGTGTTTCTGGAGACAACCGATAAAACCCTGGCCAGTGATGTATTGGCGAGGTCCCTGAAAAACTGGCAGGGATTTATGACCAGAAGTGTTCAGGAATCATCACTGGTTGGAGCATTGAACCAGGTTGAAAAATCCTTTCAAAACTGAACGTTGGGGTGTCGCCAAGTCGGTAAGGCACAAGGTTTTGATCCTTGCATGCGCAGGTTCGAGTCCTGCCACCCCAGCCATTTCTCAATATATGGATAGCCGTTGTGGCTGAATTGAAAATCTTCACAGGCAATGCCCACCCCGAGTTAGCACTCCGTGTCGTTGATCGATTGCGGATGGATCTTGGTTCAGCGGATGTTGGCCAGTTCAGTGATGGTGAAGTGAGCGTGGAAATACATGATAACGTTCGCGGCAAGGATGTGTTCATTATTCAACCTACCTGTGCACCAACCAATGACAATTTAATGGAACTCATCGTTCTGGCGGATTGTCTGCACCGGGCATCCGCAGCTCGTATTACGGCGGTGGTTCCCTACTTTGGGTATGCCAGACAAGATCGGCGCATAAGATCAGCGCGCGTGCCAATTACCGCAAAAGTGGTTGCAGACATGTTAAGCAGTGCGGGTATCAACAGAGTCCTGACAATTGATCTGCATGCTGATCAGATCCAGGGATTTTTTAACATTCCAGTGGACAATATTTATGCGTCACCGGTTATGCTGGTTGATATTGAACGACAGGATCATGAGGATATGATGATTGTGTCACCGGATGTAGGAGGGGTCGTCAGGGCACGGGCAATCGCAAGGCAATTGGATGATGCAGATCTTGCGATCATCGATAAGAGACGGCCCAATGCCAATGAATCGGAAGTCATGCATATTATTGGTGATGTGTATGGTCAAACCTGCCTGATGATCGATGACATGGTGGATACAGCAGGGACTCTATGTGCTGCGGCGGATGCATTGAAATCAGAAGGCGCCAAAAAAGTCATAGCTTACTGTACGCATCCCGTATTGTCGGGTTCAGCTATCAATAATATGGCGGATTCCAATATAGACGAACTGGTGGTGACGGATACGATTCCACTCAGCCAGGAAGCTATTGCAAGCGACAAGATACGGCAATTGAGTATTGCTGATGAACTGGCTGAATCCATCAGACGTATCAGCAATGAAGAATCACTGAGTGCTCTGTTCAGTAAACGTATACAGCCGGCCCTGTTTTAGGAGGCTGTCCTGGAACGATTGTGTTTTAACTATGTCAGATGACAGTCACTGTCACTGACGGTCAAGTGGGAGAAAATCATGGCGGACGAATTTGAATTGCAGGTTGAACTGCGTACAGGCACAGGGAAAAGTGTAAGTCGCCGATTGCGGCGGAAAGCAGATATGGTTCCCGCTATTCTTTATGGCGCAGGGGTTGAACCTCAACCGTTATCGATTGCTCACAAGGATATGCACAAGGCTTGTGAGAACGAGGCGTTCTTTTCGCATATCATCTCACTCAAGACAAGCGAAACGACGCAGCAGGCAATTCTGAAGGATTTACAGCGCCATCCTTCCAGGGATCGAATTCTGCATGCGGACTTTTATCGGATACAGATGGACAAATCGATTTCTGTTGAGGTGCCATTGCACTTTATCAATGAGGATGTCTGTATTGGTGTGAAACAGGGAGGGGGTAACATAGCGCATACGATGACTTCGGTAGAAGTAAGCTGTTTACCGGGTGATCTGCCAGAGTTTATTGAAGTTGATATCGGAAATCTTGAGATAGGTGAGTCTGTCCACATGAGTGAACTCGTATTGCCGGAAGGATTATCGATACCTGTGTTGTTGCAGGGCGCCGATCATGACCAGGTTGTTGTAGCCGTAAATGCGCCCCGGCGTGCAGAGGAGATCGTTCAGGAAGAAACTGAAGAAACCGCTGAAGAACCGGATGAGGATTCCGATGAGGCTGACGACAGTTAGGAATAAGTCATTTGTTAACCTGACAGATGCTACAGGTTCCAGGTTCGACCACGGTGAACAATCCGGCATACTGAAGGCTCTTTACAGGAATATTTCCCAGTTCAAGATAAACCTTGGTTCAGATTCCATGTTCGACTCGGGAGTGCTATCCGGCAAGCTGAAGGCTCTCCCTCCACTGTAGGCCGTGATTAATGGGCGATCCCCTTGGTTTGATTATCGGTATTGGAAACCCTGGCGCCCGGTATGCCAGAACCCGGCATAATGTGGGCATCTGGTTCGTGGAGAAACTTGCCGGTGAGTCTGGCGGGGTTTTCAAAGAAGAGAAAAAATTCAATGGTAGAGTCTGTACCATTGATTTCCATGGACGTGAATTAAAGTTGCTGATTCCAACAACTTACATGAATGCGAGTGGGAAATCCGTGGGTTCACTGGTTAATTTTTACAAGATTCCTCATCAGAAGATACTGATTGCCCATGATGAACTTGATCTCGCTACCGGGATTATCCGATTCAAGCAGGGAGGCGGGCTTGCCGGGCACAAAGGGCTGCGGGATATTTCCCGCTGTCTGGGTGGCAGTCAGGAATTTAATCGGCTGCGCATCGGTGTAGGACATCCGGGTGTAAAGGAGGCGGTCACAGGCCATGTGTTAGGCATTGTCACCCCTGATGATAAAGCAATGGTCGACAAGTGTATCGACAATGCCCTTGTGGTATTGCCATTGGCTGTCGAGGGAGAATGGCAGCAAGCCATGAATCAACTGCATAAGCCTTTGCCGTCACCTGGCAGTAAACCGCCAAAAGATGGGGAGCCATAAGCAGGAAGTGCGGGTTTAGACGGCATCTGTAAACCCCGAGGATTATCTATGGGATTTAACTGCGGCATTGTTGGATTGCCCAATGTAGGTAAATCCACGTTATTCAATGCACTGACAAAAGCCGGAATTGCGGCAGAGAATTTTCCGTTCTGCACCATTGAGCCAAACGCGGGTGTCGTTCCCATGCCCGATCCCCGGCTTGATAACATTGCCGCGATCGTTAAACCTGCTCAGGTGATTCCAACCAGTATGACTTTTGTCGACATTGCCGGACTCGTAGAAGGCGCGTCCGAAGGTGAAGGCCTGGGTAATCAGTTTTTGGCCAACATCCGTGAGACTGATGCAATAGCACATGTTGTTCGTTGCTTTTCGGATGAGAATGTCATGCATGTGTCGAACAGCATCAACCCTGAACACGATATTGAAATTATCAATACAGAATTGTTGCTCGCTGATCTTGAAACCATCCACAAGGCAGTCAACAAGGTAAGTCGTATCGCAAAAAGTGGTGATAAGGACTCACTCGCCCGGATGGATCTATTGCAATCCCTGCAGGCCCATATCAATGAAGGTAACCCGGCAAGGACTTTTAATCTGACAAAAGAGCAGATGCCGGAGTTGAAAGACCTTCATCTTCTAACGATGAAACCGGTTCTTTACATTGCCAATGTAGACGAGGATGGTATTAGGGATAATCCCTTGCTTACTACTGTGGAGAAAATTGCGGCGACGGAATCATCGGAAGTAGTAGCAATCTGCAACAAACTGGAAGCGGAACTCTCCGAACTGGATGACCAGGAAAGGGACGAATTCCTGCAGGAATTGGGGATGGATGAACCGGGCCTGGACCGTGTTATTCGTGCGGGATACAAGCTGCTGGGATTGCAGACTTTTTTTACTGCCGGACCCAAGGAAGCAAGGGCCTGGACCGTTAAACTGGGAGCGAGCGCTCCATCTGCGGCCGGTGTCATACATACCGATTTTGAGAAGGGCTTTATTCGGGCCGAAGTTATCGGTTATGACGATTTCATAGCTTGTAATGGAGAAGCCAGAGCCAGGGAAGCCGGCAAGTGGCGGCTGGAAGGCAGGGACTACATTATTCGGGACGGAGACGTTGTTCATTTCCGATTTAATGTTTGATAATTCTCTAATGATTGACAAGGTCATGGAGATTCAGGACAA
>JAPOOX010000144.1 GCA_026713185.1 Gammaproteobacteria bacterium
CTCACCGGCCGAGTATATTTTTGGGTTGATTTCCCTCTGCAGCATACGTTGGGCGTCTGACAAAGCTCTAACAGTTTCGAGGTACTCAACATCACCTATGATGCACAAATCGATGTCGCTCCCAGACTTGCTTCTTCCGTTTGCTATGGAACCATACACGAACGCCGCTTGTATGCTTTTCGATAACGGCAGCAAGGCTTCAGCCAGGACATCCGCGATGCCTGAAGTTTTCTTCAAAATGCTGGCCAGTTCATCGAATATCACACAATCAGTATTAGCCTGATAGTGCAACTGATTGCCCTGGGTTTCCCGGATTAACAATTCAGCTTCTGCCAGCGTGTGTAGCTCCCTGTTGATAGTCCCTGCCACCGTCCCCGTCAATCTGGCAATCTCACGAACATGGAAACTTTTAGCGGGATGCAAAAGGAGCAGCGACAGGACTTTGCGGCGGGATTCCTTAAAGAGTATTTCTGAGATATTTGCATTCACAACATCATTGTAGCCTAAATTGCTACATTTGTAGCAAAAACAGCTACATTATTCTTGTCCCTGGCGAAGAGGATTCGGGACTTGGAGTCTGAAAACCGGCGCTTACGGAACAACCGATCAACGATATTTCCTGAGTTTTTCCGCAATCAATTGTTTTTGAGCTTCAGTAAGGCTGGCCTTCCCGGTAACTTTTTCCTGTCTTGCAAAGACATACTTTTCACGAACGACCTGTTTCGCCTTGAAACCTTTCTGCTTCAGCAAGTCATAAACATCATTGATCATATTGGGATTGCCGCACACCAGAAAATGGTCCGTACCGGCATCAGGTTTAAAGCTGTTTAACTGCGCCGTAACATAGGAATGACGTTCATAAGGTAGAAGGTCCCCGCCTTCACGGCTGTAACAGAGTACCAGAGAAAATCCGGGATACTTATCGCTGAACGCGAGAAGTTCATCCCGATAAAGAAATTCACTCCGGTCTCTGGCTCCCAACAGTAAAATGACTTCAAGTCCGGAATCCGCCATGTGCTTTCCAAGTGGGTTGAGCATTGGCAGAAAAGGGGCAAGCCCGACACTGGTTGCCACAAGAAACAACCGATTGGGCAGGGTCCTGGGTATCACCAGCCGGCCATAAGGACCTGTTACCCTAGTATTGATGCCTACCTCGCAATTGAACAGGTAGCGGCTGGCACGACCGTTATCCACTACTGATATCAACAGATCAAGTTCATCCTCTGCCCCGTCTGTAAAATCACACAAACTGTACGGACGCTCAAATTCACCCTGATCATCACTGAAGGAAAAGCGAAAGAACTGGCCTGGTTCAAACGGTATGCCGGAACCATCCAGTCTGCGAAACCGGAAGTCCCTGGTCGTTTTTGATAACGTTCTGATGCGGATTAGTTTTGCTTCAAACTGCTCAGTCACAGAATTCCCGATTGATATTCCCATAAAGTTGACAACACACTGATGTTACAGATGTTACCATCTGTTCAGTTGAAAATTTTGAAACTGTTCAATATGCCATTGATCAAGTTCCACAAGATTTCAGATTGATTGTATAATACGGGATTGTGGGCCCAGGGTACGTCTTTTGAACATCAAACAGAATATGACAGCCATCATTGAAAAGGAGGCTGCCGCAATACAATCCATCAATGTTACCGACGCATTTGAAGAGGCTGTCAACAAATTGCTCCAGTGCAGGGGACGGGTCGTCACTACCGGCATTGGCAAAGCCGGCTACATAGCCAACAAATTTGCTTCGACGTTGTCCTCTACAGGAACACCAGCATTTTTTATACATCCAGCTGAAGCCGGCCATGGAGACATGGGTATGCTGGACATTGGGGATCTGATTGTCGCTTTCTCCACCAGCGGCAAGTCAAACGAAGTGATAGAAATGCTGCAGATCGCCC
>JAPOOX010000229.1 GCA_026713185.1 Gammaproteobacteria bacterium
TAGTGTCACGATCATCCTCCAATGATATATGACACGCCCGCTTCAGCATCACTTCGCCTTGGAATCACCCCCTTCGTTCAGCATCATGTCGCGTTGGACAGTTCTAGACTTTGCTTTGTCGTGCGGGCAATTCTACAATGTTCGACCATGGTGCTCACCAACAGCTTCATCAGTTCATTTGTGGCGGGCGGAGCCTATACCATCGCATGTTCCTCGCTATTGGAAGCAATCCCAGCGTGGTGGGAGCTTGCTCTAGTTTGCGGTATAGGCACGTTCTGCAGCCCCGTCGTTTGGACTTGGATACTGGGCATGTGGTAAGTCGTGCTGGAAGCCAGACCGGAGAACCGCTTTGAGAATGAACGGACTCAGGCAACCGTTGATCAGATTCTCGTGTTCCATGGTGAGCCTAGGAGAGAACCGCTTCCGCAGAACGAATCCCTGCGTTTAGCATTCTTCTGCTTGAATCTGTTTTGGCTGTTCGCGTCTCGAGGACTGCTGAATGGGACGGCTCTTTGGGCAATTCAGGCTTGGTTCTCGGCCTGAACGCCTCATCAAACCGCGGCCTCTTGGCTCACCGGAAGGGCACCTACGCGCATTGCGGCAACCCTTCCTGCGAACGGTTTCGAGCGGCGGCCACGTTTAGCGTGGCAGGACATCGGTAGCGCGTAGACGGCACGAGCGAGTCTCAATCGGCTGTCCCTATCACTCTTCCGGTAACTCAAAGATGGATACTATCGTGAGCTCATTACCCCCCTGTATGCTTATGGCCATGCTTCCAGCGTATCCCACCAAGCTGCCCTGAAACAATGCGAACTCGCTAACCCCCTGATGAAACTGATCCACAAGCTTGACCTGGAAGCGCTGTGAAACGAGCGCCTTTGCCTCGTCGAAACCAACAGATGAAGTGATGCCACAATACCTCGATTCTATGTCGTCCGATCGGCTTATACCAATCACAGCGGCTATCGGACCTCCCTGTCCGTCCGACAGATAATAGCCCGCTGTATGGCTTGGGGATATCATATGAAGTTCGTCATCAGGAATCTGGTCAGTGTCACTGTATAGGCTCACGCTGGCGTGGAATGCCTTCTCATCAAAACGTGTCCCGACGCACAGAGCGTCGAATGCGCGCAACAAGCCCGCTGTATGATCAGCCCGTTCGGCCCCATCTGACTGTGTGTGCCTGTCCCCGCCGCAGCCGATGAAAAGGAGCACCACGCTCGTCAGCACCAAGACGGGTTTGGCAGAGAAGCGCCACCCTCCGCTCCAGCATCTTCCTGAATCAACTTCCAACATGACTCAGTCCCGCTTGCCACACAAGATTACGTCTCGCGCGCCCGACGACTGAGGCGAGGCGAACCGCCGAATCAAAGACCTAGACAACGACTTGAGCCGTCGTACCGGCCGCGCGAAGAACTGACGCTGCTCACTTGACCGGTCCGCAATGAGATCCTTCAACGCTCTTAGATGCGTGAGAAACAGCACTGCCGTCGCAATGTTGAAAACAGACCAAATCTCCCGCGTTAGGTGAACCGGCATGAAGGGATTGTACAGAAGTGCGACTCCCCCGAACGCCATCACCCAGCCGCTAACCGCATCGTCGAATCGCCACTGTTGATACGCGATCCATGCGCTCACCACGAAAACCGCCAACCGGAGTAGCACGTAGTAGCCGTATGGCCATGGAAAGAGCGCCGCGATCAAGAGGATCGCCGGTGCCACCCAAACCGACGCGTGGTGTCGCAACGAGACCAACCGGAGGTTGTCCGCACGTACCGGCCCAGAACGCGACCTAGAGGTCGTCGCGCAGGAGCCTGCGGAACCTCATGTTCCTTCCCGGTCACTGGCAAACGCGGTTTGCGACGTTCTCCCACCGTACAGCCCTCAACCAAGCACCCACCCAATAGCTGACCGAACGAGCCACATAACTGTTCCCCACACCAATCCTGCAACGGTAAACTGCGCCAGAGCCCACGGTACGAAAGTCTGGATACGCTTGAACCAATCCACGAACGGGAAATCGTAGTCCATCGGCATGACTTCCATCCAACCGGTCTGGCCAAGCCAACTGGACGCCACGCACCTGTCGTCGCGAGACCACCGCTCCATTTTTGCGTCATCCCACGGTCTTGAGGGAGTCATAGCGAGATGTTCCCGATACCACCACGATGCCAAGATGCATGCGGCGAGTTTGACGGCGACGACCAAGCCTCCTGCCAGGATCACGAATTGCCACCAAGAAAACGCGAACCAGCCTGCGCAAATTCCCCAGATGGTGTAGGCCACCCACATGCGCCACCGAGTGACCTTGAGTAGCAATGAGGTTCTCCATCCCGTGGCGACCATCACCAGTTCAGGCGCGAAGACATGCGCATCAAGAACCTCCATCCGGGATCCGTCCGACAGAAGCAAACCCTCCCGAATCGCATTGGACTTCAGAACGTTTCGTTCGTCTCGGTTCGTCACGCACACGACTACCTCCCGGTCGCTATTCTGGGCATCCTGATACCCCGGGAACTTGCTGCTCGCTCGCCACAAGCCTCCGACTCCCCTTCGGACTACTCGCCGAAGAGAGGCTTGGCGCGTTGTTCCCGAATGGCCTGCTTCATCCGTTGCGCCACCCAATCAAGGTCTTCCTTAAGCAGCCTTATGTTCGCGTCAACTTCGCGGTCTCTAAGACATCCCCCATGTAGTGGCTTTCGCACCACCACAACCCGCGCGCCGTTAAAGTCTATGTCGAAGTCGAAGACTCCAATTGTGCCGCCGTCAGCCACTGCGCCTTCAATCTGCGAGTCGCCGCTTCAGTTCCCAATAGCAGCGGCACTCAATCTGCCAACATGTGCAAAGGAATGTAGCCAAGCCAGCGGAGAATGTCAAACTGGCAAGTTCGGCGGTAAGACATTGCTCCGTTCTCATGGGTCGCGACGTCGCGGCACGTCCTGAGACACTACCCATTTGCCTCGATTCCGGATCACTCTCAACTTGACGCTGCTGCACACGGCGCACTTCACCACAGCAGCCAACCGTCCTACACTGCTCCGCAATTCCATGTAGATCTTTGAGCTACATGGCTGGTGGATCGCCAGCCTCGAATAATTCCACCGCCATTGCAAACAATGGTAACCAAACGAAACACCTTGATCCTCAGCTTCCCCACTGACCAAGACGGGAGATCGCCGCAACGGTGAGATAGAGGTTCCACTGACCAAAGGAAAAACCGAATGAGCAGTGTCGGCGGCGACCGCTGCTGGCGATCCTCCCGACTGGCGGCGACAAGTCCCTGTGGCGATCGACGGCGGCCGGGTGGCCAACTTGATTCCCATTCTTGCGCCGTGAAGACCCCTTGAGGAGGACACCCACGCTGGTCGCCCTCGGTTCGCCCAGGGTCTCTACGCGGTGCTCGAGGACGAGGGATGCGCCGCGCGCATTTTCGAGAAACGCCGGCCGGCCGCGCGGTCCAGGGCCACACCGGAGACCGTCGGCGGGTGGGGAAGGAGGGGCCCGCAGGCGTCCCATGCGATGTCGGCGAGACCGGCGGCTTCGAGCGATGCGCACTGCACGGCGATGCCGAGGCGGGCCTCCAGGTGGGTCGCGAGTTCGAGGAAACCGGACTCCCAAGGTCCAGCCGTCCTGCGGGTGCGCCCCATGTCGAGCCACCCGCCCCACCAGTCCTCCGGGGCCAGGATCTGCATGATCGGAGGTCGGTCTGACAAGTCTACTCCGAAAAGGTGCCGGGTCTCGGCAGAGATCGCGCCGATGTTGGCGTGGACAACGGCGGCGTAGCGCAGGCCCTCCATCAGGGCATGAACCGGACTCTCGCCCCGCGTACCGTCTCTACGCTTCACCTTCAGCTCGATGATCGCAATGCGGTCTTCGGCCGTCGCGCCGAGAAGATCCACCTCGCCCAGGCCCCTGTCCGATCGTGCAGCCTTCAACGGAAACTGATAGTCGAGAAGGGGAATCTGGGTGACATCCGCCCGGGTGCGTAGCGTCCCGAGGCGCCAGAGGGCGATGGCAAGATGCTTCTCCGAGGGATGGCCGGGGGTCTTCGCCCGCGGGCGTCCCTCGTGTCCGACGAAGTAGCACTTGTCCCTATCGGGACGGCTGGGCGCCACTGCCCCCAACTCGTCGTACTCCCGACACAGTGCATCCACGTCGATGCCGTCGATTGCACCGGCCAAGCCGGTCGTATTCCAGCGGTCCCGGAAGAGGGTGGGGAATCGTCGAGCGGAGAAGAGTTTCACTGTCGAAGCGTGCTTGGTAGGTATGTCAATGTCAATCGAAAATTGCGCATTTTGGATTGACAGCGTTGCACGTTGGCCTACCCCGCGGTATTGTTCAAAAGGTACGAGGCGGCATGGGATGCACAGATAAGAGACGAGAAGGCGGTTGAAGTATTACCTGGATCAAGGGGTCACAAAGGCAGAACTGTCGAAGCGCTTTGGGGTTAGCGAGCGGACGATCTACTACTGGGTCGCGAAGGGCCAATTGGATCGGGATCTGGTTGTTGGAGGAACACGGTACGCATCACGGCGGCAGGCTAAGCACATGTTAGACCCCTACAAGGGGATTATCGACACTCGGCTGGATAATTTTCCGCAATTATCGGCACAGCCTCTATTCGATGAAGTACGCACGGAAGGTTACAGCGGCAGCTACGGTCGGGTACGTGACTACGTGTACGAGGTACGCCCCCGCAACCCGATTGCGCCGACGATCCGCTACGAGACATCGCCAGGCCGCCAGGGCCAGGTGGACTTTGGAACATTCACGCTGCCATGGGGACGACGGCACGCGCTACTGGTGATGCTGGGCTCGGCGAGTCCGACATCGAGACTTGGTGACCACCTCGGAGGAGGTGCGACAGCGCGTGAAGACACGGCAAGTGCCATGCGACGCGAAGCGTACCGGGGGGGACAGCAGCATTCGTTAGGCGGCTTCGCCAGCCGCGGCGCTCCGGCGCTCCTATGCCCAGAACCGAGAACGGCTGGCCGCAATGATTGCCTCCGGCCAGCGTCAGCGATTGCAGATCAGTCGGACTGGTAGGTTTGGTACTTTTTCACTTCCACACTCTTCAAGGAGACCTCTGAACTATGGCGATTGACCAATGGTTCACCTGTGCCGGTTTAGTCTTGGACATTGGCGGCGTGTGCTTGTTGTTCTGGTTCGGGCTGAGCAGCAGGCTGACGCCCACACTCGATGGCGTCCTCACTTGGCGTCGGCCGCAGCAGAGCAATGAGAGCCCGCGCACGATCCTCATGGTGAAGATTCTGGCGCATTTGGGACTGTTCTTGCTCGTGCTTGGATTCTTGCTGCAAATCGCCGGATCGGTCCTTTTGAATTAGCGACACTCGGAGCAGTGTTCCGCAGCGAGGAAGATCCGAAGCCGCCTCGTCACTACCGTCCTGCGCGCGTTGGCGGTCGGGGAAATCCGGTAGTGGAGCCGCCCTTAGGCGGCATGGTTTGGGCCACTCCGACAGACTGGAAGACCAGACAGCCGGCGGGAATCCAGTGTTGGCGGGGCAGCCATAGCTGATGGTTGCCGACGCCGAAGTGCCGCTTCCGGGATGCTGGCGCATTCTGGAGTCGCTGGGGAGATGCACCGACATCGGGCACGGATGCGCCATGGGCCAGCGTGTAAGGATCGGCGGTAGGTTGCAGGGACATCCAGAGACGGCAAGGCGGCGGCTTTGCGAGACCTTTCACAAAGCTCGCGGGACACGACGGAACAGGTAACGGTCCTGAATCAAAGCCGGACCTGTTCGTGGTGACCGAGGTGGTAGTGGGGCCGGGGAGGCATTCCCGGCGTGCCGGAGAGGGAGACTCACGACGCCATCGGCGCCGAACCAGAGGCCGGCCCGAGCCGCTGACGCGGCGTCGGCGCGGTAGCCTCAGGTTGCTACTCACCGACTGTGAACTCACTGGCGAGGATCCGGATTGCGAGGAAGGTCGGGACGCTCCGGGACACCTGGGACGCCGCAATGGCGATCGCAGAATCCCGTAGTCGGTCGTTGCCCGTTTGTTGGAACACATCGCGAATTTGTTTCCAACCAACTGTATTTATTGATCTTTTTAAGACTACCCCACAACTCGCTCATAAGTTATGCTGAACAAACTCATCGCCTCTATGTACAGTGGTGCGATGGAGTCACAAAGTCAATTCAAACTTTGAACCGGAATACTGGCCCGCCTTCCCCGATGGCTGGTGGTTTGACGAGGCACTGGCAGCGCGCATTAAAGTCAACGAATAAATGCAGTCTGGGAAGCAAGGTTCCAATCCGGCAGTTTGCAATCGGCTTACGCTTGTTTCATGATGAATGCAGGCCGATGAAGACCCTCACTTTTACCTGTAGATCGTCCCGCGATGCTGGACAGGTGAGTAATTTCTCCAGGCAGTTTATTCGGGCAACCATCCGTTGCCTTGTCAGGATGACATGAAACCATCTCATTATTATTTTCTGGGCACCGGGTCCTGGTTTTTTTCGTACGGCATTCAGTCGGTTACTTTTGCCTGGCTGGTGACTATTGTGCTGCACGAATCACCGGAAAAAGTGGGAATTGCACAAATGGCATTTCTTCTGCCGGCATTGATATTAATGCTCTTTGGCGGAAGCCTGGCAGACCAGTATGGTGGCAGAATCGTTGCCCTGTTCGGACAACTGCTGGCCGCGCTGAGTGTACTGGCCCTGATCGTCAGCTTCGTGATGGACATCTTCAGCTACACAATTCTGTTAGTCTTTGCTGTTGGAATGGGAATTGCCCAGTCTCTGGTAACTCCTGCCAGAGATGGCCTGCTCGCTCTGATTGCCGATGGCAAAATCCAGCGCCGGGTGGTCCAGGTGAGCATGATGCAATTTGGCGTTCAGATACTGGGATTCCTCATTGCATCATTCGCAGACCAGGTTGGTGCAATCATTATCCTGCTCATTCAGTTCACGGTGCTGTTCCTGGGCATGGCAGCTTTTAAGCAATTACAGATACCTGAAACAATACCGTCAAAGCGCGACAATTCACTGTTCCTGCATCTCTTTCAATCCATCAATACCGGGTTTCAAACGATTCGTCGATCATCGTCAATGCTGATGGTGGTAACAATGAACTGTGCCATTGGTATGTTTTTCATGGGATCATACATAGTCACCATACCGCTCCTTTTGAGGGAATTTTACGGAGGCGCCTCGACACAACTGGCCATGTTGAATGTTGCAAATTCCCTGGGACTGGTACTGACGATGTTCTGCATGCTGAGGTTAGGTGATATACATCGCCAGGGGCGAGCTCTGATTTTAGCATCAGCTTTCGGGGCCATCGTACTGGCAACAGCGGGATTGAATTTAGGCTTTCCGGCTCTGGTCGTCAGCGTATTCTTATGGGGAATGTGCGGCGGCATGGGCATGACCATATCCCGAACCGTCATGCAGGAACGGGCGCCACCCGGTCAACGTGCACGGATCATGTCGTTTTTTTCATTTTCATTTATGGGAGCAGGTACCATCGGTGCTCTATACAACGGTTACATGGTCCAGTGGTTTGGGGCCGCCACCGCCATCATCACCAGTTGCTGTGCCGTGCTGATCATGGTGACGATTGTTATCCTTAAATCTGATCTGTGGCGGCTCGACTCGAGGCATTGGGAACCGGATAGTCATACTGCCTGATGCACTGGTAGTGTTGTTCAACAGACATTCCAGGCTGCTGGCGATCACCGGCGCGGGAGTGATCTTAACAGCAAAATCCACAAAAAGACTGCTATTACACTCGTGGTATGACCACAGTGTAAATGTTACTCTGACCCAATTGTTTGTGACCCAATTGTTTGAGGAAATAAAAAATGAAAGAAGTCTTAACGGCAGTATTTGAAAAATCACCGCAAGGATACATTGGGTACATTGAAGAATTACCCGGCGCCAACACGCAAGGCAAAACATTGGAAGAGACTAAAGAAAATGTGGTTGAGGCCATCCGACTCGTGTTGCAGGCAAATCGACAATTGGCGGAAGAAGATATAGCCTCTGCTAACGTTGATGTTGTGAAGGAGGCTTTAGGCAATATTTCTATATGAAACGGCGGGTTTTAATCGCTTGTCAAATAAGGGTCCCTGATGACCGCTTGCAACATGTCATCCAGTGAAGTCAACCTGATGCCCAGACGCCCGGCGGCAGACAAGGCATCGATATCATCATCATGGTCCAGCACATTCAGCATGTCCCGGGTTACAGGTGGATTCCTTGATACAGCCTCCAGAACACCAGCCAGCAACAGACCACAGCCTAAAGGCAGATTAATGACAACGGGATGATGATCCAACAGTTCAGCCGCCCGCAGGATCAGGGATTTTCGACTCAGTGATTCCGGACCTGCAAGTTCTATGGTTTCCGTTCTGCCAATTTCCAGAGACTGCACAATGGCCTCGATGACGTCACCGGCGTAAATTGGTTGTTCCACACAGTCTGCCCTGAAGACGGGGACATAACGGGCATTTGCTTTTTTAGCCAGGGATTGGGAAGCATAATCATCCTCACCCAGCACCATCGGAACTCTAATAATGACAACGGGAATGCCTGCTGACCGGAGAATCTCTTCAGCATTACCTCTGGATCTGAAACAGGGATTACCCGAATCCGAATTACTGCCGATAAGGCTTAAATACACGATGCTCTTTATACCGGTTTTTTCTATTGCCGAGACGAGGGTACTGCAGGAATCTTCATGGGCGCTCTGATAACGACTGTCGGCGGTTTGCCTGATAATGCCTACAAGATGTACTGCATGGTCGCAATCTGAGGCCGCCATCGCCAGTGCTGATACATCATTGTAATCAACGATGCGAATATCTACGGAATCTACTGACCGCTGCAGACTTTCCTTTGCCCGTTCTGATCTTACTATTGCCCTGATGTGGTACTGATTCGCCAGATGAAGTATCAGACGAGTTCCCAGTTTTCCATTGGCCCCGGTTATGAGTATTTTTTCCAAGTCCTTCTCTCTGAGTCTGTTCCTGTATCTATTTTTTTCCGTCCGGATGCCCCCTGCCCCGCGGGTCATACTGGTGTATGCCACCTGTGGGAGTATCTCCCTTTATTGCCTGGTCCCTGTAATATTCTACCTGCAATACCTCCTGGATGATCACTCCCATCAAACATGACGAAGAAAATCCAGGTATACCGGCCTGTTTGCTCCGCGACAGCGGCTGGGCGAGTTTTTGGCACGCTGAAGGCTCTAATAAAACATGACGAACAAAATCCAGGTAAGCCGGCCTGTTACTCCGCGACAGCGGCAGAGCGAGTTTTTGGCACGCTGAAGGCTCCTCACCAAATAGTCCAATGGCTTGCTCTTGCCAAATATGCGATATTCATTGAATGAATTTACCCGACAAGTACCTGCATGGAATACCCAACCTGTTGAGTGCCATCCGTTTCGTACTGGCAATTCCAATGGGGTTTCTGGTCTGGCAGGGTGAATGGGTCCTTGCCGCGGTCGTCCTGTGGATTGCTATCGGTACAGATATCGCTGACGGCCGACTGGCCAGGTACCTCGGACAAGAGAGCAATCTGGGCGGTCTGCTGGATCACAGTAGTGATGCTGTTTTTGTATCTGTCACCCTTGCGGCGCTTGTACATCATGCTCTGATACCTGTTGTTTTGCCCTGTCTTGTCATACTTGCGTTTCTTCAATACATGCTGGATTCAAAATCCCTGGCAGGTAAACCTCTCAAGACAAGTCAACTTGGCCGCTACAACGGCATATGCTACTTCATTCTGGCTGGCTTTCCCGTCATGCAACATGCCCTGCAGATTACACTGATCAGTAACGACTACTTCCCCTGGCTGGGATGGGGGCTGGTGCTGTCTACGGCGATTTCGATGATTGATCGCCTGGCGACTTTAATCAGGGGAGTCGATGAATAACTCCTTGTTTGCTTTCGGCAGAAAGAGCACACCGATGACTGCGTTGAACAGCACAAAGAAGGTATGCATGACCAGAGAAAACACACCCACTTCAGGGAACTCTGGAAACAGTACGGTCCATAACAGCAACGCCCCGGCATGAAACGGTAGCGGCAGGGCTGCGGCAAGGAAAATCACCGGCAGGAATGCCAGCATCTGTCCAAAAAGCACTTCCACGCCGAACAGATCAAGAGCCAGTGTGTACACAATTACCGCACCGATCATATTGGGCGCCTTGAACAATACGATCAGCACATAATCCAGCAGTTTTGCCTGACGGAGGGCGTGTAACAACGGTTTTTCCCTGAGTGTTGATCCCGGGAAAATCCTGCCTCTGAAGTAAAGCAGATGAAGCGGAAAATAAAGAAAGGCGAAACTATAAACAGACAGAAGAATCTGTGGCAATGGTATCGATGTGGATGCCTGAACCACGAGATCATAGTAGATCATTACACCGATAAACGAGAACAGCAGCAGTTGATAAATCTCGACCATGCCAATCAGGATCATGCTGGACAACGCCTGCCATCCGGGAACTTTGTGTCGTTTCAGCAGATAAAGCGACATCGCTCCCTTTCCTACCTGTTCATTCACCAGTGACAGAATATAAGCACTTGCCCGGATCGGCAGTATATTGAACAGTCTGATTTTCGGAGCATTAAACCACTTGATAACGCGCCAGGTGGCATGGCTGTCAACCAGAAAGAAAAATACAGAGTAGGGAATCATCACCAACAGCCACAGCGTCCAGTCCGCATCCTTGAAGAATACAACCAGATACTCAATAACCGTCTGCCCTTCCCGATGAGCCGCCGCTTCGGTGCGATTATAAACCAGGTAAAAACAACCGGCAGCCAGTAACCAGGTCATTATCCGGAATATCATGGAACCGGGTTGACGCTGCTGTTTGGAGGTTAACCCCGTACCGGCTTCTTCAGATTCTGTCATGGTTTTATACCGGATTTTTTATTTCCCGAATCGACGTTCACGCTGCTGATACACCCGTATGGCTCGCCAGAAATCAATCTTGCGAAAAGCCGGCCAGTAAACCTCGGTAAAATACAGTTCCGAATAGGCACTCTGCCAGATCAAAAATCCGGATAATCGCTCCTCACCCGACGTCCTGATGATCAGGTCAGGGTCCGGTATTCCCTCGGTATAGAGATACTGACCAAAGACATGTTCATCAATTTCATCAACCTTCAGCTTACCCTCAACAACCCTGGAAGCCAGTTTCCTGACTGCATCAACTATTTCCGCACGACCGCCGTAACTGATCGCAATATTCAACAGGAATCGATCATGAGTGCTGGTCATTTCCTCGATATTATCGATCTCCTCATTCATTTCTTTGGAGAGATCCTCTCGTCGTCCGATCACACGGATACGAACTTTTTCCTCCCTGATGACGGGGTCACGCTGGAATTCCCGTAACTTGCTGAGGATCAGATCCATTAAATAATCAACTTCTTCATCTGACCGGTTATGATTTTCAATGGAGAATGCGTACAGCGTTATGATTTTGATTTCCAAACGCCAGCACCAGCGCAGGAAATCTTCCAGTTTTTCGGACCCGGCATTGTGCCCTTCATTGGATGCCATCCCCTGTACCTGTGCAAATCTTCGATTACCGTCAACGATCAAACCGATATGGTGTGGCTTTGCACCGGATTTAATTTGCGACCACAGATAAGGCTCGTAGAGACGGTACAGGAGAGAGGGAACTTTTAGTGTTGGCATTACGACTCTGCAGACACAAGAGACGCAAGCATAGCATTGCCAGTCCGACCTGTTCCAGAACTCCCGGTCAGGCCTCTCATCATACATGACGAAAAAAATCCAGGTAACCCGGCCAGTTTGCTCCGCAACAGCGGCAGGGCGATATTTTGGCCCGCTGAAGGCTCTCTATACAGGGCCGAACTGTGAAAAATTGAGTCAATGGCTGTTGCCGACTGTATATTTATAGACTAAACTAAGGAACTTAGTCTTTTAGGATCAAGCATGAACATAGTTAACGTTCACGAGGCCAAGACCCACCTCTCCCGATTGCTGGAACAGGTGCATGCCGGCCAGGAAATCGTTATTGCCAAAGCAGGAAAACCCTATGCCAGACTGGTTCCACTTGAGGTACAACCCCCGGTAAGACAGCCTGGAAGGCTACAGGGCAGATTGACCGATGCCTTCTTTGAACCCCTGCCAGATGCAGAACTGGACGCCTGGGAGAACCCTTGAGGCTTCTGCTGGATACCCATGCGCTGTTATGGTGGTTTACAGATGATCCACAGCTTTCATCTCGGGTGAGGGATGTTATTCTTGATGAGGCCAATGATGTATTTGTCAGTGCAGCAAGTGCCTGGGAAATCTCAACCAAGGCACGCCTCGGTCGACTCAATTCAATGTCAGGCATATCTGACCGTTTCAGTGAACTGGTCGCGGCGGATGGTTTTGGTCACCTGGCGATATCATATTTACACTGTCTCAGGGCAGGTGCATACAGGGCTCCACACCGTGACCCATTTGACCGGGTGTTGGCCGCCCAGTCTGAAATTGAGTCCCTTACACTGATAACAAGGGACCCGGCATTCAGTCTTTTTGAAAGTCGAACACTATGGTAGCGCTATATAGCGCTACCCGTTGTTGCTGTCCTCACGAAGCAGGGAAATCCCCATCGCGCCACAAAGCAGTGGTAAAGCAGCATCTATTATCACCCAGACCAGAGAGACTGTCTCATTCCCAACGGCTGTAAATCCAGGGCTCAGCAAATTGAACCAGTTCCAGAAAAACAGAATTCCCACAAACAGATAGCCGTAGAACAGTATATTGGCTTCAAGGTAAGGACGCGTAATCGTGTCCTCCAGATCTATTTCGCGTTTGCGATTGTAACTTGATACCAACCCCAGCAAGATCGCCAGAGCCATGAGCACATCAATGTACAGCCAGATTGGACTAAAGGGAGAAGTCTCAGTCGAAATGTAATAAAGCGGCTCAATCACTGTGTGGATTGCGACTACAACCGCTATGAGGACGAGAAAGTAACCCATTATTCTGTTTAGCATTTCCATGGTTGTCTCCTTTTCATGGGACATAAAATGAATTGATTAAGACGGGATTCAGGTTCAGCCGGCAGAAACCTCATTGAGACTTCCAGTGGCGCAATCATAGATAAATCCCTTGACCTGATCCTTGTCAGGGATAAAAGGACTGGCGTGAATGCGAGCCATGGATTGGCGGACATCCTGCTCCAGAGACCTGAAAGCTTCCATTGCAAATTGTGGTCGCAGACCGGTATCGGCTTCTATAATATCCTTGACATCATCGTCCCGGAAAGTCAGCATCCCGCAGTCCGTGTGGTGGATCAGGATGATCTCCCGGGTATTCAGAAGACGTTGCGAAATAACCAGGGAACGAATTACGTCATCAGTGACCACACCACCGGCATTGCGAATCACGTGAGCATCACCTTCCTTGAGTCCCAGAATTTTGTAAACATCGAGACGCGCATCCATACAAGCCACTACAGCCATCCCACGAGCCGGTGGTATGGGCAAGTCACCCTTGTCGAAACTCCTGGCATAACGGGAATTGTTGGCTAGTAGTTCGTCAATCTGGGTCATTTATTTCTCCTTGATGTTCTGGTATTTGATACAAGCTGATATCTGAAAGCTTGAAGTCATTGTATCGCTGAACCATACTCCCGGCCAATATGTCAGACAACTTGGGATCAGGTTTATATATTGTTACTGTCAAGTTGTTGACGGCACCATAAATAGTAAAAATTCACTGTTGAACCAGAAGTCGCTCGTTCCCAAAAGTAATTATGACTAATGCGCCATTTGACGGACTTAGAATACTCGATCTGACATCGGGGCCGGCGGGTGGGCTCGCTTCCATGATTCTGGCTGACTTTGGCGCCAGTGTAAGCCGGGTTATCGACCCTGAATACAACTGCCTGAACGAAGTTCCCTCCGCAAAAATGTGGTTGCGCGGTAAATCTGTTACAGACTGGTCTTTCAATCTTGTCAGGGATGCAGATGTAGTGGTAATCAGTCATCCCAATTCACATCAATGTTGCGATTACGAAGCCTGTGCTGCTGTGAATCCTACACTGGTGTATTGTGAGATCACGGCCATGGGGCCTGACATACCCATGCCACTTTATGAGGGATTGGTCGCGGCTAAAGCAGGCCGTATGGAACAGCTTTCAGTGATCCTGCCGGAATCAGGACCCTGTTTCTCGGCAGTACAGGTCGCAACGCATTGCACCGCGATGAATATCGTTTCCGGCATCCTTGCAGCACTGCATAAACGGCGACTTTTGGGAGTTGGTGAAAAGATTTCAACCAGTCTGCTGCAGGGTTTGATGCCATTTGATATGGGACATTCCATCGCATTGCAATTAAATGCCCAATTTCCACGTAAGCCACGCTCCGGTAACAGGAGTAGCCGCCGTCCAATGATGCCTACGCTCAACTATCAACCAGTACAGTGCGCCGATGGCAAATGGCTGCAACTGGGCAATTTGCTGCCCCATCTGTTTGAGAACTTCATGAAAGCAATCGGTCTGGCGGATTCACTGGCAGAATCTCACGATAACCTGGAAACAGTACGGGACAGGATCCTGACCACCATGCAGAGTAAAACATGCGCTGAGTGGATGGAGATATTTATTGCAGATGGCGGTATAGCTGCTCATCCTTACCTGCTTCCTGAAGAAACCCTAAACGATCCGGACATGACAAATAATGGTCATATCATTGAGTTGAGTGGTATCAGGCAATTGGGACCACTGGCAAACCTCACGGTAACCCCTGCCAGAATTTCCGAGTCCGGAAAATCCGGCGCCGGATGGAAGGTCAGTGCGCAACCGCCAAACCAGAAAGCGCCTCTTGCGGACATCACTGTAATTGAACTTGCTACCGTTATTGCCTCGCCGATGGCCGCTTCTTTTCTGGCAGATATGGGGGCCCGGGTTATCAAGGTGGAAGCCATAGGCGGTGACCCATTTCGAGGGATGTATGGTTACGGATCTGATCGCTGTAATCTGGGAAAGGAGAGCATCTGTGTCGATCTCAAGACAACACAGGGTCAGTCGGTGGTGCGAAAACTCATCGCCGGGGCGGATATCCTGATTCATAACTTCAGACCCGGTGTGCCGGAACGACTAGGAATAGATTACGCTCAACTAAGAGATGATCATCCGGGGCTGGTATACGTTTCTGCCAATGGTTACGGTCCTGCAGGCCCCGGGGCAAAGCGTCCTTCGACACATCCGATTCCTGGCGCCGCCATGGGTGGCGCAGGATATCAGGCCGGAGGAGCACCGGAGGAACTACTGGAAATTCCTGAACTCAGAGAAACATCCAGAAGGTTGTTTGCCGCCAACGAGGTCAATCCCGACCCCAATACAGCGGTTGTGGTCTGTGCGAGTGCCCTGTTGGGATTAACAGCACGTGAGCAAACCGGAAAAGGCCAACAGATATTCGTCGACATGTTTGGCGCCAACAGCTACGCCAACTTTGATGCCATGGTGGACTACAAGGGTAAACCGGAACGGCCAGGTCTTGGCCCGGCACTCAAAGGACCGGATCCGCTGTATCGACTATATGAGGCAAGCGACGGCTGGATTTTCCTGGGAATTAAACGCCCCCGGGAGTGGGACGAATTCTGTTCCATCACCGGCAACCATGCACTGGACCGTGGAGATTCCGCGAGTCTGACAGACGCGCTGTCAAATTTCTTTGCCGGCAGGACTGCAGCAGAATGGGAAGATACTTTCCGAGGTACTGCCATTGGCTGTGTCGTTGCAGATGAATACACGACTGCGGAGTTTTTCTTTCAACAATGCAATGATTCATCACCCTGGATGATGTCAGTACCCCACCCGAAACTGGATCCCTTTTATCGACACCGACCATTGGTCAACTTTGCCGGGTCCATCCTGCCTGAAGGAGCGCCTGAGAGCGCTGGTGGACATGCAAGGGAACTCATGCGGGAACTTGGATATCCGGATGAAGAGGTCGATAGCTATTTTTCAGATGGAATTCTGTGGCAAGAAAGTTGAGATCTCTTTTGCTCAGAGTGCCTCTGTACGTAGAAAGGATTTACTGGTCATTCCTGAAATAATGGCATGCCAAAAGTCAGTCTGTGACCCATAGGAGTCAACACCGTGAAGTCGCGAAAACCGTATTCCTCATTCAACAGTCCCCGGTGAATAACAGCACCACGGTCCGCCAGTTCCTGATGCAAAGCATCCACGCACTCGACGTTGTCGGGCATGTAGTCAAACTTCAGGTAAGTATCACCTTCAAAGGATTCCCTGGCATTGTCGAATATTGCCCGGCGGTGAATCTGCAGGTGAATGCTGATCTGGTCACGAAAGAGAATGGCATAAACAGGCGCTTCTTCTTCCCCAACGCTGTAGACACCAGAAGGGCAGTCAAATCCTAGTACGTCACGGAACCAGTCAACCCCTTCAACAACATCGCGTACCCCTAGAACAGGTGCAACCTCCCAATTTTCACTTTGGTAATCCAGGTCCTGACTAAAAGAAATGCGATGTCCATCCTTGTCTTCCACCACCATTTCCCTCAGACCGTATGGCATCACGGTAGCCTGCTGAATGATGTTGGCGCCACGGGTGACAAACTCATCCTGCAACCTCTCCACATCGTTAACAAAGAAATATGCACTGCGTCCAACAACATCACGCCCGGCAGAAGGCCATATTTCACGACGACGGATTTGCAGGTGCAGTTCCGTACCAGCGCGGCCAAGAATAGCGTATACCGGCTGTTCTTCACCTGCCGTCCCTATAGAACCGTACGGACATTCAAAACCGAGAGTACCGCAGTAATATTCCACTGCCGCATCCACATCGATCACGCCCAGCACCGGCGCAATGCGAGTCAACATTTTGCCGAGGACAGCCGGACTACGAACAGATACTGACCAACCTGGGATTCAGAGAGTTCAACTGCCAAAATTCTTTCCATTCAATCAATCCAGACCCGAAAGTAAATACGATCTATCAAATAAGTACAACATCCGACCCACAGCAGGTGGCTTTGGGGTGTTCATTTGCGCAAGCCTAATGTCGCAGCGCCGAGTTGGAGGAGCCAGACTGCAGGCATTCGCTCGAGATGAAGGATTCGATTTCGGGACCCGTTGAATGTCTACCAGTCGTTGCGAAGTTCGCGCAGTTTCAAAAACACCGAGCGCGAATCAGCATTCTGGGGCATGTCGGGAAATACTTCGCGCAGTCTTGAGATCACCGTTGGACTCCGCAGCCTCAGAAAGGTGTTGATTTCACGCTCGAGCGCCAGCGTCGACACCAGTGGATCATTGGGGTCCTGATCCCTGATTTCATTCAGCAGTTCACCGGCACGCTGGTTATCCGGTTCACGGTCCAGGGTAAAGGCCAGGTTGTTGATCATGTAGTCGTGTCCCGGATAGATCAGCGTGTCGTCCGGTAGCACATCGAGTTGGTTGGCAAAAGTCTGGTACAACTCATCGGGATGCCCGCCGCCGTGGCAATTGCCGGCGCCGGCATTGAACAGAGTGTCGCCGCAGAATAGTGCTGGCTGGTCGGTTTTGGATAAAAGGCACACATGGCTCATCGTATGTCCAGGCGTATCCATCACCAGCATTTCAACCGTACGTCCTACGCTGACAACATCACCGGCGCCAAGACCGACATCCATGCCGGCGATGGCGTCTTTCGCGTTGTGATGAGCGAGCAGACTGGCGCCGGTTGCCTCGATCATCCTGGTGTTGCCGCCAGTATGATCACCATGCTCATGGGTATTAAGGACCTGGGTGATGTCCCAGCCCTTATCTTGCGCCCGCTTCAGGCACTTCCTGTGATCCAGCGGGTCGATAGCCATTGCCTCACCCGTCTCTGGACAGACAATCAGGTAATTGAAATTTCGGTACGAGTTGCCGGTCCATATTTGCTCAACGATCATAACTGCTCCGGGGCTGAATGGATTATCAGGATTCCACAAAAATTCAGGGCTGACAAGCGGCATTCCGGACAGGTTCGCGGAGAATTCCGGAATTTATGGATAAAAAAGTTACCACAGTGGTTTGCTCAAATTCTCGGTAAAAGATGAAAACATCATGTTAAAGCTGATACTCACCCTCTCCCCATCGCTATTGTTAGGCGAAACAGAATGCTGAAGATAGGATGGGAACATCAGCAGCGTACCGTTTTTGACCTGTACCACAACCTGATCGGTATTCCCGGCCGTCAACTCAACAACAGGCGGCCTGATGATACCCGTTTGAGCCCTTGGATCGTGAAAATTGATGGAGTCAGAGCCCGTTTGGGTTTGGAGGTAATAGACACCACTCAGAAAGTTGTTTGGATGATTATGGATACCATGTGCAGCGCCTGTTGCCAGGACGTTTGCCCAGCATCCGGTAACCGATAGCACGTTACTGATTCTCAGGAACTTCAGTACACTACCAGCAGCACTTTCAATGCATTCCACCAGTTGCCCAAGGCCGGAATGTTCATGAAGCTGCGGTGCTGATTGCCAGGACTGACCGGCAGCAAGCGGGGTCATACCCCGGCGCATCTCCCCAATAACTTCCCCTGCCCTGGTATTGACTGACAAAATCACATTTTGCGCCAATTGCATATTCCAGACATACGTCGGAAACATCGAGACAATGTCTGAGCTTTCAATCCATGATTTGGGACTATCTGTCACTTTGGGCGCCTTCACAGGTACAATTTCAATTGCAATATTCATCGCAAGAAACCAGGTAGCCCTGTTCTCCTGATTCTTCTATCAGCTATTGTCGTCGTTAACCCTCATGGATTTCAAGTGACTCAAATACTAACTCCCGCAATCTGTAAATGATTGGTACCCTCAATCGCATCGTCTTCTTCCAGGGGAAATCTCTGTAGTCCAGACGTTCACAGTATGCGACACACAGCAAATGAATATTCCAAAGCAATATGCCTGAATCAAGTAAACTGTCCCCCGAATACGAATAGAATTAAGTAAACTGTCACCCGAATAGCGATATTGATGAAAATACTGATGCATGATAACAATGTCTCCATCAGACTAAGGCAGGTCATATTGACGGCAATGATGCTCACGGTATCTGTTGCCAATGCA
>JAPOOX010000233.1 GCA_026713185.1 Gammaproteobacteria bacterium
ACCGGAGACGAACTCGTTGAACCTCCGGGAAAATTGGCTCCCGGTCAAATCTATAATGCCAACCGTTATGCACTTGCCGGAATGTTGCATGGTTTGGGTATGGAAGTGATTGATCTTGGACTGGTGGCAGATACACAGGAAGCAACCCGGGATGTAATATTGAAGGGTGCCGGACTCAGTGATTGCATTCTATGCAGTGGTGGTGTTTCAGTGGGTGAAGAAGACCATGTCCGCGCGGCTGTCGAATCCCTGGGCACACTGGATATCTGGCGATTGGCGATCAAACCGGGTAAACCGCTGGCGTTTGGTCAGGTAGAGGGTAAGCCATTTTTTGGTTTGCCTGGGAATCCGGTCTCCACTTACGTTACCTTCATGATGATCGCCAGACCTTTTCTTATTGCACTTCAGGGAGGCTGCGACCCTTTACCGGTGTGCTATTATGGTCGGGCTGACTTTAATTACCAGACAGGTAATCGTCGTGAATATCTGAGAGTCAGAATAGTGACCAATACTTCCGGTGAGGTGTACCTTCATAAATTCCATAATCAGGGATCGGGTATCATGTCATCGGTAAGTTGGGCCGATGCACTTGCCGAGGTGGAAACCGGGCAACAGGTTCGTGCCGGTGACCTGCTGAAATATTATTTAATCTAGGAACAGGATCATGGGATTGATCGTATTGAGTATCATGCTTTCAATAATACTGGGTTGTTGCGTCTGGCTGGTGTTGGGTGAGACCCTGCCGATCAGAGAGGAACTGAAGTGGCCAGCATTGAATAATATCGTCTGCTATACGCTCCTGCTACTTGTCCCGGTCTATCTGGTTATCTTTTTTCTGAATTAACGCTGCCGTGAAATATATTCATTGAACCCATGATTGATATCCGTCATTTGAGGACTTTGGCTGCACTCCGGGATTCCGGGAGTCTGGTAGAAGCAGCTGACCAGCTATCTCTGACGCCATCGGCTTTATCGCACCAACTAAAGGATCTGGAGGATAGACTCCAGTGCGAGCTTTTTGTCAGAAGAACAAATCCGCCGCGATTTACCAGTGCCGGGCGCAGGATGCTGGTTCTCGCAGATGAAATTATCCCGATGATAAAATCAGCAGAACGCGATATTACCAGATTGGCGGGTGGTGAAGCGGGGCGTCTGCATATCTGTATCGAGTGTCACAGTTGTTTTCAATGGCTGGTACCTGCGATGAACAGATATCGGGAACATTGGCAGGATGTCGAA
The DNA here is from genome assembly GCA_026713185.1 of Gammaproteobacteria bacterium. Taxonomy (GTDB): domain Bacteria; phylum Pseudomonadota; class Gammaproteobacteria; order Pseudomonadales; family Azotimanducaceae; genus UBA7455. The sequence continues at coordinate 1,240 of JAPOOX010000233.1, forward strand.
CTGGACCTGACAGGAGGATTCAATTTTGCACCGTTGCCCGCATTACTCAGAGGCGACCTTGATCTGGTCATTACCTCGGATCCGCTGGATCTACCCGGTTTACTGTATATCCCCCTGTTTGGATATGAGGCCATGCTGGCAGTTCCCATGGGGCACTCGCTGGCAATGAAGCCATTCGTCGAACCACATGACCTCTCTGAGGAAACGCTGATTACTTATCCGGTAGAACGGAATCGACTGGATATCTTTACTCGATTCCTGGACCCTCACGATATTGAACCGGCATCCGTGCGCACTGCGGAACTGACACCAATGATGATTCAACTGGTAGCGAGTGGAAGAGGCATAGCGTGCCTGCCAGACTGGACGTTAACGGAATATCAGGAGAATGAAACGATTGACAGGGTAAAACTGGGTCCTTCAGGATTATGGGCCACGTTGTACGCAGCCATAAGGGAAGAACAGCAGGACGCTCCATTTATGGAAGACTTTATCTTTACTTCAATCGAGACATGCTTTGAAAACCTGACAGGTGTGATACGCGTTAACCCGGAAGAACAGCAACATATCAATGGGGCATAAAAAAGACCCCGGGAGAGATCTCCCGGGGCCTTGTCTTACGTATGGGAAGCAGAATCCAGGCAAAACGTTAGTTTAACCTGGAGGCTCCCTCTATAGTCTGACTGTTAACGGGTCACCTCCTTTACGATCAGGGTACCAGAGAACGTGCCAGGAGGTTCCCCCTGGTAGAACAACCAGCACGATATAAGCAGTGTCACAAATTGACATCCACTCCTCTTTTTCATCCAGAAGCTACCACATAAACAGGTGGCCTCATGGCTACGCGCTATCCTTCCCTCTAAAAGAATTGTCGCACGTTCAACAGTCAAATCAAACTGCAGTGACTCATTCAGAACGAATTATTTGTGACTTTTCAACCCGTTTTATCAATGTTTAGGCCTCCAGTCGTCAAAATGGATAACCAAAGGCGTATAATCGGTATTCTGTGTTTATTCAAATACTACCCTGCCACAATGAACAATCCGTCGGTTCAGGAACTCAAGGCGCGCATACTCCAGTGCATGATTCGTGATCGATTTCGATTCAGAAAGGAAATCGACAAGGGTCGTACAGGCGGGCGATTGATTGAGCGCATTGCAGGGTCCGTTTCCCTGGCAGAATCACGAAAGAACAGTATTCCCCAGGTATCCTATCCAGAAGGATTGCCAATATCTGCCAGGGTTGGAGATATCGTCACTGCTATCAAACACAATCAGGTTGTCATCATTGCCGGAGAAACCGGCTCCGGGAAAACTACCCAGATACCCAAAATTTGCCTGGATGCGGGTCTCGGTGTCTTTGGCATGATTGGTCACACTCAACCAAGACGATTGGCAACGCGCACAGTCACCAGACGAATTACCGATGAACTTGGTGTGAAATTGGGTGAACAGGTGGGATACCAGGTCCGATTCACTAATCACACCAACGAATACACTCACATCAAAGTCATGACCGATGGAATTTTATTGGCTGAAACTCAAAAGGACCGTTTCCTTGAGCAATACGAAGCGATAATCATTGATGAAGCCCACGAACGCAGTCTGAATATCGATTTCCTTCTTGGCTACGTAAAAAAAATCCTTCCGAGACGACCTGACCTGAAAGTCATCATTACTTCTGCAACTATCGATATTCATAAATTTTCCAGTCATTTCAATAACGCTCCGGTCATAGAAGTCTCTGGTCGAACCTATCCTGTAGAAGTATTGTATAGACCGACCGAGCGCAGTAAATCACGTGATTCCGATGAAGTGATGTATGCTGGAATTCTTGACTCGCTTTTCGAAATTGAACAACTGGAAAAAAGCAGACGCAACCGGGGTGATACGCTGATCTTCCTTCCCGGTGAACGGGAAATTCGGGAAGTTGCTGCAGCAATCCGGAGATCTGACCTGGCTACGCTGGAAATATTGCCTCTTTATTCCCGTTTGGGTGTTGCTGAACAGAATCGCGTATTTCAATCTCACCATAGCCGAAGAGTTGTATTGGCTACCAATGTTGCCGAAACATCGTTGACTGTTCCTGGAATCCGTTACGTCATTGATCCCGGTCTTGCCAGAATATCCCGCTACAGCATCCGATCCAAAGTTCAGCAATTGCCGATAGAACCAATCTCACAGGCGAGTGCCGAACAGCGCAAGGGCAGGTGTGGCCGTGTATCCGAAGGTGTGTGCATTCGCCTCTATGACGAGGAGGATTTTATGTCACGACCAGAATTCACACAGCCGGAAATTATGCGTACCAATCTGGCATGGGTCATCCTGCAGATGCTGATACTGCGACTCGGTGGAATAGATCGATTTCCGTTTGTGGAACGTCCGAATCAACGTCAGATCAACGATGGTTTTCATCTGTTGTTCGAATTGCAGGCAGTTGACGAAAATCGGCGTATCACAAGTCTGGGCAGGACGATGGCCAAATTTCCGGTGGATCTCCGGTTCGCCCGAATGCTGGTTGAGGCCGACCGCGCAAGATGCCTCTCGGAAGTCATTACCATCACAAGTGCTCTGTCAGTTCAAGACCCACGGGAACGTCCCTATGATCACCAGCAGGCAGCTGATAAAGCCCACCGGCGTTACGTCAATCAGCAATCTGATTTCCTGGCTTTCGTCAATTTGTGGAACTCATATGAGGAAGCGAGGCAGGAACTCACCGCAAATCAGTTAAGAAAATATTGTCGATCAAACTTTATTTCATTTGTTCGTATGCGGGAATGGCGTGATATCCATCGTCAACTGCATTTGTTGTGCCGGGAACTTAATTTCAGAGAAAACAGGCAACCAGGTGATTACGCCAGTATTCATCAGACATTGCTATGTGGACTATTGAGCAACATTGGTGAAAAAACAGGTGAAAATGACTATGCGGGAGCACGCGGCCGGACTCACTATATCTTTCCAGGCTCATCGCAATTCAAGCGAAAACCCAAATGGATTGTTTCCGGTGAACTGATGGAAACCACACGTCTGTACGCCAGGAATGTTGCAGGAATAGACAACAAATGGGTGGAACCTCTGGCCCGGCACCTGGTGAAAAGACGTTGCTTTGAACCCTATTTCGATCCCGACCGGGGTCAGGTGTTTACCTATGAGTCGGTCACACTTTATGGCATCATAATTGTCAAACGCAGACGGGTAGACTTGAGTGAAATTGACCCGATTCAAGCAAGGAAGATATTTATACAATCAGGTCTGGTTGAACAGCAGTTGAACACTCCTGTCAGGTTTTACGAACATAACAGAAGGTTGATTGCGGACACAGAGAAGCTGGAAACAAAAACGCGCAAGCGCGATATCCTGGTGGATAACCGGGTCTTGTATGACTTCTATGATCAGCGGTTACCAGAGAATATCTGTAGTGAATCTGATCTTCTTGATTTCATCAATAAGAACCCCGGAAAATCAGAATTGCTTAGGTTACATCACGATCAGTTGATCCAGGGTGAGGTAAATTTCCGGAAGAAACAGTACCCGGATACTATCAACGTTGCCGGTGCTGATTTGAAACTGGAATACCATTTTGATCCACAGCACGAGAATGACGGTGTCAGCATCAATGTTCCGGTGGCAATTTTAAGGGAGGTAGGAAAAGCCCAGCTGGACTGGCTGATTCCCGGGCTGCTAAAAGAGAAGTGTCTGGCGCTGATCAGATCGTTACCCAGGTCCTTACGGAGAAATTTCATACCAGCAAGGGAATACGCAGATAAAGTGATTGAGCATCTGGAGTTTGATGGCAGGGAATTAACTGAAGTATTGGCGATGCGTTTGTTCCGTATGACCGGAACCAGGGTTGTAGCAAGCGACTTCAACGAGGAGAACCTGGACAGGCATCTCAACATGAATATTCATGTGCTGGATGACACAGGTAGAAAGCTGGGTAGTGGACGCAATATCGAGGTGCTGCGGGAAACCTGGTCCCGTGAAGCTGAACAGAGTTTTAGAAATAGAAACAGACACTCCATAGAAAAGGAAAATTTGACGAACTGGACCTTTGGTAATCTTCCGGAACAGGTGGAATTCAAACACGCCGACATGAAAGTCAAGGGATTCCCTGCTCTGGTTGATAAAGGCGAGTCAGTGGCAATTGAGATCATGGACAGTCAACAAGCCGCTGTACAAAAGGGC
>JAPOOX010000239.1 GCA_026713185.1 Gammaproteobacteria bacterium
AGTAGCGGAACCACTGGTACAACGACTGGGCAGAAACCGGATTGCCGTGGACCTGCCCGGAGTCCAGGATACCGCGGAGGCAAAAAAGATTCTGGGCAAGGTGGCAACACTGGAATTCCGGATGGAAGCATCGTCTGATGCACTACGCAGTACGACAATTTCATACGAATATGAAGGTCGAAACACCGACCTTGAGAACGACATCATACTTCGGGGGGACAGGGTTGTAGACGCCCAGGTCGGATTTGATCCGGATTCCGGCCTGCCTCAGGTGAATATTACGCTGGACAGTGATGGCGGTGAATTAATGCACCGTGCGACCCGATACAGAATTGGTACTCGTATGGCCGTCATTTTTATAGAGACCAAAACCCGGGATGAATACAAGATCATTGACGGAGAAGAGGTTCGAACCAGCACACCCTATATCGAAAAACGGGTTATCAGTCTGGCGACCGTACAGGCGGCTCTTTCAAATAAATTCAGAATTACAGGACTTCAGTCTGGAGAAGCAAGAGATCTGGCGCTGCTGCTCCGGGCAGGCGCCCTTGCCGCGGATATGTTCATCGTTGAGGAACGAACTGTAGGGGCGAGTCTTGGGGCAGAGAATATCCGACTGGGAGAAATCTCCGTCATGGTGGGATTAGGCCTCGTGCTGTCTTTCATGCTGGTGTATTACAAGGTTTTCGGGATTGCTGCCAATATCGCACTCGCCGTGAATCTTGTACTGCTGGTTGCGGTCATGTCGAGTCTGTCGGCGACGCTGACGCTGCCGGGTATTGCCGGGATCGTGTTGACGGTAGGTATGGCAGTTGACGCCAATGTGCTTATCTTTTCACGCATTCGTGAAGAACTGAAGAACAGGATGTCTCCCCAGGCGGCGATTAACGCCGGTTTCGAACGGGCGGTTGTCACCATTGTCGATGCAAATCTGACGACCCTGCTGGTAGCAGTGATTCTATACAGTATAGGCACCGGACCGGTGAAAGGCTTCGCAGTAACCCTGTCCATCGGTATTCTGACATCGATGTTTACTGCAATCCTGGGAACCCGTGCACTCGTGAATTTCATGTACGGCGGTAGAAACGTAAAACGGTTACTGATCTGATGACAATCACCAATATTGATTTTATGCGCTATCGAAAGATAGCGGGTGTTATTTCGCTGTCTCTGGTAATCCTGTGCGGTGTTTCACTGCTGATCAATCAGCTGGAGTGGGGGCTGGATTTCACCGGGGGGACACTGGTGGATGTGTCTTATGAACAACCGGTTAATCCAGAGGAAATTCGGGATGAACTGACCAGGGCCGGGAATGTTGGTCATGTGGTTCAATTTTTCGGGTCCGATCAGGATATTCGAGTTCGCATTCCTCCTCAGAAGCATTTGGATCCCAGAGAAAATGCACGACTGGGCGATCGTGTCATTGAATCACTGCGGGCATCCTCCGAGTCGGAAGTTGTGCTGCGCCGTTCAGAATTTGTTGGCCCGGCAGTGGGGGAAGAACTCACCAACCAGGGTGGTCTTGGATTGTTGACAGCGCTCGGATTGGTGATGGTTTACGTGGCGTTTCGCTTCCAGCTCAAGTTTGCCGTCGGTGCTGTAATCGCATTGTTTCACGATGTGATGATAACGCTGGGGATATTTTCCATTATCCGCTGGAACTTTGATTTGACTGTTCTGGCGGCATTGCTTGCTGTCATAGGATATTCCTTGAATGACACCATAGTGGTCTCGGACAGAATCAGGGAGAACTTCCGCAAGATACGGCGTGGCAGTCCGGTATCAATTATCAACACATCTCTGAATCAGACTCTGGGTCGTACTTTGGTAACGTCGTTTACAACTTTGCTGGTGTTGTTCGCGCTGTTGTTACTTGGTGGTGAACTGATTCAGGGATTTGCGATCGGACTGATCATCGGTGTGCTGGTGGGTACTTATTCCTCTATCTATATTGCCGCGAACATGTTGATGATTCTGAATATCTCGGTGGAAGATCTGGCTTTACCGGTTAAAGATAAAGGCAGTGATCAGGATAAACGTCCATGACCGCTATGTCCGGGTTCTCAACATACAGAGCCGGTTCGGTTTACCGATTGACCAGAAACTTTCTTACCAGAGGTACCAGTGCCTTGAAGCACTTTGGGTTACCGGCTACCACATTACCAGTTGCCATATAATTCACTCCGCCGGAAAAATCTCCAATCAGACCTCCGGTCTCTGTAATCATCAGCGCGCCTGCTGCCAGGTCCCAGGGTTTGAGATCATGCAGCCACAAAGCATCCATTCTTCCCGCTGCGACATAGGCAAGTTCAAGGCAGGCGCTACCGGGATGGCGCACCTTGCTCTTTTCGGCCAGCAGGTATTGATAGAGTTCACCCTGAAATTTAACTTTCTGCTCCGGAATATGTCCCCCCATGGCGATCAGGGCGCCATCAAGATATTCTTTTTCACTGACCCTCATACGCTTGCCATTCAACTGACAACCCTGTCCCTGGCTGGTAACGAATTCTTCGTTACGGATCGGATCAATGATAATGCCATGAACCAGTTTCCCCCGATGCAGACAGGCGACGGATACACAAAAGTGGGGAATCTGCCTGAGAAAATTCAATGTTCCGTCAATGGGGTCAATTATCCACTCGTATTCCGAGTCCTCATGAATCTGATCATTGGTCGATTCCTCTCCGGTGATTGAATGATCGGGATAAGTAGACCTGAGCGACTCTACAATAATGCGTTCCGCTTCCTTATCAATGTTGGTGACGAAGTCGTTATGAGACTTCTCCGAGATTTTGACCAGATCAGGTCGATCGAAACTGCGGGCGATATGCGAGGCGGCATCCCTTGCTGCTCGTAATCCTATGCTGGCCATTGGTTCCATAATTTTCCAGGGTATCGAATATTGCGCCGGCATGTTAACACGAATGTGCTGTTGCGCCTGTCAGATTGCCTGCATACACTGCAATGATGGAAAATCAAAGTCTGTTTCCGGGTGTTCGAATCGTCCTGGTGGAGACATCGCACCCTGGTAATATCGGTGCGGCTGCTCGCGCAATGAAGAATATGGGGCTGACGGAACTCGTGTTGGTGAATCCCCGGTCGTTTCCCAGCAATACGGCGATATTCCGTTCTGCCTCGGCTGCAGATGTTGTTAACGGCGCCAGGGTGGTAGACAGTATTGAGTCGGCGATTGCAGACTGTCAATTGGTAATGGGCACGTCAGCGCGCAACCGGCGTATTCC
>JAPOOX010000313.1 GCA_026713185.1 Gammaproteobacteria bacterium
CCGGTGTCACAGGCTACAGGCAAGGTGGTCAGTAGTGCCCGCAGTGCCATTCATAATATCCTTGTTGGTGAGGATGATCGACTGCTGGTCATTGTCGGACCCTGCTCCATACACGACCCTGAAGCGGCCCGTGAATATGCTCATCGATTGAAAGACATCAGTGACCAACTGATTGATGATCTGTTTATCGTGATGCGCGTTTATTTTGAAAAACCTCGTACGACCGTGGGCTGGAAAGGTCTGATCAATGATCCGGATCTGAACAATTCGTTTCAGATAAACAAGGGGCTTCATCTTGCGCGCCGCCTGCTCCTTGATCTCGCTGAAATGGGTTTGCCTGCCGGAACTGAGTATCTTGATCTGATCAGTCCACAATATGTTGCTGACCTGATTTCCTGGGGTGCTATTGGCGCCAGAACAACCGAGAGTCAAACACATCGGGAGTTGTCATCAGGATTGTCCTGTCCAGTAGGGTTGAAGAATGCAACAGACGGGGACATTCAGGTGGCAATTGACGGAATCAAGTCAGCCTCCCAGCCTCACCACTTTTTATCAGTAACCAAAGGAGGCCACTCTGCGATCTTCAAAACTGCAGGTAATGAGGATTGCCACATTATTCTCAGGGGCGGAAAGCATCCTAATTACGACATGTTCTCAGTTGAAGATGCCTCGGAGATGTTGGAAAAAGCCGGATTGCCGGTGCGAATCATGATTGATGCGAGCCATGCCAACAGCCGGAAAATTCCAGCCCGGCAGATTGATGTTGCCCGTGATATTGCAACCCAGGTTGCAAAAGGGGGTGGTATCTTCGGTGTCATGCTGGAGAGCAATCTCGTTGAAGGTCGGCAGGACGTTGTAGAGGGTGTGCCACTGACCTATGGTCAGAGCATAACCGACCCCTGCATATCATGGGAGGATTCTGTAACAGTACTGGAAGAACTGGCGAGTGCCGTTAAACGTCGACGTTAGTATAATGGGGTCGGAGTAAAGTGCCGGAGTAAATCTTTACATCTGACCTGATCGTGCGGATATGGGTAGTTTTACTCCGGCACTTTACTCCGACTCCATTATGGAAATGGCAGGCCATGAGCCCTTCCAAGAGCCCTGAGTAACTCATATTCGGCTATCGCCTTGTGGGCAATGACATCTTCCAGTTGCCTCCTGAGATCTTCAATTTCACGATCCTTGTATTTGATGTCGTTCAACGCCGCCTTACGATCATCATCCGAAAGATTACCGGAGATAATTCTGTCGTTTAATTCGTCTGAGTCCTGCTCCAATCTGCGAATCCGTGACTTCAAACTGTCTGTTTCTGACCGGATTCGTTCGACTTCAGTTTCCGCTACAAAGATATCCCGACCAATAAGGTAACCTGACTCGAATTGATGCCTCAAAGAGCCCGTACAGACACCGTGATACGCGGTACCACGACGACCAACAATGTAACCGTTATCCCGGGTGCAGTAGAACTGGAGACCACGTTGCCGACCCTTCTCATACTCTGCGCGATTTGGCGTTATTCCGTGTTTTGCACACGCCTTCTGATGGTCGTCAAGTCTGGTCGATGGTTCTCCCGCTGCGCCGTCATTGTCGCCTATTACCCGCCAGTCCGCCATTACGCACTCAGCCTCTGTCATAGTGGCGCAACCCTGTGTCAGACCAAGAATCGCTACACAAATTAAACTGGCGATTTGGCGAAACGCTTGCAGGGAATTAAATATTCGCATCATTTATTCCAGCGTTGCAGTATGTTCACTGTTCAACAGATCCCAGTCGATATCATAACCCAGCCCGGGTTCTGTGGGAGCATGGACAAGACCTCTCTCGTCCACTTCGATATCTTCCACCAGGCCGTATTTGTTGGCGCCGGTACAGGGGAAAACTTCATAGAATTCACAGTTGGGAACAGCCATGGTTACGTGCAGGTTGGCCACGTTATTCAGACTGTTGCCGCCGTGATGGATTTCACAGTTCATGTTGAATCCTTCGGCAAGGTGGCAGAGACGTACCAGGGGAGTGATCCCGCCGGTTACGGCTACGTCTCCTCTCAGGATGTCTGTAGCCTGTTCGGTAATCCATTGTGTCATGCCATAGTAACGACCCGGTGCATACTCCGTGGACATGATGGGTATATCCAGTTTCTGATGCAATTTTGTGTAGTTGTAAATATCTTCTTCCACGAGAGGGTCTTCATACCAGTAATAATCCAGTTCCTCTATGGCCCTCCCGACTCTGAGAGCATCTGGATAGCGATATGCCCACATGGAGTCGAGCATGAGTTGCATATCATCACCAACCGCCTTGCGCACCGCCTGACAAATGGCTATATCCATGTCCGGATCGCCATGTGGATGAAGTTTATGCGCGGGCCAGCCCAGATCCCTGAACAAAACGGCTTCTTCCGCATAGGCTTCGATAGTCTCATGGTAGGCGGTACTGGAGTAGGCAGGAACCTCATCCTTGCAGGTACCCAGGAGCCGGTGAATGGGTTGGCCGGCAAGCTTGCCGTTGATATCCCAGAGGCAGACATCAATCGCGCCAATGACATAGGTGGAGACAGAACGGTTCATTTTCCACAGGTCCCACCAGATCCTGCCGATGTCCAGGGGATTGCGGCCCATGATCAAAGGTTTAATAAATTCGATGAGACCAGGTGCAAAGTGGTTGGC
>JAPOOX010000242.1 GCA_026713185.1 Gammaproteobacteria bacterium
GACGAAGTGGAATTCCTGGACAAGAGAAAGAAACACACTCTTGAAGCAGTTGTGGACCGCATTGTGATCCGGGGTAACATCATTGAAAGACTGAACGAATCCGTTGAGTCTGCTCTCTCTCTTGGAGATGGCATGTTGATTGCCGCAACTGAATCAGACCCTGACAGGGTATTCTCCGAAAACCTGTCCTGTGGTCATTGCGGAATCTCCTTCCCTTCACTGACACCACAGGGATTTTCCTTCAACAATCCCCAGGGCATGTGTCACGATTGTAATGGTCTTGGTACCCAGATGACTTTTGATCCGGATTTGCTGATACCTGATGATACGCTCTCCATTCGAAATGGCGCTATTAAAACAGTCGGACGAGTAGACGAAGACCGGAACGCCGTAGTGACCTTCTATCGACAGGTATTCGAACAACTCAATATTCCAATAGACAGACCGTGGAAAGAATTGACCGCAAAGCAAAAGAATCTGGTGCTCAATGGCGCCGGAGAAAACCGATTCGAAATTGACTGGGGCAGATATGGCGCCAGATTTTCCCGATATGAAGGAACTCTCAATACTCTTATGCGGCGCTTCCGAAAGACTCGCTCAGATGGCATGAAACGCTGGTATTCTCAATACCTTGCCAATTCTCCCTGCACCTCTTGTCATGGTGTTCGACTGCGGCCGGAGAGTGCTGCTGTCAAGGTTGGCGGAGAAACCATGGTCAATGTTTCGAGCTGGACTATCGACGAAACCCATGATTTCTTTCGTAACTTGAAATTACCCGGGGCTGCAGGTGAGATTGCTGCTGAAATACTCAAGGAAATCTGTAATCGCCTCGCATTCCTGAACTCTGTAGGGCTTTCCTACCTGTCCCTGGACCGGTTGGGACCATCCCTGTCTGGTGGAGAATCACAGCGAATCAGACTGGCAAGTCAGGTTGGGTCAGAGTTGTCTGGTGTAATCTATATTCTTGATGAGCCCAGCATAGGTCTGCATCAGAAAGATAACGAAAAACTGCTTACCACATTACAGCGTATGCGGGACATCGGTAACACTGTTGTGGTTGTAGAGCACGATGAGGAAACCATACGTTCAGCGGATTATGTGCTTGACTTTGGTCCAGGCGCCGGTGTGCGGGGTGGCAGCATTGTACACGCCGGGACACCTGCGAGCCTGGAAAAGAAAACAACTTCTATTACCGGGAATTACCTTTCCGGCAGAACCCGGATCGCAATACCAGCAGTCAGACGTCTACCCAGGGGGCATGTCAGGATTGAAGGCGCCACTGCAAATAATCTGCAAAATATTGATGTGGCGTTCCCTCTCGGTGTATTGACCGCCATTACGGGCGTATCCGGTGCAGGAAAATCCACTCTGGTGAACGATATATTGTATCCGGCGATGGCACGGGCATTTCATCAATCCACACGGCGTGTAGGCGCCCATAAGAGCATTTCAGGGCTTGACCAGTTAAACAAGGTAGTAGCCATAGACCAGCGACCGATAGGACGAACACCACGCAGTAATCCGGTTACCTATATCAAGGTTTTTGATGCCATTCGCAGTTTTTTTTCAATGTTGCCAGGTTCCAGAATGCGGGGTTACAAACCGGGGCGATTCTCTTTCAACGTCAAAGGCGGGCGCTGTGAAGCCTGTCAGGGAGACGGTGTCCGCAAGATTGAAATGCACTTTCTGTCCGACGTGCATGTCAAGTGCGAAGAGTGCCGGGGCAGTCGATTTAACGAGGCAACGCTGGAAGTAAAGTATCAGGGAAAATCCATAGCGGATATCCTGGAACTGACCGTAGCCGAAGCGATGGAACATTTTTCCGAACATCCAGGAATTCTCAACAAGCTGCAACTTTTGATCGATGTTGGGCTCGATTACCTGCACCTTGGCCAGCCCTCTACAACTCTCTCAGGCGGCGAAGCCCAACGTATTAAACTTGCACGTGAATTGTCGAAAGTGGCAACTGGAAAGACTTTTTACATACTTGACGAACCTACCACCGGCCTTCATTTTGATGATGTCAAAAAACTGCTGGCTGTACTCAACCGACTGGTCGATGCGGGCAACTCGGTTACGGTCATTGAACACAATCTGGATGTAATCAAAACGTCAGACTGGTTGATCGATCTGGGTCCCAATGGTGGACCTGAAGGCGGGAAGGTAATTGCTCAGGGAACACCTGAACAGGTTTCCCACTCACAGGTGTCCGATACTGGAAGATATCTCAGAGCTTTGCTGTGAACGTCAATTCAACCCACAGGACTTCAGGACCTGCGAATGAATGAATATGATCCGGAACAGGTCAACATTCGACCAGCCGCAA
>JAPOOX010000243.1 GCA_026713185.1 Gammaproteobacteria bacterium
GAATCCGATCACTGATTTCGTAAACGCCACCGATTACTATCGATTTATCCCGAGCGTCAAAAGCATATCCATCCATGGAACTGTTTGGAGCCGGAGGAACATTGACAGGTGAGTGTATGTCCCGGGAGAGGTAACGACCAAGCGCATCATCAAGATTCCTTACAGTCGAACCAGCTGTGCACTCTACATTTTGCAATAAATACTCAACAACCTCATCGACTGGAAGCAATGGGGAATTCAAGAGTGGCTATCCCGTCTGATCAATTCAGCAAAATTGCAGGGTCGATGATTAATATCAAGCTGCTCTCGCAGAATGCCATCCCAGGCTGTTCTACAGGCACCCGTGGAACCGGGAATACAAAACACAAGTGTATTGTTGGCAAACCCTGCCAAAGCCCGAGACTGTAACGTGGACGTACCTATCTCCAGATAGGACAGGTGCCGGAACAATTCTCCGAAACCTTCAATCGTATTATCCAGCAAGGGAACTATCGCTTCCGGGGTCAAGTCCCTGGAGGTAAATCCTGTACCCCCGGTAAGCAGTATCACTTCCACCTCCGGCGTCGCAATCCATTGCGAAACCTTTGCTCTGAGTCGGTACACATCATCGACTTCCAGGTAACGGTCTGCCAGATGATGACCGGCAAGCTCAAGTGAATCGCAGAGAAACTGACCTGAAGTGTCAGTTTCCAGCGTACGCGTATCAGACACCGTTAATACCGCAATTTCCAGTGATTCCAACATCTTGTGAATCTCCTCAGAGCAACCTGTTCAGTAGAATTTGCTAACGAACTACAGAACTATTGTACAGGACGGCGTGTTCGATTCGATCACAAGCCTGTTCAAGAATTTCCATCGGGCATCCAAAATTCAATCGCAGATAACCAGGACTCCCAAAATGTGTACCATCTGACAAACCAACACCTGATGACTCAAAAAATCCTGTTGGATCTTGGAGATTCAGTTGCCTGGTGTCGATCCAGGCCAGATAGGTCGCTTCCACCCTATTCATGGATAATCCGGGAACACTGTCCAGCCGCTGTTTCAGATAATCACGATTGGCCTGCAGGCAGGTAATCAATTCTTCTCGCCAGTGTTCGCAATCGCGATAGGCAGTCAGCATCACCTCAAAAGAAAAAAGATTTACATCACCAGTAATTCCTTCGCTGGCAGCGATGAACTTCTCGCGAAGGTCCGGATTCCGGATGATCGCAATGCCGCCCCCAATACCAGAAAGATTGAATGTTTTCCCTGGCGACATCAAAGTCACGAGATGGTCCTCAATGTCAGGATTGATCTTTGCCATTGGGATATGTCGCCGGCCATCAAAACATAAGTCACAATGAATCTCATCGGAACAGATTGTCAATTCATTCTGAAGACAAATGTTGGCAATCCCGTTCAGTTCATTCCTGGTCAACATTCTGCCCACTGGATTGAATGGATTACACAACAATAACAAACGACAACTGTTATCTATAGATTGCTCCAGCCCATTCAATGGGTAGCGATATGATCCATCCACCTGATCAACTGGTACCCGGATCAATTCATGCCCGGTATTTTTCGGCGCCTCAAGAAAAGGATGATAAACCGGTGTTACGGTTATGACCGACTCACCAGGGTCCACGAAACCCCGGCAGGCTACATTCAGACCCGGTACCACTCCTGGAATAAACACAAGTTCTTCATGACTGACAGTCCAGTCAAATTGACGCTGCAGGTAACCAAGAAAGACCTCTATGAGTTCATCCGGTGGATCTGTGTAACCATAAATACCGTGCTCAGTCCTGTTCACTATAGCCTGAGTAATCTGTGGCGGAGACTTGAAATCCATATCCGCAACCCACATCGGCAATATATCGGTATCCCGATACTTGTCCCACTTGGTACTGTATGTACCGCGCCGTTCTGTTACTTCATCAAACAGGCTCATCTTGTAATATCCATCAGGCCTCTTTTACTGGAAAATTAACTGAATTTCAGACAAACTCCTCTGCTCAGACTGTTATATCATTCGTTGCTCAGTTCATCACTACAAATCATCGAAGAGTGGAAATCATGGGTCTATTCAGTAAAAAAATGGAATTACCAACAGCAGAAACTGCGCTGGCCGGCCGTGATGAATTAATGCCTGTGCCAGCTTCACACTACGTCAATGGTAAACCATTGAAACCACCTTTCCCCAGCCACCTGGAACAGGCCATCTTCGGCTTGGGCTGTTTCTGGGGAGCAGAGCGAATATTCTGGGAGAGAGAAGGCGTCCATGTAACCGCGGTGGGTTATTCAGGCGGCTATACTCCAAATCCCTCCTACGAGGAAGTCTGTTCCGGGTTGACTGGACATAACGAAGTCGTCCTGGTGGTTTTTGATCCGGCAATAGTGGACTACCAGGACTTGCTTTCACTTTTCTGGGAAAGCCATAATCCCACGCAGGGTATGCGTCAGGATAACGATCTTGGGACCCAGTACCGCTCCGGTATCTATACGTTCAATGACAATCAACTCAAGCAGGCTGAAGACAGTCTTCATTGCTTTCAGGCCTGCCTGCGACAAGAAGGCTATGGCAGTATCACTACAGAGGTTCGCCCTGCAACGGAATTTTATTACGCCGAGCATTACCATCAGCAATATCTCGCCAAGGTGCCCAATGGCTACTGCGGACTCGGTGGTACAGGAGTCTGTTATCCGCCTTTAGCCGTTTAAGACTGAAAAAAACAAATCGTAATTATGCCTGAGACACCTGTTTTAAGCTGTCAATCGGCTCAAGGCTTCCTCATAACGTGCGATTGTGTTATTGATGACATCATCGGGTAATGCAGGTCCGGGATATTCCTTGTTCCACCTGCCAACATCAACAAGTTCCTGGGTGTAGTTGCGCACGTATTGTTTGTCAAAACTGTTTTGTTCTCTACCCGGCTCCCAGTTGTCTGCTGGCCAGAAGCGCGAGCTGTCAGGTGTCAATACCTCATCAATGAGTACAGGCTCATCGGAACCGGCTTCCAGGCCGAATTCGAATTTTGTATCTGCGATGATGATGCCCCGTTCACGGGCATATTCTCTGCCGGTTTTGTAAATGCGGAGAGACTTCTCGCGAATGTTTCGCATCAAGGTCCCGCCAACCAGACCACAAGCCTCATCAAAACTGATGTTTTCGTCATGACCTTCATCTGCCTTGGTCGATGGCGTAAAAATCGGTTCATCAATCCGATCACTGTTTACCATCCCGCCCGGCAGTGTGATACCGCATACTTTACCGGTGTTCTGGTAGTCCTTGAAGCCGCTCCCGGTCAAATATCCCCTGACAATACATTCTACCGGTACAACATTGGTCTTCCGACAGATCATGATACGGCCCTCAAGCATCGCTCGTTGATCTCCAGTCAAGCCCTCAATATCTGCCGGGTCGGTAGAAACCAGATGATGCTTGATTGAATCTGCAAAGAAATCAAACCAGAATCTGGAGACCCTGGTCAGAAGTATGCCTTTACCGGGTATGCCATTTTCCAAAACCACGTCGAACACGCTGACTCTGTCGCTGGCTACTATTAAAATACCATCGGTACCGTCCGGTAACGTCATATCATAAAGATCTCTTACTTTTCCGGATCGCTTGTTGGGTAGCGGTAAGTCTGTATTCATCACCAATGTTGTCACTGTTATCACCTTAAAATCAGTAAAAAGTCAGAATTGCAGAAATTTCATCCTTCGAATAGAGATGATACCGTTTTCTCTAAGACAAGGCCTGCTCTAGATCCGTAACCAGATCATCGGTATCTTCAATACCAATTGAAAACCGAACCAGGGAATCATCAATCCCCATGGAAGCACGCCTTTCCGGTCCCATTTCATAGTAAATTGAATGGGCAACAGGTATTGCCAGGGAGCGGTTATCTCCCAGGTTACTGGTGCAGATAAACAGTTCCAGCCTGTTCAGGAATTCAAAACAGTCCATGTCTTTCAGTTCAATACTGAATATGGCGCCAGGATATCGGAACAGGGAGCGGGCAAGTTCATACTGGGGGTGTTCTTCCAGTCCGGGGTAGTAGACACGACTAATCCCAGAGTGCTGTACAAGAAATGACGTCAGGGTTGATGCATTCCGGCACGACCTGTCCATACGCAGCGCCAATGTATCAGAACCTACTGATATGTGATGGGCTGCTTCCGGCCCAAGCGAAGCCCCAAAGTCGCGCAAACCTTTCTTTTTGATCTGGGTTATTGCCCAGTTGGAAGGATCACCCTTTTTGTAGGTGTCATAAATATTGGGATACTCAGACCAGTCGTAATTTGCCAGTTCGGTTACCGCCCCTCCAAGTGCATTCCCATGTCCTCCGATATACTTGGTCAGGCTGTTGATGCTGAGACTGGCGTCTGCATCTTTGGGCTGAAAGAGGTAGGGAGTGGTCAACGTGTTGTCCACGAAATAAACCAGATTGTGCTGTTTGCACAATTTTCCGATAGCCTCAAGATCGGAAACCTGTGTCCTCGGGTTGGCAATTGTCTCCACAAACACCATTCTGGTGTTGTCCCGAATTTCCGCTGCAACTGCATCAACAGAGGTTGCATCGACAAAAGACACTTCGATCCCATGTGCTGCAAATGAGTTGAACAGACTGTTGGTATTACCAAAAAGGAAAGAAGAAGAAACAAAATGATCACCGTTACGTAACAGTGAAAACAGTGTTGTGCCGATTGCAGCCATCCCTGTCGAAAAAGCAGCTGTTGCCACCCCCCCTTCCATAATCGTAATCTTCTCCTGCAGGGCATTTACCGTAGGATTAACCTGTCGCCCATAGGAATAACCCTGCTGACGACCCTGGAATACTGCCGCCAGATCATGTGCATCATCATATCCGAAGGTCACCGCAGTATGTATGGGTTTGTGTATCGACCCATGTTCAACTCCACCCCGTCTGTCTGAATGTAGAATCTGTGATGTAAATCCCATAAGGTACTCTCGCTCCCGTTAACCGGGTCTATTAATTCCGTTACAATAACTCAAGGTGGGTTCCCGAAAGTTCAAACACAATCCATTTACTGAACTCATATCGGCGCATGGTGTATTGTAGAAACCGAACGCTTTACTATCAAGGTATCCCGGGTAACACACTTAACTTCCACTGTTATTCAATTCACATTCTGGCCATAAGGGATAGTTGTTAGAATTCCACTTCAATCAAAGGAGCGCCCATGAACTCAATAAACCAGGAATTCCTGAATTTCTTACAGCATTCCCCTACACCGTTTCATGCGGTCACGAATATGGCATCCAAACTGATTGATAACAATTTTCAGAAACTTGAAGAAAGAGACTCCTGGGATATCCAACCCGGAAGATACTATGTAACACGTAACCAATCCTCGATTGTAGCCTTTGTCCTGGGCGAAAAAATCCCACTTGAAACCGGTATTCGGCTTGTTGGCGCCCACACTGACAGCCCCTGCCTCAGAGTCAAACCGAATCCGGTAATTCGTAAACATTCATATCTGCAACTGGGAGTTGAAGTCTATGGGGGTGTTTTGTTGAACCCCTGGTACGACCGGGACCTCGGCCTTGCCGGTCGTGTGACCCTTGCAAAGGGATCAGCCATTCATAATCTCCTGATTAACTTCAACAGTTCCGTTGGTGTGATTCCCAGCCTGGCGATACACCTTGACCGTGGTGTTAACGACTCAAGAAGTATCAATCCACAACAGCATATCCCACCTATTCTCATGCAGGCGGATGATGAAGAAACCATTGAGTCGATTCTGCTTGATCAGATACATAAGGAATATGGCGACAGTGAAAATGGCCGGATACTCGGCTATGAATTGTCATTCTACGACAGGAATCCACCAGCGATTATCGGACTTCAGGACGAATTTATTGCTGGCGCCCGACTGGACAATCTGCTGAGCTGTTATATTGGTCTTCAGAGCCTGATCGACGCCGGAGATCAGAGTTTGTGCATACTGGTCTGCAATGACCATGAAGAAGTTGGCAGTACTTCTGCTTCCGGGGCTCTTGGTCCCTTTCTGAAATCAGTGATAGAGAGACTGATCCCGGATACTGAGACAAGACACCGGGTCATTGACAGGTCATTGCTGATTTCAACAGATAATGCCCATGGTATTCACCCAAACTACGACGATCGACATGATGCCAATCACGGACCAATTCTGAATCAGGGACCAGTCATCAAGATCAATGCCAATCAGCGATACGCAACCAACAGTGAAACAGAGGCATTCTTTGCCAACATCTGCGAGCAACAGGAAATTCCCTTTCAGAAATTCATCAATAGAAGCGATTTGATGTGCGGCAGCACAATTGGTCCGCTGACCGCGAGTGAAATTGGCGTAAAGACACTGGATGTGGGTGTACCGACCTTTGCAATGCACTCCATACGTGAACTTGCCGGTACCAGGGATTCGGATTATCTTCTCCGTGCATTGACGGCCTTTTTTTCTGCAACAGAGGTTCCGGGAGCGCTGTCCTGGGTCTGATTTACATTGTAGTGACAGAAATCAGGTCGGCAACTGTCCTTTCAACATGTGGGGTTTCACCAGTAACCTTTCCAGCAACTCAAAGAAAAGTTCAGCCATAATTGCCAGACCTGCCGCCGGTAGTGCACCCTGAAGAATCAAATTCGTATCGTTCAACGCAAGACCGGTGACGATGGGTTCGCCAAGCCCTCCGGCACCGATAAATGCGGCCAGTGTTGCCGTGCCAATACTGATAATGGCGGCTGTACGGATTCCGGCCAGAATATTGGGTAGTGACATTGGCAATAGCACGTGGCGCAGTTGCTCCCATCTGGAAAGCCCAATGGCTTCAGCTACCCGTTTCAACAAAGGGTCAATGGTGACCAGTGCAGTCACAGTATTACGGAGTATGGGTAACAGGGAGTACAGAAAAAGAGCCACGATCGCCGGCCACTCACCAATCCCGAACAGAGGGATCATTAATGCCAGCAATGCAATGGAAGGGACCGTCTGCAGCAATCCTGCAACATAAACAGTGACTCTTGACGCTGACCGGTTTCGATAAACAAGAATGCCCAGAGGCAAACCAAAAAGACAACCCAGGGCCAATGCAATTATCGTCAGCTTAAGGTGGGTAATGGAATTGTGCAGTATTGAGGAAACAAGCCTGTCTTCAATTTCAGTCTCGCCAAGATTTTCTTCCCTGATAAATTCACTCGCAACTTCTGCAAAGCTCTTGCCGTCGACAGTTGTCCTGCTGTTGAGTTCAAGCATCCTTTGATTGTCGATCCTGCCCGTCAGGCGAAGCAGAATATCTCGCGCTCCATCCGGCAAATCCGAGCGTACAAACGGGACTGCCAAATATTGTGGAAAGTAACCTCTATCATCATCCAGTATTGTCAATGTATAGCGGGACAACTCCCCGTCAGTAGAATAGGCATCGGTGACATCAATGGTACCCTCGTCGATAGCCTGATAGGCCAATCCATGTTCGATACCCACTGGTTTCCCGGACAGGCTGTAAGTACTGGCCATCCCGGGCCAGCCATCTTCCCTGTTCAGAAATTCCAGTGAAAAACCCAGAAGCAGTTCCGGGTGGTCCGCCAGATGCGATATCCGGGTTATGCCTTTTTCAATCGCCAGCTTTTCCTTCATCGCCATGGCATAGGTATTGTTGAAACCAAAGGAATCAAGCACCTGCAAACCAAGGCTCGAGACCGATGTATTCAGTTCGGCAATTTTCGGCTTTAGATTTTTAGTCTTTAGAATGACCTGGGACAGGGTGCCGGTATATTCTGCATAGACATCAATTTCGCCTCTCTCCAAAGCTTCGTAACATACCAATGTTCCACCCAGGCCGAATTTTCTATCGACAGTAAACCCTTCCAGTTCCAGCGATTGTGCCATGATTTCAGCCAGCAGATAATTTTCGCTGAAGTTTTTACTGCCTATGGTAATAAGGTCTGAGTGCGCCGGTATACTGATCAGAAACAGCAGAAATAAAACGACAATACGGCGTGGGTCAGCCATCATCATTTGACATCCCCCTAAATAACTGACTGACGTAATCAGCAGCAGGGTTTGATTGAATTTCCTGTAAGTTACCCTGCTGGATAACCTGACCCTGCTTCAGAATGACAAGGTGCTGTGCAAGTTTTACTGCCTCGCTGATGTCATGTGTCACCAGGAGGATAGATTTTGCCGTAGAATTCTCAAGTCGCAGCATCTCATCGTAGATGGACTCCCGTGTAATGAGGTCCAGTGCCGAAAAAGGCTCATCCAGTAATAACAGGGGTGGGTTGAGCATCATTGCCCTGCACAATCCCACCCGTTGTTCCTGCCCCCCGGACAAGCTGTGCGGATACCGCCCGGACAATTCATCGTCCAGATCAAACAATGACAGCAAATTGTCATATCGCTCACTGATTTTTCGGGCAGACCATCCTTCCTTTCTGGCCATCAGAACCACATTTTCCCGAACTGTAAGGTGGGGGAACAATCCCGCTCCCTGTACCGCGTAACCCATGGACCGTCGCAGGGTGGTCAAACGACTGTAATCCAGCAAATCTCCATGTACCCGTACAGTGCCGGAATCCGGTAATATCAGTCCATTGACAAGTTGCAGAAGTGTTGACTTGCCACTACCGCTCTCCCCTACAATCGCTGTCGTTGCGGCGGCAGGTAACGCCAGAGACAAATCATGTATGACCAGCTTGTCATTGTATGATTTGACTATATTTTCAAATTCAATTGAATGGCTGGACAATCTGACAAGCCTTCCATGTCACCAGGGTAATCAGTATACCAACATCAGAAAGTCAGCACGAACAGCCTGCCATCCATAACTCTGAACTAGTGTTCACAAGACCCCTGCTGTGGCGCCTATTTTTGTCAAATATGACTTCAGATCCCGCAGACAGTCAGATTCTCCATGAGTTGTCAGCAATCGATCAATTTCGTCCATCACTATCTTGAATTGATTACCACCCTGCCAGCGAGTCCTGCGGAATTTATGCCAACGATCCTTTTCATCCGGAGACAGAGAGTCAGGATAATTACGTGCTCGAAAACGAAACAGCAATTCATCAAACTGATCATCATGGAATCTACCGTTAAAAGTATGCAGTTGCCCGACTTCAGACTGGTGTATCTGTTCCATTGTCGCCCGGTCTACCGGGTCAGTGAA
>JAPOOX010000247.1 GCA_026713185.1 Gammaproteobacteria bacterium
TACAACGTTTGTACATGTATGCCAGCCTCATTAGCAATTTCTTCCAGGGTGGTATATTGATACCCATTCCTCGAAAACAAAAGACAGGCGGCAGTCACTAATTTATCGCGATTCCTGTTTTTTTTAAGTGTTCGCTTGGGGTATGTGATCGCCAATGCTCATTTCTCCTGAGTAAATCTGGTCGCTCGCAGTTTCTGTCCATCAAGTCTTAATGTAGCTTTTCTGATCTGATACATATCAGTAATGTTATTATAAATCAATGATTTGCATAGAAAATAACAGACTCGTGTTCAGTCCTGGACAGGTGCTCGTCAGTGATGGATATATTTTATATAAAAGTAGTCTACTATGGACATATAATTGTGATAAAGTAATAGTTGACTATGGATAAGTCAAGTCATGCTACTGATATCCATTAGTCAAATCATTCTTTTTGAGGACTGGTGTCTTCATGGGGGACACCGATTATTTGTCAGGAGTAATCTGTGAAAAACAAAACAATGTTTTCAGGTTCAGGGTTTATAGGGTCTGGTTTATTTTTTATAACCGCGCTTATCTTATCCACGCCGGTGACAGCAGCAGAACCGGTTGACATGTCGACCATTGAAGAAATAGTTGTTACAGGGCTGAAACGGGATGCATCTGTGTTAACTACGCCTGCGTCGATATCTGCACTTGGCGCTGAAGAACTGAGTGCGAAAGGTATTTCCGATATTTCTGACATACAGTACCTGGTACCCAGTCTGCATTACGGCGAATTTCTCGGCAGACGCCAGGTTGCGATACGCGGTATTGGCGAATTCGTGCAGGCGCCAGGGGTCATGGTGAGCATCGATGGTGTCGTGCAAGCTGTCGCTTCCAGTTCTCAGTTATCCCAGCTGGATCTTGAACGGGTAGAGATCCTGCGAGGACCCCAGGGTACCCTCTATGGCCGAAATGCTACAGGCGGTGCCATTAACTACATCTCTGCAAGACCCTCGGATGAGTTTGGAGGTTATATCAAAGCCGGTTACGCCGGCTACGAGCACGCTACGATAGAAGGTGTTGTCAGTGGTCCTGTCGGGGACAGAGTATCTTTTCGTCTGGCTGCTAATTATCTGAATGCCGGAGAGGGTTGGATAGAAAACCTCGAGCCTGGTGAAGACGATTTGATGAAGGGGAAAAAATCCAACCTGCGTCTGATCATTGCTGCCGACCTGACAGACAATATGGATGCAACCTTCACTTATGGAACCAGTCAATCAGATGGCCCCTGGGAGCACTGGCCCATGATCCATCAGCACTTCGATCTTGGCGTTGCTTCCGGGTTGCCTCCTGTAAATGTTTTAACCTCACCACCTTCGAGTATTCTGTTTACGGAGGAACCGAGGAAAGTTTATAACAGAGGGCATACAGATTCAGACCGTGAATATGATATGTACAGCATTGCCTTCGAATGGGGTATTGATAGTATTAACGTTAAATCCATAACCGCATACCAGGACTGGTACGATGAATTCCTCGGCCCGGCAGATGGCACAAGCATTGGGCTCTTTGACAGGCTGAGTATCTCTGAGAACGAGACATTTACCCAGGAGATTAACGTATCGGGCACAAATGGGAATCTTGACTGGATCGTCGGGTTCTACTACATGGATGATGATCGCCCCAGCATTCTCTTTTTCGATTTTCCCGTACCGGCGTTAATTCCACTGCCTGTTCCAATTCAACTTGATTTTAAAGAACCCCTTTTCAATACCAAATCCAGAGCAATATTTGTAGATGGAACCTGGTCGGTGACAGACAGGCTCCGCATTGGCGCCGGCATTCGCAGAACCGTGGAAGAAAAGGAAGAAGGCCATACGATTACCTTTCTGGCGAAATTCCCCCCGAATCCTGTTCCTATTTTAGAGCGCTGCGGCCCCGATTTGTTTGTACAGGCATGGGATGAGTCAGAGAACACGGTCAGAGCCTCGGTCGAGTATGATCTCTCGGACACCAGCATGATGTATACGAGTTATTCAGAAGGATTCAAGGTAGGTGGGGTGAATGCATCTGATTGTAATCCCCCCTGGGACCCCGAGACAGTCGACTCCTATGAGATCGGTTACAAGGCTAGCTTCGCCGATGGCGCCACAACCCTGAGGGCTGCGGCTTTTCAATACGACTATTCAGATTTCCAGACCGCCCAGGTGATCGGGATTCAGGGAGTTATTACCAACGCCGGTGATGCAGAGATAGTCGGTCTCGAACTCGAGCTGTCTTCCATCATGACCGAAAACTGGGGTGTTAATGCCGGGCTAACCTTGCTTGATACGGAATACGGGCATTTCCTGAACACTGATACGTTGAGGGCAGAACTCGGTTTATTGGAAAACAAAGGGAATCCCCTTAGTTATGCGCCTGATACCAGTGTCAATATCGGCCTTACCTACAACACCCCGCTTGATCTGGGTGGGCACTTATCGGTAAGTCTGGACGCAAGTTACAGATCGCGAGTGTTTTATCGGGAGTTCAATCAAAAGAAAGATTCTACGGACCCCTACACGATTCTTAACTTCAATATGAACTGGCATAGCAGCGATGACTTGTATTCTGCCCGACTGTTTGTTCGGAATGTTACCGATGAAGCGTATGTCACTAACATACAAGGATCTAATACGACCTACGGCCGACAAGGCACATGGAACATGCCAAGGCATGTTGGTGTGGAAGTAACCAGGTTCTTCGGCGCACGCTAGAGAACCCGGGATCCGGGGTCGCGGAATCCGGGGTCGGAGTAAAGTGCCGGAGTAAAATGAATTTTACTCCGGCACTTTACTCCGACCCCAGTAGATTAAAGGGATTATCATGAAATTTGACGTGCGGAATCGAGTGCGCTATCTGTCGGGGCGCCGCCAATTTTTCAGGCAGGTGGGGCGAGGCCTGTTAGCAACTGGTGCGCTGGTTCCCGCTATGCAAATCGGTCGGGCAACGGGTGCTGCTTCAGTGCAACCGGCTGATTGCAATCTCGATGTAACACTTCCGGGAAGGTTGGGTAATCCTGATCTGACCCTGTTGGAAGATGTGCGGCTGGACCCCAGGGTTCGTAAGATAATGGGTGCAGCACCCCCGGGCAACCCCGGAGAATTCCTCCCAAAGATAACAATGACTTCATCCTACGAAGACAGCCTGAACTGGGTAGGCGCAATGGAAAAAATGCTCCAGAGCGGGGATGCCGCTGCTCTTGCCGCGATGCCTGAATTTGCTGATCTCGTAACTTCAAAAGAAACTGTCCGCGGCGTCGATGCCAATGAAATAGCTCTCTATATTGATCGACCAGAAAAACAATCAAGGAATCTTCCTTGTATCGTGCATATACACGGTGGTGGAATGTCTTTTACATCAACGCAAAACCCGTCTGCTGTCAGGTGGCGCAAGACCCTGGCGCAACAGGGAATGGTCGTTGTTGGTGTTGAATTCAGAAATGCCGGCGGTGCACTCGGGATCCATCCTTTTCCTGCGGGCCTGAATGACTGTGCCAGGGCTGTGCATTGGGTCCATGATAATCGATCCAGCCTGGACATCTCCTCAATTGTCATTGCAGGTGAGTCCGGCGGGGGAAATCTTGCAATTGCAACCGCTATAAAGGCAAATCTGGAGGGATGGATAAACAAGATCGATGGTGTCTTTGCGATGGCGCCAATGATTCTGGGTTTTTACTCGTCTGTGCCTCCTGAACTACTTTCATGGAGGGAAAATGAAGGTTACCAGGGAACCCTGGAGATGATGCGCACGATGACCAGGGTTTATGACCCCGGTGATAAGCATGAGTACGATCCTTTGGCGTGGCCATTTCACGCGACCAACAAGGTATTGAGAGGCTTGCCCCCGCATATCATTACCAATTACGAACTTGATCTCATCAGGGATGACGGCGCAATATATGCCAGAAAATTACAGGATTCAGGAGTTTCAGCCATATCATATACAGTAGACGGTGCTCCTCATGTGCCTGAAATAGTGATGCCCGACGTTATTCCTGAATTGACGCTGGATACTGTTGGATCAATTGTCAGGTTTGCAGGAGCCCTGGCAAGTGAGACCAAATTGCCAGGTTAGAGTCCAGGAAGAATCGAATACACCCAATAGTTGTCACCAGGGAAATTTAAATGAAGCCAATCACTCTTTATGGTTCGCCTATGTCTTTGTACACGGGCAGAGCTCGCAGCTATCTGATCAAAGCTGGCATCGACTATCACGAAGAGCCTCATTCATCCCCTCACTTCTATGATTCAGTGTTACCCAAGGCTGGTGGACGCAGAGGGATACCGACTATTGAGTTTCCCGACGGTAGCGTTATTCGCGATGGTGTAGCAATCATTGACCACTTCGAACAACTGAGCGGCCACATTTTTTCTCCTGCAACACCCCGGCAGCGCATAGTGAGTCGACTGCTCGATGCGATTGCTGCAGAAGGGCTGCTGCGTCAGTGTATGCACTACCGCTGGAACTTCGATCAGGACCAGCAGGATTTCTTACGGTTCCATTTCCAGACCATCTACCAGGAGGATGCCGTTACTGCTGCAACCGATCGGATGAAGTTCATCAGAACTGTCGTAAATCCTGCCTGGGGCGTAACACCCGAGACTCATGAATTGATCGAATCCATGCACCTGTCGATGCTGCAGAAACTGAACGCACACTTTTCAGATTATCCCTACTTCCTTGGTGGCAAACCGTGCATAGGTGATTTTGGCATGATGGCGCCTCTTTATGGGCACCTGGGTCGTGACCCTAAACCACTGTCTTTGATGCAACGTCATGCCGTACGCCTGTTCAGATGGGTTGAACGAATGAATCGACCTGAGCCTGACTTTGGAGAGTTCGCAGACAGGGAGACCAGGTATCTGGAACAAGACGAAGTTCCCGATACGTTAATCGAAGTATTAAGGCACTTCGCTATCGATTACATACCGGAAAGTAGAGCCGCCTGTGAGTGCATCAACGATTGGATTGACGCGAATGCGGATGTGCCGCCACTCACTGAGGTTGAACGCGGCGTCGGCTTTTGCGATTTCGAAGTGATGGGAATACCGATTAACACAATGGCACAACCATTTCGCTTCTACGTATTGAAGCGCGTCCAGGATGAGTATGAAGCCTTGGACGAAGCGGCGAAGCAGGATGTGGCTGCAATGCTCTCTGCCTGTGATATGAGTGAGGTGCTGGATCTGAAACTCACCCGGGAAATTGGCCGACACAACAACCTGGAAGTCTGGCTCTGATGGAGGAACATCAGACACTACGCCTCACGGGCCGTACAGCGTTAATAACCGGCGCCAGCCGGGGAATTGGCTTTGCCATTGCAGAGGCCTACGCGCGACAGGGCGCAAACCTGATACTCACCGCAACGAGTGAGTCCGGGTTGCAGAGCGCAAAAAATGCGCTGGATGAGTTCAATGTGGACGTTTCAACTATTGCCGCAGACCTGGGTGAATCCGGAGAAATCGACAACCTTTTTGCCACATCTCTTGAACATCAACCGGAACTTGATGTCCTGGTAAATAATGCCGGAATCCATATCGGAAAGCCCTTTACTGAATATGACATGAGTGAATTTGATCGTGTCATGAGGATTAACCTGTATGCCGTGTTCCAGCTCACCCGGCA
>JAPOOX010000248.1 GCA_026713185.1 Gammaproteobacteria bacterium
AGCGGAATTACAGACTCTGGTGGGCTCGGGTGAGTTGAACGCCTTCATACAGATTGCTTCAGACGGAACCATTACCATCTACTCAGCCAATCCGGAAATGGGTCAGGGAATCAAAACTGCACTACCCATGATCATCGCGGAAGAGATGGGAGCAAAATGGTCAGACGTCAAGGTACTGCAATCGCCGATTGATACAGAGAAATTCGGTCCTCAGTGGACCGGTGGGTCCATGGTCATACCGACCAATTTTAACCGGATGCGAAAACTCGGGGCCTCTGCGAGAGAGATGCTGATAGGCGCGGCAGCGGAAACCATGGAGCTGCCGCATGAAGAATTCAGAACTGAAAACAGTGAAGTGATTCATCAGGCCGGACAGAAGCTTACCTTTGGCCAACTGGCAGCCCTGGCTGTAGAACAACCGGTACCGGACGAAGATTCGCTGACATTCAAGGATCCCGATGAATACACCATCATCGGTACCTCCATATCGGGTGTGGACAACTTTTTGATCGTTACCGGTGAGGCCATGTTCGGTATTGATGTCAGGGTGCCCGATATGCTCTATGCGGCCTTTCAGAAATGTCCGGCTATTGGCGGTAAAGCAGTGAGTGCAAACCTGCAGGAAATCAAGGAACTCCCGGGTATCGTGGACGCTTTTATCATTGACGGTAACGGCCGGGTACAGCAGTTGATGTCCGGTGTGGCTATCGTGGGTGACAGCACCTGGTCAGTGTTCGATGCAAAACGCAAACTCCAGGTACAGTGGGACGAGTCTTCCGCTTCCTCGGACAGTTGGACGGGAATGATTGATCAGGCATCAACTTTGAAGAATGGACCAGGCAGGAATGTAGTCGTTGATAAAGGCAATGTGTCTGCCGGGTTTGGCAACGAAAACAACAAGGTGATCGAGGGCTACTACACTTATCCATTCGTTTCCCATCTCTGTCTGGAACCAATGAATTGCACGGCATCCTATGTCGCCGGCAAGGACGGAACCAGAGACAGTATTGAAATGTGGGTGCCTACACAGGGTCCGATGTCCATTGCTCCAGCCATGAATGAACTGTTCAACGTCGAAGAAGAGCGCGTGGTTGTGCATCAGACTCGTCTTGGAGGCAGTTTTGGCAGGAGATTCACTACCGAGTTCGTCTGCGAGGCAGTGGAAATTTCCAGGCATATGGCGCAGCCGGTAAAACTGACCTGGACCCGGGAAGATGATATCCATCATGATTACTTTCGATCAGGAGGTTTTCAATCGGTGAAGGGCGCCGTAGACCAGGAGGGTAAGCTCATTGCCTGGGACCAGCACTTTATTGGTATGCAGAGAGACGGCAAGCCGGTCTCAGGATCCCGTTTCAGTGATACTGAATTCCCGTTGCTGAATCTCAAGAATGTCCGGGGTACAAAGTCGATGCTGGATATCGACACGCCCTGCGGGCCATGGCGGGCGCCAGGCGCCAATACCCACGCTTTTGTGGTTCAGAGTTTCATCCATGAACTTGCTCATCTGGCTGGCCGTGATCACCTGGAATTCCTGCTGGAACTGTTTGGGGAGCCACGCTGGTTTCAAGCGGGCAATATACGTTCTCTCAATACCGGCCGTGCGGCGGCGGTAACCAGACTGGCGGCCGAGAAGGCGGGCTGGGGCAGGGATTTACCAGCCGGGCGCGGATTGGGTGTTGCATTTCACTTCAGTCATGCCGCACATATTGCCGAAGCGGCTGAAGTTTCGGTAGACCAGAACAGGAAACTCACCGTTCATAAAGTAACAGCCGCCGTTGATGTAGGACCGATCATTAATTTGAGCGGCGCCATTTCGCAGGTTCAGGGCGCCATTATTGATGGGTTGAGTACCATGATGGGTCAGGAAATAACCATGGAAGCCGGTCGTATAGAGCAGTCCAACCTGCATGACTATCCGGTATTGCGCATTCCGGCGTCACCGGACATTGATGTGCATTTTATCGAGGGTGAATTTGACCCCACGGGTCTTGGTGAACCCGGGCTGCCGCCACTGGCGCCGGCGGTGGGTAATGCAATCTTTGCCGCAACCGGTCACAGGGTGCGGACCATGCCGCTTTCAAAGGAAGGATATACGGTATAAACGATATTTTTAAAGCAAGCCTAGCTTGAAATAGGAATCTCCGGTAGCCCTGACCGAATCCTCAACGGGACAGGTTTCAAGTCCAAGCTCCTGCCTGGCCAGAAGACAATATGCACGTGGAGATTCGTAGGTTTGCTGCAAGGGTTTGTCACCGTCCATTTCTTCTCCGCCAATCTCGCCGACGTGCGGAAACAATTTCTGCAACATGTTCTGCAACTGCCAGGTGAATAATTCTCCGGAACGATCAGAGGCGGAAAGAATGTAGCGGGAGCCATTCCTGGCGATGGTGCTTTCCGCACAAAGACGATGGGCACGTGCAACGTCACGGACATCGGTGATGTTCCACAGCATACGGCCTCCCTGGTTCTTGCTGTAGTCTTTGCCCGCCAGCATAAAACGAATGCAGTTCTGCCAGCTCCAACCCTGGTCGTGATTTCTGCACATCAGCGGACCGATCACATGCAAGGGTAGAATGGCCATGGCTTCAAATGAACCGTCTTCTTCCGCTCGCCTGTATATCATCCGTTCTGTGTTGGCTTTGGCCATGGCATAGGCAATGTCGCGGTTCTGCGGAATCATTTCTTCTGTCCAGCGACCGTTATAAGCTTCTATATTGTCTCCACACCAGTCCTTTTCGGTAAACACGTATCCAGGTGGCCGGGGATGACCCACCGCTGCGAATGAACTGGTGAAGACAAACCGTCTGAGCGCTCCACCTTTGATAGCCGATTCAAGGACATGCTCCACCTCCGTGAAACATCCGTCATAAACTTCCTGGGGGGTTTCCCTGTTATAACCCACCGCTGCACCGGCGTGGATAACAGCACTGCATCCTCTGAAGGCGACGTCATAACTGCCGGGTTTGAACAAATCGCCGTAATGGAGTTCGACTTCACCCCGGAGACCCTGGTCGTTCATCGACAGTAAATGATTTACCTTGTCGCCATTGCCGATATCACGTACGCAGGCTCTTACCGTGTATCCCTGCTCTACACAATCCCGGACAATCCAGGAACCGATATAACCACTGGAACCGGTCACTGCAATGGGGCCGTTGGCTGGGGATATGGCCTTGTTTGCATTAGTCACTTGTTTACCTTGTCCTCGAATCTGTCATGGAGGTTAAAATATCACTAACCGTGACGAGGGTACAGGGGAAGGGAACGACGCACCCGGGAGCGCGCCGTTCACAGTGACCTCAAGGTTGTCAGGTCGGGTTTTGGAAAGGCGTTGTACAGATTGTCTGGCCTGCAGGGGGCAAATCCGGAGTATGTGAATTACTGAAATATCCGGCAAGCGATATGTAGCCGGCATCTGGTGGCATTGGTGGAGATCCACCCGTGACTATCCCATTTTCTTCTTGCGTTAATGTTCGCATCGATCCTCCTGTTTGTTAGTTGATGCAGAGACAATTTTTGCGGTTAGCGGCATCACCAGCTAGAGCTAAAGACTTCATTTGATGTGGGAATATGACGCCAATCAGTACGTTGCTCAATACATGAACAACAGGAATATATTAGTATCCAATTATTCCATTTTCGAGATGCTTGCTCACTGGTAAATTTGCGCTCTGAAATATCACTGCAAAGGAAATTACCTGTCATGTCAGCCTACCTCAAAGAAATCCAGGCAACACAAGCCGTAAAAAATTGTTTCCGTGGTACCTGGAAGGGTATCAATCCCGAATACGTGGCTCGAATGCGACTTCAGAACCGGTTTAAAACCGGTCTGGACATTGCCCGCTATACCGCGGACATCATGCGCAGGGATATGGCCGAGTATGATCTGGATGCGGCAAATTACACGCAGTCCCTGGGTTGCTGGCACGGTTTTACAGCACAGCAACTGGCCATGTCGGTGAAAAAACATCGCGGTACCATGGAAAAATCCTACATTTATCTCAGTGGCTGGATGATCGCGGCATTACGTTCCCAATTCGGTCCGTTGCC
>JAPOOX010000240.1 GCA_026713185.1 Gammaproteobacteria bacterium
AAGACAGAATGTCGCATTCTTGCCCCAAACCCACCTGTTTTTGCCTTGGTTCAGGCTGCTACGCTGACTTTCCGGCAGCTAACGGCATGACCACCTGCCGGTAAGGTGGGATTACATCTGAGATCAGCAGGGAAATATTGAGATTGTGGCCCAGAAGCGGCAGAAAACTCCTGAAAAACCCAACAGCGCAAATTCCTCGTTTGTTCTTCGGTTTGACGTTTTGGTAAAACCGCCACATCGTATCGTATTCGATTGACTGCCGCTACTCGAGCCAGGTCATTATCCGGTATCTGGTCACTACACACATAACGCACCGATTCATGTCATTGGGCTTGACTGAGTGCACAGATGGCTTTGAGATACTGAATCCTGCGATAAGTTATATAGTTCTTCTACAAGTAACAGTTATAATGCATCTCCGATTTATGAGGACCAACAATATGAAGATCACCGACGTCACCGTAACCATGTGGGAATGGAAAGATGTACCTGCGACTCGCTATACCAGAACTGTCATCACCAGCAGCAGACGTTCTGTGCAAATGGGACTGCTGCGAATCAAAACAGATGAAGGCATTGAGGGTAACGCGTTTATCGGTTCTGCCTTCGGGTCAGCGGTTGAAGACGGTCCCTACATCATTAAAGTCATAAAACCCGCATTGGTCGGTCAGGACCCTTTTAACCGGGAACAAATCTGGCAGAGAAATATGCAACGGCTGCGCACAAAATTGAATCTTGTTGGCGCCGTCGATGTAGCCCTTTGGGATCTTGCGGGTAAAGCCACTGATTTACCAGTCCATAAACTGCTCGGTTCCTTCCGGGAAAAGATACCTGCCTATGCAAGTTCTGCGGTCCTGGAATCGCCGGCTCACTATGCCGAAGAAGCCGTCAAATACAAAGAGAACGGTTGGGCAGCCTACAAGATTCATCCACCTGGCATCGCCGTGGAAGATATTCGTATCTGCGAAGCGGTTCGTCGTGCTGTAGGAGACGACTATCGAATCATGCTTGACTCCACATGGGCTTACGACTACCCGGATGCTCTCCGGGTCGGTGTGGCAATCCAGGATATGGGCTTCTACTGGTATGAGGACCCTCTTGCCTATGATGACATCTATTCCTACATCAAACTGAAAAAACTGTTACACATCCCCATCATGGCTACAGAATTGCCCGCTGCGGGACCAATCTCTTACGCACCCTGGATTATGGAGCAGGCAACGGACTATCTTCGTGGAGATGTCTGGCTCAAGGGAGGTATCACCTCCTGCATGAAAACAGCTCATGTCGCCGAGACATTCCAGATGAATTACGAAGTGCATCATGGCAGCAATTCCCTTAATAACATCGCGAACCTGCACATGATCATGGCCATGAAGAACACACAGTTCCTGGAAGTATTGTTGCCTGACGAGGCTCAGAAGCACGCCGTGTTGAATGAGATCGAAATGGACGAAGATGGCTATGCACATGCCTATAACGAGCCCGGTCTTGGTGTGCACGTAGACTTTGAACTGATCAAGAGAAACAAGATTGCCGAACTGAGCTGATGTTTTCTGAGTCCATTGCCTGTTGTCTGGATTTGCCTGCCTGGTGGCGGTGGTAAATTGATGATTTATGAACTGAAGAATTTGCATATTGTCAGCTCCCGGGAATTGCCGGCACTTGCAAATTCGTGCCTTGTGTGACACGGTTAGGTATCTTTAACAGGAGGATGTGCTATGAATCGGCCCGAGGCCATCGAGAACAATATTGCGGCATTTACAGAAACCGATTCATCGGTTTATGTACCTCCCTTTGAACTTACCGAAGGGCAGCCATCACCGTTTGCGGCGAACGGTGGTTTATCCTACATGTCATTTGACCAGGACGGTGATGCGGGTACTGCTGCGGCTATGGAGGCAGCATTCAACCAGATTTACAACAACGAAGGTCAGGCAGTTATCGACATGATCGAGAACGCTCCTCCTGGTCCCATTGAAACCAGATGGGGCATCGGATTTCGTGAATACTCAGAGTGCCTGGAATATATTCGGGCAAACAACATCAAAGCCCCGGAAGGCGGCCTGGCGCTTCCGTTACGCTACACCGTCCACGATCAGCCGTCCTACTCAATAGTCTCGTCCAACGCATTCTGGCAAGATCCGGCACGCAAGGCAGAAGCAACAGCAGTACGCAAGTACGAGCGAGACCACGGGCGGAAATGTCTATATTTTCCCCAGGTGATGCGCGACGCACGACGAATTGGGGAATATTATCCAGGTCTCTCGCCCAACAGCCCCGAGTGTATGGACAAACTTGGCGTCTCACTGGCACACTGCGAGTCCAGGTGTAAAAACTTCTACGACGCTGCAGAAGTGGAACGGGTTTTCTACCCGGAGATAGAGAAACTACTCCTTGATTTTTTCCCGGACGCGACAGATGCACTTGTGTACAACCACGATGTGTTTGACAAGGACTATGAAGGCGACCGCACTGAAGACCAGGAAAACAAGATCCCCGGAGTGAACGCCAACTACGCCAACCTTGTACACAACGATCTGAATGACAATAGCGGCCGTGTGCGCTGCCGAGAGTTGCTCACCAGGAACCTGCGGAACTTTGGGCGCGAGCAGCACTATACAGAGGAACAGGCCGACGCGAAGATGTCACGACGTTTCATGTCGATCAATCTTGCCAAGCCGATGGAGACCGTGCGCCAGAATCCCTTCGTGCTTTGTGCATGGCCTTCTTTTGCCGATCAGCCGTATATCACCAATTACCGTATCTACGACGACCGCGTTGGTGAGACTACCCGCTTTACCTATCGTCCTGACCACGAGTGGTACTGGGTCCCGGAGCAGAAGCCCACCGAGGTCTCGATGCTCAAGTGCTACGACTCAGTGACTGACGGCTCTGTCTCACGCTGGTCTTTCCATTCTGCCTGTATCGATCCGACCGCACCCGACGATGCTCCCTGCCGCAAGAATGTCGTAGTCCGGTCTTTTGTCTTTTTCTAAATTGAATCAAGGCACATCCGGAAGTGTGACCGTAATCGCCAGTCTGCTTCAGGATTGAATACAACTGAAGAGAGCTTTTGTGCATCTCTTCAATGCTTGTTCAGTATGAACAATCTGCGATGATGGACCGTATATCAGACGACTGGTCATCAGGAAATTGCCATGGATGAATTACTCGACGGTACGCTGAGTCATCAGCTGTCCAGCATCAACTCGCGAATCGCGTTTTGCTGGTCGTCGTCAATGCCGACGCTGCGTAAGTAATGCAATGGTCCGCCGTATTTTCGTTCGATGCCATCGAGAAATACACGCATCGCGTCTTCCGGAACCCCTGCGGAATGGATGACAGATGCTCTCGACCTTCCTGGTGGGAATCCCGGGCCCTGTTCCAGAAAATCCGCATATCTGTCCCGGTCTATGTTTGTGAGTAAATAGTCGGCTTCGATCACGTCGCGGTCAACACCCAGAACAGACAGTAGAAATGCGGTCGTAACCCCCGTGCGATCCTTGCCGGATGTGCAATGTACCAGCAGTGGATGTCGGTCTGCATCAGCCAGCAAGGCAAATATACGACGCCACGATGTGGGGTCAAAATCAAGATATGCCAGATACCTTTCACCTGAAATACCCTTGCCGACGGTCTTGTCAAGTTGTTCCGATCCTCCATCCGGGATCACTGGATGCCATTCGTAACGAGTACCGATATTTTCCAATGGTCCGCGACCCTGATTCTGGACCTCGTCGGACCTGCGAAGGTCAATCTGTGTCCTGATATTAAGTTCAGCCGCATTTTCCAGGTCGGCTGGCGTCATCCGGTCCTGACGAGCCGCTCGAAAATAGCGCCCCCAGCGCACAGGACGGCCATCAATGCCTCTATAGCCGCCAATATCACGAAAATTGAAACAACCCTCAAAGGGATGGTGTCGCTCGCTAAAATCTATCTTCAAATCTGAATGCTCCCTGTTGTTCAGTCCATTGATTATGCCATGCAGAAGATGTTGTGACGTAATAAGCACCAAAAGGCACGATAGTTTGATATTCTCACCTACACAGGTACATCGTCAAAACAGATGGTGAAATAGCAGTTTCCTTCTACATAAATGACTTGAGCGGACCCATGACCGATATCACTTTCAAAAAAATCCAATCCAACGGCATCAATATGCGCCTGGCCATGTCCGGCGATTCTGGTCCCATGCTGCTGTTAGCGCACGGCTGGCCAGAGTCCTGGTATTCATGGCGGCATCAATTAACCGGTCTTGCTGCGGCAGGTTATCGCGTTGTTGCTCCCGACATGCGTGGCTACGGTGAAACTGATGCACCGCCAGAGGTCGATGACTACGACATGGATCATCTAACCGGTGACATGGTTGGCATTCTGGATGCGTTGAACGAACCCTCAGCAACCATTATAGGTCATGACTGGGGGTCTCCCGTAGCACAATTCAGCGCGCTGTACTATCCACAGCGATTTACTTCCATGGTGATCATGAGTGTACCCTACACCGGTCATGCACCAAGAAACCCACTCGAAACCATGCGAGCCACCTTTGCCGACAATTTCTTCTACATCCTGTATCACATCGAACCGGGTGGCGTTGCCGAACGGGATTACGACAGGGATCCGCGAGGGATATTGAGCCGGCTTTATCTATCGCCGGATTCGCCGCGTGAAGCACCGCAGATTACCAATCCAAAACGCTCAGCTGGCGGGGGATGGATCCCCAGATTGGGTGCGCCCAAGGGATTGCCTGATTGGCTGACCGGGGAAGATCTTGACTACTATGTCGATCAATTCACTGTGTCAGGGTTCCGTGGCGGGTTGAATTATTACCGCAACATAGGACGCAACTGGGAACTCATGGCCGATCGTACAGACTTTGTAATCAAGGTGCCTTCAATGTTCCTCGCTGGTGAAAAAGACATGGTGATTGCCCGTGCATCGAAGGATGCACTGCAAACCAGGATGGAGCCGTATTTCACAGACCTGCGCAACGTGGTGTTGTTTCCCAAAATCGGACACTGGGTTCAGCAGGAAGCACCCGGGGAAACCAACAATGTGCTCCTGGATTTCTTGAAGACTCTGGACTAACTGCAGGATTGACCCGGGTTTCAGCTCCATATCGGGTTGGTTCAAATAACATCTTGACGTAAAATATCGATATGGCACTCGTATCTCTACCACCCTCTCTCGATAAGACCCGACACACAACTGCCGAAGAAGTTGCCTATGCCAGGTCCCTTTCACCACAGCAAAGACTGACGATTCTGGCGAGTGTCTGTAAAGCCGATCTGCATGTTCTGAAACTTAACAGGCACAGGGAGCGTCTAATGCTGAAGAGAGATCCTGTACCACAATCAACGGTCGCTGCGTTCAGACGACTGTATACAAATTGACAGCACCGGAACTGGACGCGTTTACGCTTGCCATGCATTTGGCTGCGGTGCTGGACCGGGCAGAAGTCCCTTATGCAATCGGGGGTGCTCTGGCATTCGGCCTCTGGGGCGACCCGCGAGGAACCCATGATGTCGATATCAATCTGTTTGTTGAGCACGATGCACTCGATGGTGCTTTAGATATCCTGGGGTCAGCTGGTGTAGAACTTGATCGTCAAGCTGCTCATGAAGCAGACCAACGGGGAGATGTGATTATTTGCTGGACCTCGAGAAGTTGATCGGAGTGCAAGGTGAGAACCTTGATCTCGCCTATATACGGGATTGGATTGTAGAGATGATGGGTGAGGATGATGAGCGTACAGCGGCGTTGGATAATTTGATTCGGCATCGATAATCGGTTACCGGATTACTCAACCGCGGCCGATTGACTTTGAATTTTATTATTGCCGAGGGACTTTTGATGTATCTTGACGAGCAGGTTATAAAGAAT
This sequence comes from Gammaproteobacteria bacterium, assembly GCA_026713185.1. Classification (GTDB taxonomy): domain Bacteria; phylum Pseudomonadota; class Gammaproteobacteria; order Pseudomonadales; family Azotimanducaceae; genus UBA7455. The sequence goes on from JAPOOX010000240.1 coordinate 5,887, forward strand.
CTGTTCAATACCATGAAGGATACGTTTCGAGAGGGTTGTTTCGTAACATTTACTTTTATGGTTCCCGATGACAGCGGGAAGATTCGTTTCCATAACTCAAGTCGCCTTGTTGACTGGTGGCTGCAATACAGGAATGAACCGTTCACCTGGGGAATGAAGGTAAATGAGGTGAATGAATTCCTATCCTCCTGTGGTTTTATTTCAACCGGAATCGTCAATGACAAAGAATTGAGGAAAACTTATCTGGAACCTGAAGGGCTGGACAGTTAAGACTGGCTGTTGGTGAATACCTCGGTTTTACTGAAGCAGGGTCTCCCCGAAAATAGTCGACAAAACGCTCTCAGACTGATGATTGTCGAGGGCGATCAAAGCAGATACAATGAAGAACATGGTCAGTCCAGGGTCAGGCGGTGGCAATCTGGGTACATTCTTTAGTGTACGGGCCATGCTTGCAGGTACGGCGCTGATGCTGGGGGTCGGAACGGGCGCAGAAGTCGACGAACAGGACGCCTTCAAGATCATCCAGTCGGCTACGATCGATCACCCGTTGCTCGTGCTGCCGAGGAATTCCGTCGCAGGAGTTGCGAGCGTCGACGGCTGGCTGCTGAGCGCGACCGAGCAGAATGGATTCCGGGTGTACCGCGCGGCACGCAGCGACCGGGTGCACACGGTCAGAGTGGCGGTGTCCGCACCGAGTCATGTCGCGTTCAACCCGGCCACGAGCCGTTTCGAGCGTCTGGCGCAGAACGTGCGGGTCGAACTGCGCGACCCGGGTGCGCTGGATCGGGTCGTCGAAGCCGCGGGCGGGACCGGCGGCAAGGCGTACCCCCTCCTTGGTTTCGCCCTCGTACATCTACCGGCCGGCGCCGATCCGGTCAGTGCCGCCCGATCGATTCGAGAACTGCCCGTTGTGGTCAGCGCCCGGCTCACCGTGCGAGGGCCGAGGCGCAAACCGCGCTGAGGTGCGTTCCGTGTCGTCGTGGACCAAGTCGGCTTTCCTGTGGGTTGTTGCAGTGGCCATTGCGGGTTGCGGCGGGGGGGGGGGGGCGAGGGCGCGGCCGCCCCGCGCCCCCCCCCCCCCCCCCCTCCGCGCCCCCCACCCCCCCCCCGCCCCCCGCGCCGCCCCCCCCGCCGGGGGGGGCGGCGGCGGCTGCGGGGCGGGCGGCGCGGCTGCTCCCGGGGCG
>JAPOOX010000250.1 GCA_026713185.1 Gammaproteobacteria bacterium
ATACCTTGTTTGAAAACTCATAAGGCACTGATCTCACTGAGCATGTCATCAAGATGATCTCGCCAGGGTGTTACACAATGTCCAACGAGATTTTCCAGTTTTGAAGTATCCATTACGCTGTAGGCAGGTCGACAGGCCAATGTTTGATACTCGTCTGCGAGAATGGGCTTAATCGGAATTTTTCCAGACAGCAGGCCCTTGGCGATGGCGCCTTCCTGTATGGCCTCTGCAAATTCGTGCCAGGTAATGTTTCCTGAATCGGTCCAGTGGTATACACCGGCAGCAAAACAGTCCTGAATCATGATCCGCCAGATGACATCGGCCAGACCACGTGTAAAAGTAGGAGACCCCCGTTGATCGCAGACAACGGACAGTTCTTCTTTTTCAGTCATCAGACGCATCATGGTTTTTACAAAGTTGGAACCCACCGTGCCATATAGCCAGGCAGTTCGAATGATCATTACCTGTTCCGGTATTGATTGCAGCGCAGCTCTCTCTCCGGCCAGTTTGCTTTTGCCATAAACACCCAGTGGAACCGGAATATCCTCGGGCAGATAGGGTGTTGTTTTTTGACCATCGAAGACAAAATCGGTAGAGATGTGGATGAGTCTTCTTCCTGTACAACAATTCGCAATGTTCTGTACTGCATCGCAATTGATTCCAAAGCATGCATCAATTTCTTCTTCGGCTTTGTCGACTGCAGTATAAGCCGCACAGTTGATAATCACTGTGGGTTGATTCCTGTTCACAAACCCGGCCACTGCGGCTGCATCCGTGAGATCGCACTCTGCACGACCGGCATAAGTTACATTGAGTCCCGCGGGTTGTATGGATAACAGGGATTGACCCAACTGGCCTTTTGCACCCAGCACAAGAATCCTGTTATCCATCCTTATCGCCCTTCCTGGAAATACCAGAATACATATTTGATGTCAGCGTCAAAATCCGCAATGCTGCAACTGTCATTGCGGTTACCTTCGGAAGTATCCTGCCATCAGCAGTATCTGTCTTCTGTTAAGGCAAGGTATGCTTTGAGCCCCATAAGGTCAAGTGCCTGTTGATCGTTACCACAGGCAAACTGTCTGTCCTGACGGATTGATAAATTGAGGGTTAGCGGTTTTAATGACTGTTATAAACGGAAACATAAGGAAGTCATTTAATCCAATGAATTTCGTCAACAATCATATCCTTTCGGTTTCCCAGTTTGATCTCCCTGCAATCAACCAGGTATTTTCCGTTGCAGACCGGATGGTCCCTTATGTGAACCGGCAGCGGGTCACCCGCGTACTTGAGGGCTGCATCCTCGGCAACATGTTCTTTGAACCGAGTACCCGTACCCGGGTCAGCTTTGGTTGTGCCTTTAATCTCCTGGGGGGAGAAGTGCGTGAAACGACTGAGGTGAGGGCTTCCGCCATTGTCAAGGGTGAATCCTTTTACGACACGGCCAGGGTACTCAGCGGCTACAGTGATGTGATTGTCATGCGGCACAAAATCGAAGGATCTGTTGAGGAATTCGCCAGTGCCAGCCGGGTACCTGTGCTGAACGGCGGTGATGGCGCCAATGAACATCCCAGTCAGGCCCTACTTGACCTTTATACCATCAGGAAGGAAATGGCGGGTCAGGGAAAGGGTATAGACAATCTTCGCATCGCTCTCATCGGCGACCTTAGGTATGGCCGGGCGGTCCACAGCCTTTGTAAATTGCTCACCCTGTACAGCAATGTCCACTTCACTCTGATCTCACCGCCGGAATTAAGCCTGGGAGACGAATACATCAGTGCAATGCGTGGCGCCGGGCACAAAGTGGTTGAATCAATGGATTTGTACGCCGGTATCAGCCATGCGGATATACTGTACGTGACCCGCACCCAGGAAGAACGATTCCCGACCAGGGAAGAAGCAGACCTGTATAGAGGACTGTTCAGGCTGAATCAGTCCATTTATACGGAATACTGTGAACCCAATACCGTCATCATGCATCCATTACCCCGGGATTCCAGGGATGACGCCAATGAGCTTGATAGTGATCTGAATGAAAATCCCAACCTGGCGATATTCCGCCAGACCGATAATGGTGTACTTATCCGGATGGCTCTGTTTGCTCTGATACTCAATGTCGAGAACCAGATAGAAGACACCGCCCGGGACGTAAACTGGCATACCAGACGTTCCTCAGAGTCCGGAGGGACGCCATGATTACCCATTGTGTGGAATTGACGTTTTGACTCGATTTCATTTCGATTGTGACCCGGGACATGACGATGCAGTTGCCCTGCTGGTAGCTGCAAAACTTCTTGATCTGACAGGCGTTTCGACAGTTTTCGGCAACTCGAACATTACCAACACCACTCGTAATGCACTTGCCATTCTGGAAGCCGCCGATTTATCTATTCCGGTAGCAAAAGGTATCGGTAAACCACTCGTCGACAACGCCATCAACGCCGAGAGTGTTCATGGGAAAAGTGGTCTGGACGGCGCCAACCTGCCACCACCTGCAACAAAACCACTGTCAATCTCCGGACCGGAACTGATCATCAATACAGCCAGGCAGGAGGATGACCTCAAAGTCATTGCGGTAGCGCCACTGACTAACATCGCTACGGCGATTGTAGACGCACCGGACATCAGGGATCGCATTCGTGAAATCTCCATCATGGGTGGATCGACGACTTTTGGCAATGCAACACCAGCGGCGGAGTTCAATATCCATGCCGACCCGGAAGCAGCGGCGATAGTATTCAACAGTGGTATTCCCATCCGCATGGTGGGACTCAACGTCACCACGACCTTTGGGATTACGGTGACACAGGTCCAATCCTTGCTTGCCACCTCCGGGAAACTGGCAAGAGCAATAGGTGGCGCACTGGATTTTTATCTGAATAAACAGCAGTCACTATACCGGAGGGAATATGCACCGGTACACGATGTCTGTGCTGTGGCGCCTTACACTCATCCGGCACTCATCCGACACGAGAACATGCACGTCGATGTGGAGTGCACAGGCAAACTCACCAGGGGACAAACGGTCTGCGACCAGCGACGTCTGTCGGCAGCAGAGGGACTGGCGCCACCCAAGGCCAGCAACGCAGCTGTTGCGGTACAGGCAGACGGCAAATCCATCATTGATCTGGTAATGAATACCCTACAGAGCTATCCCTGACTACAGTAAACAGATGCCCCAAAGCCATCTGCGAACAGCCTCATTAATGAAGCGAGCTATCAAATAAGTAAACTACCCCCCAATTACTACTCACTCAATAGAGAATCAAACTCCGGAACAGCCTTGAACAGGTCTGCCACCAGACCATAATCGGCTACCTGAAAGATAGGTGCGTCAACGTCCTTATTGATGGCGACGATAACCCTGGAATCCTTCATCCCCGCCAGATGCTGGATGGCCCCGCTGATACCTACAGCAATATACAAATCAGGGGCCACTATCTTCCCGGTCTGACCAACCTGCATGTCATTGGGAACGAAACCGGCATCAACCGCAGCCCGGGATGCACCCATGGCGGCGCCCAGTTTGTCCGCAACTGACTCCAGCAATGCGAAATTCTCACCGTTCTGCATACCTCTGCCACCGGAAATGATGATGTTTGCAGACGTCAGTTCCGGCCGTTCCAGTTTCGCAATCTCATCCTTGTCCCAGGAGGAAAGCCCGGGATCACATACGATATCCACCGACACCATTTCAGCGTTGCCACCTTCCGCGGCAACACCATCAAAAGCAGTCCCGCGAACAGTCATCACTTTGATTGGATCTGACGATTGAACCGTGGCAATGGCATTTCCTGCGTAAATCGGTCTCTCGAAGGTATCTTCACTGACCACACCGCTGATATCAGAAATCTGGGCCACATCCAGCAGAGCAGCGACTCTGGGCATAAAGTTCTTCCCGGAGGTCGTGGTGGGTGTCAGAATGTGACTGTAATCCTTGCCGATTGCAGCCACAAGATCAGCTATATTCTCTGCCAGTTGATGGTCAAAAGCTTCATTATCAGCTACCAGCACCTTGCTGACACCTTTGACAGCAGCAGCAGCCTCCCCTGCCCCATTACAATTCGATCCTGCAACCAGAACCTCGATGTTCCCTCCGATTTCTTCCGCCGCGGCAACCGCTACGAGAGTCGGCGCCTTGATGGCGTTGTTATCATGCTCTGCTACAACCAGAATACTCATGTGATTACCTTTGCTTCATTTTTCAGTTTGTCCACCAGTTCTTCCACCGTTTCCACGATAACACCCGCCTGTCTTACCGGTGGCGGCTCAACTTTCAAAGTTTTGATCCGGGGCGCCACATCAACAGCCAGGTCTTCGGGAGTGTAAATATCAACCTGTTTTCTCCTTGCCTTCATGATGTTGGGCAGTGACGCATAACGCGGCTCGTTCAGCCTGAGGTCCGTAGTAATCACCGCTGGCAATTTCACGGTAATAGTCTCAAGACCCCCGTCAACTTCCCGCGTTACCGTTGCTGTACCGTCTCCAACTTCCAACTGAGACGCAAAAGTAGCCTGGGACATGCCTGCGATAGCCGCCAGCATGGGACCAGTCTGGCTGTTATCACCGTCGATAGCCTGTTTACCCAGGATGACAAGACCCGGCGATTCTTTTTCGACTATTGCGTTCAGTAACCTGGCAATGCCGAGTGGCTGCATCTCTTCTTCAGTCTCCACCAGAATACCCCGGTCTGCACCGAGTGCCAGTGCAGTTCGAATCTGTTCCTGACAGGCACTCGTACCAACGGATACGACAATGACCTCTTCCACCTTGCCAGCCTCTTTCAGTCGAACGGCTTCCTCGATGGCTATTTCGTCGAATGGATTCACCGACATCTTTACATTGTTCAGATCAACACCTGTGTTGTCGCTTAAGACGCGAATATTAACGTTGAAGTCGACAACTCGCTTTGCCGTTACAAGAACTTTCATGTACTTCCTCTGCTTGCTGCTGGTTGATGGTAATCAGGGACATACTGCCAGAAAAGAGCGCGTATTCTGCCCATTTATGGTCCCGGAATCAACATCCCTGTTCTGACTCCGGTGTGACTGCAAGACTCCGAATGGAGTCGAAATTGAGCGTTTCCGCCCTGCACACCGCCATCGCCTGAGACGTCGCCCCCACAAGGGTTGGGAGCCGCCGCGGCGATTGAGCGAGACGACCGGACCGCGATCATCGAGCGCGTTCCGCGTTGCCGTTCGAGTGTCAAGGTAACAGATCGGGCCGCGCAACGGAAGCGCGCGGCGCCACTCGGTCTTGTCGATCCGCTCACCGGACTTGTCGACGTACGACTCGTCGGTGGCGATGCTGAGATTCGCGACGCGGCCCCCGAGACCAGGTGGTTGACCGTGACGTCGGCGCCCGATGACTTCCGCGCGGTTCAGTCCAAAGCTCATGTTCGTTCTCCTTCTGCTGATTGATGACTTTGGTTGAAGAACGGCCGGGAACCGGGAGTTCTCTCTCCGCCGCGGCGTTTACCGTAATGAGGCTTTCATACACTATAACAAGACCCTGAAAAGCCTGTATGACACGTCAAGTTGACTAAAAGGTTTGGATATTGTGCCGCGGTATGGTAAGGTTCGTCGTGAATAGTTGTCAGGTAAATGGAGATCAGGAGAATGTCGGCGACCTTGCTGCGCACAACGGTGGAAAGGCTACTGTCGGAAACCGGAA
>JAPOOX010000241.1 GCA_026713185.1 Gammaproteobacteria bacterium
CAACAGCGCCAAAACCATACCAGTTGTGAAAGTGATATCCTGCGGCATTGGTGATCCATCCATGCCTCAGGACGGCAGCCTCACCGCCGAACGCAATCCGTACCGGAGGGATGTCCGGGTCAATCTGGCGTGCTGTTTTGGCAAGAATATATTTGACATCACGCCAGGTAAGCTCGGGTGCGGCTTCAAGCAGCAGGGCGATGGCGCCAGAGGTATTGGGCGCCGCCGACGATGTACCGTTGAACGTGCTTACGTAGTCTCCATGCGGGTTTTCGGTGGCGTCAACGGGTAAGCCAGCGCCTGAAAGTGCATCATATCCGCGATCACTTTCCATCTGATCGGTGGTAATGATGGCCGGATTCTCGCGACCGTATTGACCTGCAGGTGCACTGACCCAAAGATTCGCTCCGGTTGATGAGTAGCTCGATCGCTTGCCGTTGGCACTGAAGCCACCAATGGCAAGCACATAGGGGAGATTATTGGTTGGGTCCCCATTGCTGGAGACACATCCGATTTCATCGTTGACGTTATAATCTGTCCCGGCGTCGTATCGCACCAGCGAACTGCAGGCATTGAACGCGTTACCTGCGGACTTGACATAGACCGCGCCGCGATTCGAGCGTAGATTGGTTACGCCATTACGCAATACTGCCCTCAAGTCCAGCCCGACATTGGATTCGCTGCCTGACGTTCCATAGCTCATATTGAAGATGTGAGCATCGGTTGAATCCGGATTTTGGTCACTCGCACCCAGAGAGTCAAAATGTGATGATGAAAATTGGATGTCGTTCAAAAAATTATACCCTCGAAGTCTAGCCGTAGGGGCCACACCGCGGCCACCAATACCATTGTTCGCAGATGCCGCGATGATGCCTGCAACGCTGGTGCCGTGATCGCCCAATGTGCCTGGATTAAACGGGTCCGATTCAATGGAATTTGCCCAATACATGGCGCCGGTGCGAAAGTTCGTGCGGGTGTTGAAGTTATAGGAGGCGCCAGCTTCAACATTGTCCGACAGGTCCGGATGACATGTTTCAAGGCCTGTATCCACAACGGCCACCTGCACGCCGGTACCGGTTGGCCCCTGGGTAAGGGCAGTGCTCATACCAAGGTCTTCTCCCGCTTCACCACCGGTATTCGCATAGGCGGATTGGCCGGTATTTTCAAGGTGCCACTGTTCGGCCAGTAGTGGGTCCTCCTGACCGGGGGAGGAATTTCTTCCAAAATCTTTACAGGTAGTACGTACCAGTCGGTCATCGCCAATGGTGAATCCGCTGAAATCAAAGTTTCCGAAGCGGCTCTCGGGTATTTCTTCCTCAGCTTCATCAACAATCAGAAGGGCGTAGTAGTTACCAGGTCCCGAAAGTTGATCCCTAGTGATGGTATGTACGTAATAAACGGAGTCGCCGTATGGTTCGAGTGGTGGAACTTTGCCTGAAATTGTCAATTCTGGATCGCTGAAGTCGCTGTGCGTAGAGATCCTGAGGGATAGCCTTGTCCCGGATGATGATACAGCGCCCAGGTTAAATGCGCCGGTTAAAAACGAAATAGAATCATCAGTGATATCATAGGTGATGAGATTGGCGAAGAGTTCCGCGTATAAATTTTCTTTGGAATCAGCGAAGAGAGCACCCTGATCAACCAGGTCGAGGCTAACCGACGAGGTTGCACCTGTGTTCCCATTGCCAGCCACCGAATCAATGCTGATCGTGACGCTTTCATCGCCTTCTTCTTCAAAGTCCCTGATTGGCGTAAATGTGGTTTTGCCACTGGTGCTTCCGCCGGGAATGACAATCTCCGTGTCAGCCAGGTCAAAATCACCACCCGGTGTCGCCGTGCCGGAGGCGCCAAGTCTGACCGTCAGAGATCCGGCTACAGTCCTGTCCAGGTTGAGTGTGATGTCGACTGGCGTCCGATCATCCCATTCGGACACGATTAGTGAACCAGCTTCTATGGTAACAGAGGCCGGTGGTTCCGGCGGTGGAGGAGGGGGACCAGAGTCGCCACCGCCACCACCACAGGCGGACAGCAGCAATGCAGGCAGTCCGGCAATAAATGCGAATGTGGTGACTCTCATCCAACATGACGAAGAAAATCCAGGTAAGCCGGCCTGTACGATACTAAAAAATAAGAACGGCATCCGACACACAGCAGATGGCTTTGGGGTGTTCATTTGAATGCCCCACAGCCAACTGCGGACAGCTTCGTTAATGAGGCAGGCTCTCATCACCTGACAACAAAGTTGAAAAGTCTGTTGGGGACGTGGATCACTTTATGTATTTCCTTGCCTTCCATGTGATTCTGGATATTGGGGATTTGCATGGCCAGGGCTTCCAACTCGTCCCGGGGTGTATCCGGTGATACTTC
>JAPOOX010000132.1 GCA_026713185.1 Gammaproteobacteria bacterium
CAACTTTTATCAGTGTACTGGGTCGGGATAATTTTTTTGCCACACAGTTTCACCTGGAAAAAAGTGGAGAGATTGGACTCCGTCTTCTGTCCGGATTTGCAGAATGGCAGGGGGATTGACGGCATGTTGAGTAAACGTGTTATTTCTCGTCTGGCAGGAGAATTGACGGCATGTTGAGTAAACGTATTATCTCCTGTCTGGATGTTCGCGATGGCAGGTTGGCGAAAAGTGTAAAGTTCGTTGATACACGGGACATTGGGGACCCGGTGTCAAAAGCGAAGGAGTATTACGACGATGGTTTGGATGAACTGGTACTGTACGATATCACCGCATCCAGCGAGAACCGGAACATCATGCTCGATGTGGTTGAGCAGGTTGCTTCCGAGATTTATATTCCTTTTTCAGTCGGCGGTGGAATCCGAAGTGTCGAAGATGCAAACAGATTGCTCTGGGCTGGCGCAGAGAAAATCAATGTCAATTCCGCTGCAGTTCAACGGCCGGAATTGATTGAGGAATGTGCCCGGGCGATTGGCAATCAGAATACAGTGTTATCCATTGACATACTGAAAGTGAAAACCTGTCGTGAATTCCCCAGTGGTTACGAAGTGGTCATCAACGGAGGTCGGACCCGGATGGGTATTGATGCATTGAAGTGGGCTTTGCAGGGCGAGGAACTGGGGGCAGGGGAACTGGTGCTCAATTCAATCGATGCGGATGGCACCCGGGATGGCTATGAAATCAATCTCACGCGGATGATCGCAGAGGCTGTATCCATTCCGGTAATTGCCTCAGGTGGCGCTGGTAAGCCTGAACATCTTTACGAAGTATTGACCGAAGGTCGGGCTGATGCAGCACTGGTAGCATCAATGGTTCATTACAATGAATATACCGTGAGTGACCTGAAACGATACCTTGATGAACGTGGTGTCAAGATAAGGCTCCGGTTTTAGGCAGACCTGTGAGGTGATCGTGGAAGAACCCCCGCTGAAACAGTTACAAAATCTGGAATCGAGAATAGCATTCCAGGAAGATCTCCTGCAGAAACTGGATGACGCACTGTCCGGTCAACAGCGTCAACTGCTGGAAATGCAACGTCACATTGAGCTATTGACACAGCAGATTAAAGTCCTGATGCAGGAGATTCCTGATACTCCTGAATCTCCCCCACCACACTATTAGGAGCCTTCAGCGGGATTAGGAGCCTTCAGCGGGCCAATATCTCGCCCTGCCTTTGTCGCGGAGCAAACAGGCCGGCTGACCTGGATTCTCTCGTCTCCCCAAGCTCCCAGGACCATACCCATGTTCTCTAGCGTATTGGCTGTCCACTTGTTTGTCCGGGTAGCACCTGCAGGGGTTCCCGTAAGGGAAATGCAACCCGCGAAAACCAAGGCAACGCAGTTATTGTGCTACACTGGAGGGGAATAAATCGCGCTGTGAGCAAAGTCAATATGGAAACAAACCCATTCAAACCGGGCCGTGGACGTATGCCGCCGCTGCTGGCTGGCCGTGATGCAGCACAAAAAAGCTTCAAGGACGTGCTGCAACACCTTAGCGGCCCTTCTCCCGGAGCACCGCAAGACATCATCCTGTACGGACCGCGCGGCAACGGCAAGACGGTGTTGCTGCACTGGGCGGAAAAGCATTGTGCTAGTGACCTCAACTACACGGTGCTCAGCATAACACCTTCGCACACCACGTCGTTAAAACAGCAGTTGATGGATGTTTTAGACACTCCTCAGGCCCAGGTGACGACAGAAAGGTCTGGTTCGCTGGGCATTAGTCTCCTCAAAGCGCTTGTAAAGCGCAGCGTAGTACAATCATCCCAGGCGCAATCCCTGGTCAGCTTCCTGCGAGAAAAGGCAAATGAAAATCCTCTGGTGCTGCTGGTTGATGAGGCCCATACTATGCTTCCCGGATGGGGCCATGAACTTCTTAATACCAGTCAGCAGGTGTGCAAGGACGCACCTTTCATGCTGGTCCTCGCCGGTACACCGGGGCTTAGGGATTGTTTGCGTGACATGCAGGCAACATTCTGGGCTCGGTCTAATAAAATACCCCTGGGACGTCTTGATGCGGCGGCAGCCAGTGATGCCATTTCCACGCCCCTGCACAACGCAGGTATATCGCTTGAACCGGATGTGTTGTCCCAGGTGGTCACCGCGAGCCAATGTTACCCGTACTTCATCCAGCTTTGGGGGTCGATTTTATGGGACGCTGCCAAGGAGGCCAAATGCAACCAGATTGACCAGGCATTACTGGCTAAGACATGGGGCGCGTTTGACTACAAAAAAGGCATGTTATACCAAGAGTATTACGAGGAATTGAAACAGAAACACATGGTACCAGTGGCTTTGTCGATAGCCCAGGCATTTGAAGGCCGAGAAGCAATATCAGACATCGAACTACACGACACGGTGGCTGGGGAGCACGTTGGGGTTAATCCACCTGATAGTGTGCTGGAGACCGTCCGGGAGTTGAGGAAGTTGGACTACATATGGCAGGGATCAGAGAAGACTGTTTGGCACCCAGGTATCCCCAGCTTGATGACATACGTGCAGACAGAGGCTCAGAATCTGGAGCCGGACAATAGCAGTGATTTTTCGCCAGGGATGTGATGCCCGGCGGCGCCCTTGACCGGTCAGGTCACGGTTGGACAAGACCATGCGACCGGCAAGGATAATTGTCGCCGAACACTTTAGGCTATTTCAAAATCTCATATTGATTTAGCCTCAGAAACTGCCATGCTCTATACACCATGATAGCACGTGACCTCGCCCCAAGGCTGACCGAGGCAGCACAGACCTGGCCGGCCATCACGCTAACCGGACCTCGCCAGAGCGGAAAGACGACCTTGTGCCGGGCCCTGTTCCCACAGCATCAGTATGAGACGCTGGAAGCCCCCGACGTACGGGCCTTCGCCGCAGAGGACCCCCGCGCCTTCCTGGCCCAATTTCCGCAGGGCGCAGTGCTCGACGAGGTCCAGAGAGTGCCCGATCTACTCTCCTACTTGCAAGGCGTCATCGATGCAGACCCAGCGCCAGGTCGTTGGATTCTCACGAGCTCACAAAACCTCTCTCTGCTCGAATCGGTCAGCCAGTCGCTGGCAGGACGGACGGCAGTGTACAACCTCCTTCCGCTGACGAGAGGCGAGACGATCCGTTTTCCCCGGCGCCCCGAGACTCTCAACGAGACTCTCTTCACCGGTTCTTACCCGCGCATATTCGACGAAGGACAGGAAGCATCGGATTGGCTCGGTTCCTACGTCGCAACCTACATCGAGCGCGATGTGCGGACGATCAGCAACGTAGGCGATCTCACGACCTTTCAGCGTTTCGTAACACTTTGTGCGGGTCGGACAGCGCAATTGCTCAACTACTCGTCTCTCGCAGGGGATTGCGGCATCTCACAACCGACGGCGAAAGCCTGGCTCAGCATCCTTGAAACCAGCTTTATCGCTTTCCGCCTTCCGGTCCTTCACACGAATCTTCGCAAGCGCCTGGTGAAGATGTCCAAGCTGCATTTCTACGATACCGGGCTCGTCTGCTGGTTGCTGGGTATTCGTACCCCCGAACAACTCCGCGCACATCCGCTTCGCGGCGCGATCTTCGAAACCTGGGTAGTCTCGGAGGTCGCCAAACATCGGGCCAACCAGGGTGAAGCCAATGGAATCTCGTTTTACCGCGACCGGAACGGTGCGGAAGCCGATCTAATAGTCGAAAACCCGACCGGCGCCACGATTGTCGAAGCCAAGTCTTCAGAGACAGCATCGTCCAATCTGTTCGACGGTTCCAAACGGGTTCGAGGGCACCTTGCCCAATCAACCCACCGATGCTCAGTAGTCGTTGTCTACGGCGGCGATCAACCCCAGCGCCGGGGAACGGACAGCCTGATCCCATGGAGGGAATTGCATGAGTTCGACTGGGGTGCATCGGACAGTATCGTCACTGTCCGATCCGCGGGCCGGCCGGTCACCGGCGCCAATGTGCTCGCACTGTTCCCCAACAAGACGTGGAAGAACGCGGTCACGGACGAAAGCGGCACGGCAATACTCGATTTACATACGGCTCAATTGCCGATGACCGTTTTCGTCGCCACAAACGGCTTCACGGCACACATGGAGAGCATCTGGAAACCCGTAGATGGACCACTCGACGTCGAATTGACAGAACTGTCCGATGGCGGCGCTGTCATCTTCCCGAACCGTACTGGTCATGTGCCAATCCTGCGAGGCCGGCTCAATCCGATCCTGGACAACCTTGACCGCACCTACCTCTACGCCGATAACATCGCCATCAACGATGGGCTCCAGCAGCCGGCGCATTTTGCTCTCGGTGAGGATTTGCACCTCAGCGACGCAGACGGACAGGAAGCGACGGTCCGCATTGTCGCCATCGTCGGCCAGGCCTCCCTGGTACAATATCGCCAATGTTAAACATGGGTTAGTGAAACTGCGTCGATGCGACGCACTTTGAAGGAACAACCGACGATGCCTGTATCATGTGTTGTGATGTAAGAGGAATTTAAGAACTGCGCCCTTGAACGGTTGCTTACTTTGAGTAAGCTAGAGTGATCGCTTTTGCAGCTTCGTCAATGCTTGGGAAGAGAGTTTCCTGAGTAATATTCAGCAGACGCAGTTCATCCAGGATATGTTGTTTTTTATTGATAGGCACTTCGAACGTATAATGACTGTATACCGGTATTCCGGTATTCCATTTAAGAACCTCATTTTGCTCGAAACGCTCATGGAACGCTGAAACAAGAAAGGCTCCAGACTGCGCTCGTATGCGTTCGAATGACTGCTGGGGTTCAACAACAAATACACGGTAAAAATCTCTAGGAGGCTGTCGGATTAAACACTTTGAAAGTGACGAAAGCACAGCGGTACAATCTGTCGCGAGCAACGCTCCAGGTGTTGTGATGCTGCCGATGCCGGCTATTCTGGACCTGTTTGGTGGCGTTATGTCACCTCGC
>JAPOOX010000063.1 GCA_026713185.1 Gammaproteobacteria bacterium
ATTACCCGATTGCTGCAAAGCGGCCTGATCAAACCCGAAGAATTGCCGCACAAGTACCAGCACGAAATTCATGCCAACGATATCGTCTTGCTGGCCTACTACATTGCGGCGATCAATATCGAGACGGTTTATCACGATCTGGTCGGCCAGGAGTCTGGATATCAGCCCTTTGAGGGCATCTGCCTGACCGACACATTCCAGATGTATGAGACCAAAGATATGCTTAATGAATTGCTACCGATTAATTCGGCACGGCGCAAGCGGCAGGTAGCCCTGCCAATCCGAGTCATCATGGGCAATCCTCCCTATTCAGTTGGCCAGAAAAGTGCTAACGACAACGCTCAAAATGTTGCCTATCCATTGCTTGATCAGCGTATCAGGGAAACCTATGTCAAGCATTCGACGGCAACGTCACGGAAGAATCTCTACGATAGTTACATCCGGGCTATCCGATGGGGCTCAGACCGGCTGGGTGATGCGGGGATTATGGCATATGTGACCGGCGGTGCATGGATTGAGCGATATTTTGCCGATGGACTGCGGAAATGCCTAGCAGATGATTTTACCAATCTCTATGTATTTTCCCTGCGCGGGGACATCAGGAAGAACATGCTATCCAGTGGGTCTGCAAAAGAGGGTGAAAATGTCTTTGGATCTGGCAGCATGACTGGGATTGCAATTTCACTCTTCGTGAAAAACCCGGCTATAAACACGCACGGTAATATTTATTTCCATGATATTGGTAATGACCTTGGCAGGCAGGAAAAACTTGAGATTATTGGTCAGTTTGGCAGTGTCCACGGCATTACCATACAAGGTGGGTGGCAGAAGGTCATGCCTGATGAAAACCATGACTGGTTGAACCAGGTGAAGCAGGAATTTGATGAGTTTCTGGTCTTTGGGGACAAAAAGGACAGGACAGCAACTCCTGTGTTCAGAAATTATTCGTCTGGAGTAAAGACTAATCGGGATGCATGGTGCTACAACGCTTCCAGGGACGTTATGTTAAGCAATACCCATTCGATGATCGCGATCTATAATTCGCAACGATTACAGTACCACCAAACGCCTGAGAACTGGCGCAAGAAATTGAACGAATTTATTAATACCGACAAGAAAAAGATCAGCTGGACCGTTGCACTCAAACAAGACCTGGAGAAAAACAAGGCATTGGGATTCGATGAAGGGGAGGCGCTGATATCGGCCTACAGACCCTTTACCAAGCGGTGGGTGTATTACAGCAGGCGACTGAATGAAAGGGTTTATCAAATGCCTCAGATATTCCCGAATGCAACAGCAGAGAATCGGGTTATTTGCGTTTCCGGTATTGGTGCCCGGTCAGGGTTCTCTACATTGATGGTGGATTCTATTCCGAGTTTTGACATGCTTGAAAAGGGCCAATGCTTTCCTTTCAATCTCTATGACAAGATAGAAGATGGTGACAGTGGCGGGCTGTTCCAGGAACAGGACAATAGTGGATACCGTAAACAGGACGGCATCAGCGATACTGCGCTGACTCACTTCCAGTCAGCTTACCCCGGTGCAACCATCATCAAGGAAGATCTGTTCTATTATCTGTATGGCATCCTGCATTCAGAGGACTACCGCGACCAGTTTCGCAACAATCTGATGAAGCAGTTGCCACGACTGCCGGTGGTATCTGATGTGGCTGATTTTCGCGCTTTTCGGGAAGCCGGGCGTGCTCTGGCAGAGCTACACCTGGGTTATGAAAAGGTCGGGCCTTATGCTGTGACGATCAATGCCGGAGAGGGGTTACCACAAACCACATCGCCTGAAACCCTGTACCGTGTTGTGAAAATGAAACACGACAAAGATAAAGGCAGAAACCCCGACCGTACCAGGGTGATCTACAACACCCATATCACGCTCTCCGACATCCCGCTTGATGCTTATGATTATGTGGTGAATGGCAAGAGCGCTATTCAGTGGGTCATAGAGCGTCAGGGAGTAAAAACAGACAAGGCCAGCGGCATTGTCAATGACGCCAACAACTACGCAATTGAAACGATGCAGAACCCAGCATACCCGTTGGAACTTCTACAGCGCATCATTACTGTGTCCATAGAAACTATGAAAGTGGTTCGGGGATTGCCGCCGCTACGTGTTTGAAGTGTGGGTTTGGTTAGCTGCCTGAGTTCCAATGAAGGGGTTGTTGTGGGCGGGAGGCACTAAAGCACTGGTCGTGAATGCTCCCGCAGCCAATAATCGCTTGCTATATTAAATTCTTATCTCGGTGTCCAGATTTTTGTGGGGGATCTTCACAGTGCCCCAGCAAGTTCGTCGCGTCTATGTTCATTTCTCCAACAAATGGAGAATGTCGCATCGCACTTCTA
Source organism: Gammaproteobacteria bacterium (assembly GCA_026713185.1). Lineage (GTDB taxonomy): Bacteria > Pseudomonadota > Gammaproteobacteria > Pseudomonadales > Azotimanducaceae > UBA7455. The sequence continues at coordinate 2,355 of JAPOOX010000063.1, forward strand.
ATCGTTTGCGTTCATCCGATATCGGTACAAATTCATCCCGAATCTCGTCAGGAATGGGGATGAAGGTCCGGTTCTTGGCCAAAATAGTCGATGTCGCTCGTGGTCCACCGCCTGAACCTGATCCAACTAGACCAGGACAAAGGATATCGTAGTACAGTCCGAACTGCCTTGAGTGATGCTGAAATACAAATAGCACTTTCCTCCCTCCCCAAACGATCTCCGTAGAGTGTGGTTGCTTAAAGAAATGGCCCTTGTCCCGTTGGACTCGATCAGTAATGGAGAGGAAACATCGATAGCCGTTTAGTGGAATCTCGCTCGTCAGAATCAACGCATTGGTCTCTTCCTCTCTTCGGTCTATTCCCGGCATAGGTTGGTGGGGGTCAACAACTACGTCTACCGGACCTGTCGGCGACTCTGTGCCGACTTCGCGTACTACGGACTCGAGTGGCGCCGTACCTGCACGGCTAACTTCAACGAAAGACCTATCCGTGTTTGCCAATCGCTTTCTCGCCTCAGTGAAGGAGAGTCTCCCTGCCTCGATTTCGTCGAATATGTCCGTGAGCTCCGCCTTGTCGTCGAGCTCATACTCAAACCATTCTCGGTTCGATCGCAAATGTCTCAAGAAAGCCTCCGATCCTTCCTTGGTGCTGCTCGGTACCAAACTAGATATTCTTGGAAACACCGTTGACCTTATGAAGTCCTTCACAAACGGGCCAAAAGCATCGAAATCCTCTCGATACAGCTCAACCAGCGGAGCGACACTCGTGGACGACGGGTCCAGAAATATCACAACCGGCCTGCTTTTTTTTGTGACTAAGATTGGCAATCCCGCAGTAATAGTTCCGAAACGTATTTCCGCCGGGAGGAAGTAGTCTTCCTCCAGGATTCTCCCCACTCGGGTAGCCAAAGCTGCGTGCGAAAAACTAAGAGTGCTAGCGTCCATTTCATCCTGCACACGCGGCTTGGTATCGACCTCGGATACACCCTTTAGACGCAGGAATGCAAGTTCGCAATTGCGACGTGGATTTCGCCGGGACAGCACTAGTAGTGGTTCATCGTCACTAGCATAGGTCGCGATTACCGACTGGTCACGACCGCTGTAGTACCTAAGACCTTGTCGCTCCACGGCAACGGCTAAAGTCTCCTGTTGGCCCTCAGGGCGGAGCTCTACCTCGAGATCTCCACAAAGCCCGAACCGTTTGGTATTTTGGATCCAGTGAAGAAAGCTCTCGTTCGCAAATGATTCTTGGTGTTTCGCCGCCAACGGAGAGACTAGCTCGTCCAGTGCACCAATGACGTGCTGGATCATCTGATTCGAAGATGCGTCCAGAGCCTCACGTCCAGCGGTAGGCCTCAGGAAGGGAAGGTCGATGACGCCACCCCATTGATAGACCGACTGCACGGCAACAGTCGCCAGCCCGAATCCGGAACGCAGCGTGCGAACCACGTTACGGCCTTGTACCAAGACAATCGTGCCATACTGACTCTCACTTCCACTTGAAAACATTCCTTCCACCGCGACTCGAAGCTCACCAGACGCCATCCCCATCAACTCTAGATCGCCCGTGAGTGCACCTCCCAGCGAGGCTTGAGAAACACGTTCCATCCAAGTGTGCCTTTCCGATGGCAGGGTCGCACGGTGTTTTGAACCGCTGAGTTGCTCTCCGTTGAATAGCACAGGTATATCGACAAACTCCACGAACGAATGAAGGAATCTACGAGCGTCCTCAATGGACATGGTGCTTTCAAGCGATAGTTGGGCTTCAACCTCGGTTCCGGCTTCGCCAGTGGCGGTCATCGGCACGATTCGGATGCTCTCCGCTTCGGTGTCTAGCTCCGACTTTTTCACCGATGATGTTGTCCTCTCACCAGTAACCGCCGACTCACTTTCAACTCGAAGTTCATCTGCGACACCAAAGTTCGCCATCGCTCCGATACCGAATGTTCCAACGACACCAGCCGCCCGAGCTGCATCTGTGTTCTTGCTGCTTTTACCAGCGTGCCAAAAGTTGTTCTCCATTTCCTCCGCAGACATCCCAATACCGTTGTCACGAACTACCACGCGGCTGCCATCTACTGACACATCAATTGAGGGAGAAAACTCTTGCCCGGAAGCCGCCTTTCTCATCAGTATTGCATCGAAAGCGTTCTGTGCATTCTCCCGTAGCAATGACAAAGGCGACTGATAAATCTCGTCAGCAAGCAGTTCGAGCATTCTCGGCAAAGATAGCTTGAATGCAATCTTCCTCTCATGAGCTTTCATATAGTCTTCTCCTTGCGTTGATTGCCGCATCCAACTCTTTAGCCACGTGCTCTCCAAGCAGATCCTCCGAAACTTGAATTACATCGGACGCGTCACCAAAACGATGGACATCAAGTAGAAGCGAGATCAGCTTCGTAGCCTCATCCGTGGATTTAGGTGGATCAAGAAACTCCATCAACTCGGTGAGTTTTCCGAGACCCTCAAATGCCGCAATGGTAATCGCCCGGACTTCAGCAGAGCAACTGGGATCGATCTCCTCTATGGCCTTCAAAGCGTCGTCGAATCGTTCCGCTCTCACTGCTGTAATCGCGTTGTCGATCATTTGTACCCTTGAGGTGGATTGATGTCTTCTTGGCGGTCTTGGTAACTGGATTTGCATGTACGTGTTGCCACCGAAGTCGTTTCGGTGAGACCCAGCGAACACACCCGCGTGTGACATTGCCCTTACGTGAACCTTCACGGTTTCCTTATCTGGGTCAATCGTGATCACATTGAATTGCCGTTGTTCCCCCATAGGTAGCTGGTCGTCTCCGACGGCCAACGACCCCGCACCGATTACGCCCATTGAAGTAAGATTAGGTAGTCGCAACTCAAATGGGGCAGCGTCGGGAAAGTGCTGATGTCCATGCAAACCAAGATTGAACCCAAAGTCCACCAATCGATGGACAATCCGCTGGTCCATATAGTCATGCGTTCTGGGTCCGCCAATAATACTATGGTGCCATGTTGCTAACGCTATTGGGTGTGGAGAGTCGGCCATCAACTGTTGAGCTAACACCAGAGCCGAAGGTGCAATATCACCAGCGAGACAAAAGCAGTCGTTTCCATGCCACGACGGAAAGCCCGCCGCAACCATCTTGAGATCTGGGTATTCTACGAAGAACAGGTCATGGTCGAATTTCAGTGGGTTGGGATTCGCGTCGCGATAGAATTCTTCACGGAACTGCCGAAAGTGATCGAGACGCGAGTCATAGGCAGTCAAATCTGTGATTTTGAAAGCTGTCTGGTCCTCCCAACTCCACCTCAACTGCGATGCAGGTTCCAGAGACTTGGTCGCTATTTCCGCCGGACATTCTTGCAGCTGCTCCATGGCCAGTCGCGAACGGCTCCAATGAACATCATGATTTCCCGGAACAATCACTACGCGTGACCGGTCCGACCCAACAAACTCCTCGGCAAGTTGGCCAAGGAATGAACCAGCTTCGGCGTATTGGCTCCTCACATCAGAATCGGGGTCTGCAGCATCGTGATCGTGCCCTTGAATCACGTCCCCACTAACTACAATAATGTCTGGTCGATCTAAACCCTCTGATTCCCACCGCGCCGCATCGCTCCTGATCGCAGCGAGGAGATCGTCATTGCTCAAACGCGGACCTGGTGTCCGATGAAGGTCTGAAATGTGGAGCAATGTAGGCACAATAGAACCCCTCGCGATTTCCGTGTTCAAATTTGCCCACCACTAGGCAACTACCCCGGTCCCATACGGAGGCTATTGTATTCAGCGGCGAACGCGGCATGGCGGGCTCTGCGGCTGGGGTATGATGTCAATATACCGACCCGGAGGAGGATGGTCAATGATGTGCACGGCGTGGACTTGGTCGCGCATCTCAGCCTCCCCGACTGCCTCCTTCCCCATTTGTCGCGGAATCTGGGTCAATGGTCGCCATAGATCCCCGGTTGTCGGGCGAAACCCAATATGCCGCGTTGAAGGACAAACGCCGGTCGGCGACAACTGCAATACGATTTATTTCCAATGTGCCCCAAAATTGAGAACGGTTATTTCATTTATGCAAGCATAATGTCGCAGCACCGAGCTGGAGGAGCATGACTACAGGCATGCGGGGGAAGCTCGGGAATCCGGGAGGGACGCGCAGACGCTGGTGCAAATGAATGCCCCAAAGCCATCTGCGGACACACTCGTTAATGAAAAAAGCCTCATCAAACATGACGAAGAAAATTCAGATCAGGAATTAATCAGAACAAAATAATCAATGAGTTATTGATTTTTCTATAATGTCTTTAATGACATGGTATGGATAGTATTAATCATTCCGGGACGAATGAACCAAACAGTGCATAACCGGCGTTTGCCTGTGCTGTGATCATTACGGCCAGTACCGTCAATAAATATCTCTGCTACAGTTGACTGTACCATTACAGTTTGCTAGGCTGTATTTAAGCACTGTAAAAGTACAGTCTAGATGCTGCTTAGGAGATAATCATGATCACTCAAGCCGAACATCTGCTGCAACGTGGTTCCAGTGTCACCAGTTCACTGCTGCCGTCGATTTTCGCTATTTTCAGCCAGTGGCGCCTGACCGGCGCCCAGCAGATGACCCTGTTGGGGCTCAGCAACGAGAAGACTCTCTATAACTGGAAGAACCAGCCGGAAAAGGCCAAGTTAACCAGGGATCTACTGGAACGGGCCAGTTATATCCTGGGGATCTACAAATCCCTGCAAATCCTGTTGCCCGATCAGGCGCTTGCTGATCAGTGGCTGGCTACCCCCAACGATAACCCGTTGTTCAATGGCACGACCCCACTGGACCGGTTGCTGGCCGGACAGGTGGTCGATCTGGCCGTGGTCAGGAATTTCCTCGATGTGGAGCGGGGTGGCTGGTGATCGATATTGAAACGCTTCCTGTTAGCGAAGCAAATGAACCGGTTTATCGGGTCATTCTGTCGCGCTATCCGCAGATCAGCCTGTTCGAGCGCGTCTCAAGTGTGCAGGATTGGGACGTGCTCTATGCCGTGGAGTCCCTGACCAACCCCAGGTTGCGGGATGAAGTCGGTGATATCCGTTTGGTACCACCGGAAGACCGGGTGTATGGTGATGGTGCGTCCTGGATCATGGCGGCCTTCACTCACCCTCCGGTGGATGGACGTGGTGGCCGCTTCAATCGGGATTTCGGCATCTATTATTGCGCTGCGGATGAATCGGTGGCTATCGCCGAATCATCCTTCAATCAGGCACGCTTTCTCCGTGAATCCAGAATCGAACAAACCAGTCAGGAAATTCGCGTTATCCGTGCGCAACTGGGGCCTACAACCCTTCACGATGTGCGGCGCCTG
>JAPOOX010000347.1 GCA_026713185.1 Gammaproteobacteria bacterium
AGCAACCAGAATATCCCCAAAAACCACTCCAAGGTATTGCCACTCCCTGATCTGGTCTTCACCAAGAATATCGCGATCAATAATCTGCTGGATCACCGCCAGGTCTTCGGTATTACCCTGTAACGAGCGTATTCCAATGTATCGGGCAATCAGGTTCAGCGCCTCTTTACGCCAGTTGTCGAGGATAAACCGTTGTCCAATGCCCAGTTCACTGACAACATAGTTATCTTCCACCGGCTCCTGCTGAAACTGGTAATTTTCCAGTTCATCCGGGGTTATGACTGCCTCATCTTCGGCCATGGCGGGGCATGCAGCCATGTAAAGGATAACACTACAGAAGAAAAGGAAAACTGAGTTCCGCATAGTTGTGAATTCGTATCTATTTTCGTAAACAGGCAACTCGGTAATCCTTAATTTCGTCTCCATTCTGCATGAATGACACAGGCCGTGATATCAATGCTCCTGATATGGTTGGTTGCGGGACGTTTGACATTGAGTCTATCACTTTCGAGACAAACTGAAGCTTCACTGGCGATAGTTTATCCAGTTGTGCCTTAAGTTCCTCGATTGTCATGACTGGATAATTCTGTGTTCGATCAGGTCCTTCGGTTTCAATCCTTCCGGTGTTGATGGTCTGACACGCATCGCACGGGCGCGGTTTTTTCTGTCTGGAGCACGGTATCTGCGATTTCCCGACGTGTAGCTGTCACCCACATTGAGCCAGACTGTACCGTCATTTCGAATTACACGCTTTAATTCCTCAAAAGTCTGAACAATGCTATTCAGATAATCCGGGAGAAAGTCATTACAACCGATTTGATCTGCCACATCGTAATCCCTGAGGGACCAATAGGGTGGAGATGTCACGACTGTCTGCACGGACTCGTCAGGCAACAGGCTCAGCGCATCCCTGGCATCCCCGCGAATTAATAGAGAATTGTCAATCATGGTAATAGCTGAAATTTCAGTCTGATCAACTCGAATATAGTCGTTCCGGGGTTTGGCCTGATATTCTTTCGTGGATGAAGACTCCATATTGAATTCAACGCCACATATTTGAAGTGATTCGGCTTTCATATCTTCAAGCTTCTATAATGTATATGTTCCAGATTCAGTTTAGCAGATTCCATTCATGATACAGCATAAACCAGCCGTGGTTCTTTCACTTGGTCATCCCCCTTAAATGCATCATGTGATGCGTCGTCGCCCTCTGGCTTGGGCACCGGTGTCGTTGGCAGCGTGCGTGGTTTTTTCACCTTGGGATCTTCCAGAACCTCATCACGTGTTGAGTCGTATTCCACCGGCTTATACACCGGGGCCTCCGGTAGCACCTTGCCTTCTGCCGTTTTGAAGTACCATTTCCCCTCAAAGTTCTTGTGGATGGTGAATCCACCCTCATGTAACAGTCTGTGGTGATGGCTGCATATCATGGTTGTATTGGCCAGGCTGGTCTCGCCTCCATCGACCCAATGCATCACGTGATGCGCTTCCAGAAACTGCTCATGACTACAGGACGGGTAGGTACAGCACTTGTCCCGCGCCAGCAACGCCCGTTTCAATTGTGGCGATACCACGCGATGCTTTCTGCCCAGATTCAGCAGATTACCCTTCGCATCCTTGGTCACTTTCACCAGGTCGGAATCACAGGTAATGCGTCGCACTGACTCTACCGGCAAGTCGCTCTTGCCGCCTTTATCTTGTAGTGCAGCGGCATCCAC
>JAPOOX010000251.1 GCA_026713185.1 Gammaproteobacteria bacterium
CACTCTGTTTTCTACTCTACCCTTGAGGAAAGCAGACAAATTTTCTGCCGCTGTCTGCAACAATCTGCTCCGCGACTCTCTGGCATACCAGGCGATGTGCGGCGTAATCCGGCAATTCCTGGCTGTTAACAGCGGGTTGTCGATTGATGGTGGTTCGCTTTCCAGTACATCAAGGCCTGCACCGCCTATGACGCCCGCGTTCAGGGCATCAGCCAGTGCCTGATTATCGATCAGTGCGCCACGACTGGTATTGAGAAGCAATGCTGTTGATTTCATCAAATTCAGCTTTTCGCTATTGACCAGCCGGAAATTTTCAGGCGTCAGCGGACAATGCAGGGTTATCACATCCGACACCGCAAACAGCTCATCCATTGCCACTCTGTCAACGTCCAGACCTGCCAGGACCGAAGCATCCGGCCAGTACTTGTCATGAGCAATAAGCTTCATGCCCATTGCGGCGCCTATGCGGGCCACAGCCTGACCGATCCGGCCAATGCCAACGATCCCAAGTGTCTTTCCACTGAGTTCAAACATGGGTTGTCGGGCAAAACACCAGTCATCGTTATTCGTCCATTCCCCATTCTTGACAGCTTCATCATGGACGCACACACCTCTTGCAAATTCCAGCATCAACGCTGCCGTGTGCTGCGCGACCGAATTCGTGCCGTAAGTCGGGATATTGGTCACCACGATATTCCGTTCCGAGGCCGCTTCCATATCAACGGTATTGAAGCCTGTTGCCAGGATTCCGATGTACCTGAGGTCAGGAAGGGCTTCCATTATCTCCCGTGTGAGTGCAACTTTGTTCACCAGCAGGCAGGTTGCACCCTGCGATCGTTGAATGATCAGGTCGGGAGGTGTGCGATCATGGATGTAGACATCGCCAAGGACCTGCAGAGGTTGCCAGTCGAGATCTCCCGGATTGAGGGCAAATCCATCGAGAATTACAATTTTTTCAGCCATTGAATGCTACCCGGGTTGTACAAATTCAATACGCCTGCCAAAACCCTGCATCGGCTCCAATGTTCTCAAATCCACATCCAGAACATAGGGTCCCGGTGCTGCCATGGCGCGTTTAAATGCGTCCTTGAACTCATCAAGTCCTTGTACCTGCTCACCTTTAACGCCCATACCCTTTGCCACCATGGCAAAATTGGGCGTTGCCAGATCCACCCCGACATTCCGGTCTTCGAACCGGTCAGCCTGAATACCTCGCAGCACACCATACCCTCCATCGGTAAATACGATCAACACGATGGGTATGTCGTGCTGGGCTGCAGTGGAGAGTTCTCCAATATGGACCATGACACCACCATCACCGTGGATCACGACTGTTTTCCTGCCGCTGGCAACCGCGGCGCCATTTGCCAGCGGCAACCCGGGGCCAATTGCGCCGGAGTTTGGATTCATTGTGGTGTTCGGCGCAAGGATGGGGAACCAATCATTGCCCCAGGCATAAGCAGGCATGGTCATGTCCCGGACAAACACGGAATGACGATCCATCGATGCCCTCAGGTAATCCATCAGAGCCGACATATCCTTGCCGATGCGTTCACGGGTCTGCTGTCTTATCTCCTGATATGCCTTCTGTACTCCAGACAGAAATTCTGAATCGCCTGACCTGGCATTCATCGCGTCCAACAGACGCCGCACGGCTTCTTTTGCATCTGCGATCAGGCTGATATCCGGTACAGCCACCATCCCGTGAACCAGCGGATCAACATCTATATGAATGAGTTTTCCCGGTAGTGTGCCCCAGGCCGCTATGGACCCTCTCAGCCGGGTTCCGATGGCAATGACTACATCGGCATCCTGAATCGCTCTGCGAGTCTGACGACGATTGACAATGGTTCCCATGGCAAGTTCATGGTCATCCGGAATAGCGCCGCGACCGTTGCCGGACATAAAAACAGGTGCATTCAGTTTTTCGGCCAGTTCCTGGACTTCTGCACTGGCGCCGCCATTAACAACACCGCCACCGGCAATAATGACCCGACGACTGGCATCACTGATCACCGATACTGCCCTGTTCAGAACTTTGGAATCGGGTGTCACCGGCGCCATTGGAATGGGCTCACCCACCGGCGCCGATGTTGTCCCGTACTGTATATCGATGGGCATCTCGATGGCGCCAGGCTGTGGTCGACCGTTCATGATGTCCGCGGCGACATGGAACACCGCAGGCGCCAGATCTTTAGTGTACCTTGGACTTGCGACGGAACGCGCCAGTGTCTGCAACATGGGTAATTGGTTTTCCGCCTCATGACCTGCGGCCCTGCCTTTACCATAATCTGTACTTTCTGTCTGGCCTGTAAGCACGAGGACTCGCGAGGAAGCAAACGCTGCCTCATAAATACCGGTTACCGTATTTGTGGTGCCAGGACCTGTGCTGCAGAGCGCGACGCCCAGTTTCCCCGATGCACGCGCATAACCGTCTGCGGCATGGACAGCTGCCTGTTCATGCCGGGTAATGATTGGAGTGATAATGCCACCACTGTGAATTGCATCAAATGTCGGTAAATTATGAACACTGGGTATCCCGAATACATGTTTGACGCCCAATTTCACCAGCGCATCATGGACAGCCTGTCCACCGGTAATTTCCGGCATTATTGTCTCCTTAAGGATATTGATGCGCCAAATAATATCAGGGATTGACCCTGCGTCGCGAACTGCCTCCTGGCTACGAACCAACGATACCGCCGTCCTTTCTGCGAATAGCCAGAGTGCAATCCCTGGGCACAGTCCTGTTATCCACGGCATGAGGAAAATTCGTCAACGACGGATCTCCTTTCCCGGGATGCTGAATATTGACGAACATGGTCCTCCGGTCCGGTGTCGTCGTAATTCCAGTAATTTCACATCCCGGGACACCGGTCAGTAACCGGCGTATCTCCCTGGTTACAGTATCCACAACCAGCAACTGATTGTTCATGCCGTCTCGCTGTTCCCCATCGGTTTCCACGAACAGTCTGCCATCCGGGTCAGCCCACAAACCATCCGGAGAGCTCAGTGTAGTTTCTTTTTCGTAGTAGGCAGCGCAGGAAATGAATACTTCCCAGGTAAATCGTTGGGTAGACCCGTGTGGAACTGGTTGATCATGAAAACGGATGATATGACCATGGGGGTTTGGCGCCAGTGGATTGGCGGCATTCGATTGCGTTCGAAACTCATTATTGGTCATGGCGCAGTAAACAAATCCTTCTGTTCCGGGTGTTATCCACTCCGGCCGGTCCATAGGTGTCGCACCGAGTACAGTCCCTGCCAGACGTGCATGAACAAGAACATCCGCCGGCCCATTGAATTGCTGATCGGTAAATAAAGCCTCAAGTGGTAACCACTCACCTGTCCCATCCTGATCAAATCTGGCCACAGACAGATGTCCTTCATCCAGTGGATGCGTTCCTGCAGCCATCATTTCACGCCAGGGAGCTGCAGAAGCATATCTGTAGATAAATTCATCGGTTGAGTCATCGCCCATGTAGGCAAGAATTCTTCCATCGGAGGCTTCCACAATAGCAACCCCCTCGTGTTTGAAACGTCCCAGCGCAGTCCGTTTTACAGGCGTGAACTCCGGGTCCAGAGGATCGATTTCGACTACCCACCCAAAACGATTGGACTCGTTTGTGTACCCTGGGTCCGACAGATCAAATCTGGGGTCAAACAAGTGCCAGCCATATTCCCCACCACTCCCCAATATGTCGTATCTCAACTGCGCTGCATTTGATTCAAACTGCCCTGTCGCACCGAATTGCAGATTAAAATTCTCCTCGCATGTCAAATAGGTACCCCAGGGTGTTCTGCCATTGGCGCAATTGGACATCGTTCCCTTACAGGCGTTGTCAGCCTCGTTCTTCAGTAGATCATCACCGGCAGCAGGCCCGCTGAACCGGACCTTTGTATTGATATGGATGCGCCGGGCATACCGGCTCTTCTGCTGTGTCCACTGACCATTTTGTTCCGCTATCTCGACAATGGACATGCCATGTGCGGCTTGTGACGTCAGAACATGATGATGATTTTCCGGATCCTTCCTGCCAAGCACATGAAGATTCTTACCGAATTCATGATTGAGGGCCAGCACACCCCGCCGTTCCCCCAGGGGGAAAAATGCCATTCCGTCATGGCCAATACCTATCTGTTGCAACTGATCTTCCGCCCGGGGTGGATAGTTGAACTGTGGTCCGTCCGGCTGCAACGGTGAACCCCAGGGGATCAATACCTGATATTCATAGTCGGGGGAGATCATGGGCATTTTGCCTTTTCCGGCGGACAGCGGCACTGGTGTAAATCCCATCAGTGGTGTCGAGGCTCTGACTGGCGCCGGGGCGAATATCACTCCGAGAGTTGCCGCCAGACTGCCCTTGATAACGTTGCGTCTGGTAAATCGTGGAGTATGAACCACCTGTTCAGCACCTTCTGCCGGTCTGATACCGGACTTGACTTCTATATGACGCTCTCATCTCGCATGATCCGGATTTCCTCCGGGGTGTAACCGAGGGAAGTGAGGATTTCCTCGCTGTGTTCACCAAGATCCGGAGCACGATTGTGTCCAACCTTCTTCACTCTGTCCACATTGACGGGGTGGTTAACAATCAACGGTGTATCCACGTCATCGGCCACCGGATGCTCCACCATATCGTTTGCTATTATCTGAGGGTCCTGAAGAATTTCTTCCACATATGCAACCACGTAGATCGGAACCCTGCCCGCGAACAGCTTCTGCCACTCCGATGCATCCTTTTGAATCAGTTTATCCTGGATGAGTTTTCCCATTACCCCACGATATTGGACACGGCCTTCCGGAGTGGCAAACCGCGCATCTTCCATCACACCTGGCAACTCCAGAATGTCATACATAATCTCCAGTTCCTTCCTGGACCTGACCATATTGATCAGGATAAATCGATCATCACGGGTCTTGTATACCTTTGACATTACCAGCGGAATCAATCTGCGCTGTCGATATCCCCGCATATCACCACCAGCGAACACTCCCTGGGCAATACTGGCTGCAGACCAGAGGCCGTTTGCCAGCAAAGAGGTATGCACCTGGGAGCCTTCGCCTGTTTTCTCCCTGTGTAGAAGCGCGGTTACAATACTGGCATACAGTGCCACACCAGTAGGATGATCGCCCATTCCCGGCAACGCCTGCGTTGGCGTTGTTCCATCCTCTCGCATCAGATCCATCAGACCACTTCTGGCCCAGTAGGCAATCTGATCATATCCCTTGCCATCCATTTCCGGACCTTTTTCACCATAGGCTGAAAGGGATGCGTAAATAATACGGGGATTCAGTTGTTTGACATCTTCATAGTTGAGTTTAAGGGACTGGCGTACCGGAAATGGTTGATTGGTGATGTATATGTCGCAGGATGCAATCAAACGGTGCAGCACTTCCATACCTTTTTCCGATTTCAGATCCAGGGAAATGCTCTTCTTGTTACGGGCATCCATCTGCCATAAGTTATTATTATCTGCATCCGGGGTGTTGGGCATGAAAGACAGCTTGCGCAACATATCTCCTTCCGGGGGCGGCTCAATCTTGATCACTTCAGCACCAAAGTCCGCCAGTATCATTGATGCCACCGGACCTGCTATCACGGTTGCCACATCAAGTACTTTCAATCCCGATAACAGATAATCGCTCATCTTTGCCCTTGTGTCTGGAAGAGAATATTAACTTTCGCTCATTTTGAAACCTGACCCGGCAGGTTACTGGATCAGTGCAGGTCGCCGTGAATCAGTGCAGGTCTCCGTGAATCAGTATAGGTCTCCGTGGATCAATGCAGGTCTCCCTGGATCAATGCAGATCTCCGTTCATCATATCTATCGCCGTTTCCAGGGCACGTAGCAGCCCGCTGGCATCGGCTTTGTTTTTACCCGCTATATCAAAAGCCGTTCCGTGGTCCACTGACGTCCTGATAAAGGGAATACCCATCGTTACCGTAACACTCTCGGCAAAGTTGTGCATCTTGATCGCGATGTGGCCCTGATCATGGTACAGCGCCAGGACCGCGTCAAACTCACCGGCTGCCGCGCGATAGAAAACAGAATCCGCCGGATAAGGGCCGACCACATCCATACCCCTGTTTCTGGCACACTGGACAGCCGGGGAAATCTCCTCGATTTCTTCCCGACCCAGCATGCCACCCTCCCCCCCATGGGGATTGAGTGCCGCAACCGCTACCCGTGGATTACTGATTCCCCATTGTTTCAGGCTGTCCATGGTCAATTGAAGTTTCTCCAGAAGTACCGGCAACTTGACGTATGCGACAGCCTCCGCCAGGGACTTGTGTGTTGAAAGATGGGCTACCCGGAGACCCGTTGTCATCAACATTGTAGCCGTAAGCCGGGAACCGGTCATCCTCGCCAGGATTTCCTGATGACCGATATCACCATGGTATCCTGCCGCGTGCACGGCTTCCTTGTTGATCGGGCAAGTGACGACTCCCTGAACGGCATTGTCCTGGCAAAGCCTCACTGCCGCTTCGAAATACTTTACCGCTGCGTCGCCGCAGGTTGCGGACACTTTCCCTATGGATAACTTTGAAATATCAAAATCTACCGGTTCAAGGACTTGAATGCCGGATGAATTGATCAGGTCATCAACTGACCTGATGCGATTTACCGGCGCCTGGATGCCGGTTTGTTCCAGCGCCAGTTCCAGACAGGCTACAGAACCAATGACAAAGGGCCGGGCCCGGTCAAAAATCGACGAATCGTCAAATGTCTTGACCACAATCTCGGCTCCGATTCCAGCCGGGTCACCCATGGTGACCGCCAAGCATGGTTTACTCATCCACTTACCTGAAAATTCCTTTGATAAACATATTATCAACAATGTACCAGAATCACCTGATGTTTCGGGGGTTTATTCGGCAGGAATTTTTCCAAAGTATTCTTTCAGACAAGTTCTTCGCTGCAAACTGATTCCTTAAACAGGATATCAGGGGATTAATTTACCGACTGGGATTCTGCTTAAAGAACACCCCCCTGCTGGTATGTAGTCGGGATAGAATTTGTGGTTTTGAGATCGGCAAGGGGCCGGATTTTATAGTTCCGGTTTCTGTGTGCGTTACCGTGACGCGAATGAAAACAAAGGTCGAACTTGGAAAACCAAGGTCGAACTCTAACGTGCATCTGCAAGTGTCTCGAAGTCAATTACGTGCATCTGCAAGTTTCTCGAAGTCAATAAGAAGAATTGGAACATCCGATATCCTGATCCCTCGAAATCTGACGCAACATTAATATTGCAACCTGACCGAAGCAATGTACTGCCAGGGTAACGAATTACCAGCGTAACGAACCACCAGGGTAACGAACAACCAAATTTGCGTGCTAGCAATTTGGGAGATCCCAGGGAAGATTCGTAACTATCATCTTGCTGTTGAACAACCCATTGGGTAACGAGCTTCCAGTGCAACGAAATATCTGGGCAATGAACTACCAGAGCAATGAACTATCTGGGCAATGATCTACCGCATTGTGATTGAAATCATCATAAAATATATGTAAATAGTTATTGAATATTAGTTATTTATGAGTAATATACTGTATATAGTAACAGTTTCAGGATTCAACTCTGCCAGCTACTCAGGAATTGTTCTCGACTTATCTCCTGGCAGTTTTTTAAGCAGACACCAGACATTCAGTATTAACCCATCACAAGGAAGACCCACCACATGCAAACCGCTCCAATAGCCAACCCAGTCACCAAACGCAAGATTGATGACCTTGAAGAAGAGATCATCTCCCTGGCAAAGCACATGAACCAGGACGAGTACCGCTTTCTGGTCATGGTCCGCGAATTCGATATCCGCCAGGGATGGCGGGCCTATCAATTTAACAACTGCGCCGAATGGCTCAATATGAAGTGCGGTATCTCGCCCGGAACAGCGCGGGAAAAAGTGCGAGTAGCGCTGGCGCTGCTGGACCTGCCGCAGTGCTCCGAGGGGTTTGCCAAGGGTGAGTTATCCTATTCCAAGGTCAGAGCCATGACCCGGGCCGCCAACGTATTTAACGAGGCAAAACTGGTTGACTATGCGCTCAATGCCACGGCACATCAGGTAGAGGAGCATTGCCGGCGGTTACGGAATGCGGACCGGCGGCAGTCAACGCCGGATGCTCGCCGGGCCTGGCAGGCACGGTCCCTGAAGCGCACCTGTCATCCCGATGGGACGATGAGTATCTATGTCGAGTTACCGCGGGAACAGGGGGACCTGGTGATGAAGGCGCTGGAAATGGCCATGGCGGCTACGGCAGGTGATACAGCAGATGAGGCCGAGCAAATGTATGCGACGGCGGGTCAGGGGGATAAGGTGAATGAAAAGACTGCTGATACAGCAGATCAGGCAGGCAAGGCGCATGCCGAAAACGAACTAAGCAACGCTTTCTTTGCGCGGCAGGCGGATGCACTGGTTGCGGTGGCCAGAGGATATCTGTCGGGCAATAGCGGAGAAAAACGAGCGAAATCGAACAACTACCAGGTAATAGTTCATGTGGATGCCGCTGCACTACAAGATAAAGGCGGCAAGAGCGACTTGCCGGTAGAGTCAGTACGACGCATTACCTGTGATTCCGATCTGGTGAAAGTGACCAAGGATGCGAAGGGCAATCTGCTGAATCTGGGCAGAAAGCATCGTGTGGTATCGCCCCAACTGAAACGGGCATTGCTGGCGCGGGACAAGTGTTGTACCTACCCGTCCTGTAGTCATGAGCAGTTTCTGGAGGC
>JAPOOX010000253.1 GCA_026713185.1 Gammaproteobacteria bacterium
CAGGTTGCGGGATGAAGTCGGTGATATCCGTTTGGTACCACCGGAAGACCGGGTGTATGGTGATGGTGCGTCCTGGATCATGGCGGCCTTCACTCACCCGCCGGTGGATGGACGTGGTGGCCGCTTCAATCGGGATTTCGGCATCTATTATTGCGCCGCGGATGAATCGGTGGCTATCGCCGAATCATCCTTCCATCAAGCACGCTTTCTTCGTGAATCCAGAATCGAACAAACCAGTCAGGAAATTCGCGTTATCCGTGCGCAACTGGGGCCTACAACCCTTCACGATGTGCGGCGCCTGGTCGGAGACGCCATCTATGACACTAATGATTATCGAGAGGCACAACAACTCGGCTACGCGTTGCGGGATGGTAATAGCTTTGGTGTTTACTACCAAAGCGTAAGAGTAGTGGGTGAGTGCTATGGTGTGATGCGTCCCAGGGTGCTCTCGGATGCCATCCACTGGCGTTATCTGCGTTACCACTATGACCAGGGAACGATCGTTGGCGTTGAAGCACTCGATGGCAGTGGCAGGCAATGATGGCATCGAGGTTGTAATATTTGGTTTTGTAGTTTTTGCCATCGGCGGCAGTTGTTTCCAAAATGGAAACAACTGAATCCTCAACTAGTTCGCCGGATTCAAAGATATTTTTAAGATGTTTACTGACAGCCGGTATCTTTACATTGAACAGCTCAGCCAAGTCCTTCTGGGTCAACCAGAACTTCTCATCGTGAAACAATACACCGACTTTCTTGTCACCGTCCGGGGTGCTGTAAAGGATGATTTCGTTGTTTTGCTTCATACTTCTCCCCCGGAGATGCGCTTTGCCAGCTCTTCAACAATCCGGTCAAGGGTGGTTTCGGAAGTCTTAATCATTTCAACAACCCCCTGCTAATTTTAGTGTTCGTTTTACAAAGCCATGCAATTCGTCTTCTGACAAAGTTTCAGAATCTGCCCCCGGATTCTGGTCATGGTGATATTTTTTGGAGTAATCGTTGATCGCCACGATTTCTGATAGATCAGCTTGGGCGTGAGAGAGTCCATTGGTATTGCTTGCGTTCCGTATTTTGACAATGAAATCACCAAGCCATTCATGCGGTTGAAAGTGTCCGAGGCCAGTAGTCTGCTTATCTCTCGCGATTTCAGCAAAGACAGGCCGCAGGTATTTCAATAGGTAGAATACGAAGTGTTTTTCGATTCCCTGATGTGGGAGAACACGGAATATGTGTTGGTTCAGCCAGGCTGGCCCTCCGCACCAGACAAAGGTATCTATAGATGTGTCGGGATTACCAGACCAAGACAACAGGATTTCTCCATCGCCTATTCTGTTGTATACTCGGTGGTTAATCTCATTAACAGATCGATTTGCTGTCTCGACTTGTTGCATAGATATGTATACTGAGTCTGAGCCCTTAGTGAGAGGTCGAAAAGGGTTAACAGCAATAACATCTCCCAATTTGGAAGGTTGCCAATCACTCACCATAGCCCAATACCTTCAAATTCCTTTTTTTGGTAGCTTCGAGTTGCTCAGCTTCGGTGAACTGCTCGTATAACATAGCTGAAAGTTCAGCCATCTGTTTAATCACTCCATTAGCTGGCCCCTTGTGGTCGATCGGTCGAATTGTGGCAAACGTCGGTCGATTATCGGTCGATTATTGGAGGCATCTCATCAGTCATTTTTTCCGTTTCGTCGGTCGATTATCGGTCGGTTCGCCTTGCCCGCGGGAGGGGATATAGCGAATCCCCCGACCCCGGCCGATACGTTCGATCAGCCCCAGGCCCAAGAGCAGTGTAAAATCCCGTCGAGCTGTGTCTTTGACAACCTTCATGTTATCGATGACCCAGGCTGTACTGACGCTTCCTTCGGTCTGCACCTGCACCATGATTTGTTTCTGCCGGTGGTTCAGTTGGGACTCTACGGACGGTGGGGTCAAGCCCTGGACATCGACCGGCGTGCGCAGGTGGTCGAAGTCACCATCCGGTCCCGGAAGAATGACTTTGAAGTAGCCGTCGCGCTGGTCTAGCTTGTGCGCGCTCAACCCATGATCCTGCATGGCGGCGCGAATTCTCTCAAATCCGGTTCCACGTTGCTCCATCATGTCTAAAGCAGCGAGGCATTCCGCGATTACCGGATTCCGTCTGCACGATTCGTAGTTGCCGCGCCTGAGCTTGGCCAACGTAAGCGGCTTGGGGGGATAACCGGGGCTCGATACCTCAAGACGATCCCGAAAAATTTCAAGCCGAATTTTCCGCGAGGTGTCTTCATAATTGCGGTGTGCAAATGCATTCACCAATGCCTCGCGCACGGCACGGCTCGGATACTCGTTGAGTTCAACATTATTAATTCCCACAACCCGTGTCGGATGCGCCGTGTTGCTGTCTACAAATTGAAGGAGTTCCCCAATGACGCGTGTAATGGGACCGCTGAATTTCGCCTGAGCCATTGGTTTAGCGGTTACTCTCGTATCCCTGTAGGCGTCCGCCAGGACTTGACATTGCGCATACACCTGCCAGGGATTTTTACCGAGAAACACGATGCCTGCAGCGGTGGGTTGCAGGTTCGCCGTGTCGCTGTCGCGCCAAAGCAAACCCCTCACCCGAAAGACGGGCAACATTGTCGCCATGTTCATTGATTTGGCGAATTTTTCTGTAAATCCCGCGTACAACTCCTGTGCGGCCTGAATATCTAAATCGCTTAATGAGAGGTCATCCTGCTGTGTGGATTCAAAGGTGGAAGCGGCTTCAATGGTGTCTTCACTGCTTTCCTCCTGGCTTGTTTGCGGCTCAATTCCAAACGCATCTTTCAGCACCTGTATCAACCAGCCAGTCACTTCTTTCTTCAAATCAATCCGGTCTATGAATCGTTTGTAGGTGAAACCATCGTTTTTGATTGTTTTAAAGAACGCTTGCGTTCGCGGATCTCTGCCG
>JAPOOX010000029.1 GCA_026713185.1 Gammaproteobacteria bacterium
CCCTGTAATGGGTGTTTTTATCGCCATTGGCCATACGCCCAATACTGATATCTTTGCGGACCAACTGGATATGGAGAATGGCTATATCAAAATCAAATCCGGACTTGACGGCAACTGCACCGCCACCAGTCTGCCCGGGGTATTTGCCGCTGGAGATGTCGCCGATCAAATATACCGGCAGGCAGTAACCTCCGCCGGTTTTGGCTGTATGGCTGCCCTGGACGCGGAAAAGTATCTTGATTCCCGGGAAATCTGAATAGCAACCATGTCCCCGATACCTGTATTATCCCGGGGTAATCTGGATTTTCCAAAACTTGACAACGCCCTTCGTCATCCCAATGGATTGATCGCCGCCGGAGGTGATTTGTCCACGGACAGACTGATTGCAGCCTATTCACAAGGCATATTCCCCTGGTATGAAGAGGGATGCCCTATCCTGTGGTGGTCTCCGGACCCACGTGCAGTCATGTTTCCCGATAAATTCAGGATCAGCCGAAGTCTGGGCAGATTGTTAAGACAGAATCGATTCGAGGTCACTTTGAACACGGATTTTGATGCGGTTATCAAGGCATGCAGTGGAACCAGGAGAAACAGCAGTGGCACCTGGATAACTGCCGGGATGAAGGATGCCTATATGGCTTTGCATGGAATTGGTGTAGCCCACTCTGTCGAGTGTTACCTGGAGGGGAAACTGGCAGGGGGATTATATGGTATTGGTCTTGGTCGGCTGTTTTTTGGAGAATCAATGTTCTATCGTGAACAAAATGCCTCAAAAGTCGCCTTCGCTCATCTTGCAAGTCTGTTAAAGACGCAGAAATGTCCTCTGATCGACTGTCAAATCAGTAATCCACACTTGCAGTCGCTGGGTGCAACATCAATATCGCGTAAACGCTATGCTGAGTATCTGGCCCGGCACATCACGCCGGATAAGGCTATCGACTGGCTTGCACTGCCAACAAGACTTCCACCGTGGTAAGGTAATCATGAAAAACGCAGAGGATTCCCGTGACCTCATTATCCGAACTCCGGTTTTTTACAACTCCGGAGCATGAATGCAGTTATCTGCAGGGCAAGCAGGCTCTCACATTATTTGCAGACCCGTTGGCGCTGATCGATACGGAACTTTATTCATCACTGTCCAGGGCAGGATTTCGGCGCAGTGGAGTGCACATTTATCGACCATATTGCCAAACCTGTTCCGCCTGTGTCCCAATTCGCATACCGGTGGCAAAATTTAAACCTCACAGGCGGCACAAACGGGTCTGGAAACTGAACAGGGACATGGTGGTGGATTGTATCCCTCCTTCCGTGACTCAGGAATACTATACTCTCTACGAACGTTACATTAATGCACGACACGCTGACGGCGACATGTATCCACCCGATAAAACCCAGTTTGAATCATTTCTGGTGGAAGGCAGACCTGAAACAAAATTTTTTGAATTTCGCGAGCATGGGAAACTGATAGCAGTAACTGTAGCAGACAGGATTCTGGATGGTCATTCCGCGATATATACCTTTTTTGATCCGGATCATTCGGACCAGAGTCCGGGTGTTTTTGCCATATTGTGGTTGATTGAAGAGACAACACGGCTCACACTCGACTATTTATACCTCGGCTACTGGATAAAGCAGTGCCGCAAGATGAGTTACAAGGTGGAGTACAAGCCTTTCGAACTGTATATCAACAATCACTGGATATCAGTAACGCGGTAACCCATCACCATTGTTAATTCCTGAGCGACAACCCCATGAAACTGGCACTTGAGAATATTTTCAGGCAAAATCCGCCGTTTACGGCTTATTGAGGAGTTTAATGGCTAAGGAAGATCAGATTCAGATGACCGGGACTGTCATCGACACCCTGCCCAATACCATGTTCAGAGTTGAACTGGAAAATGGGCATACTGTGATCGCACACATATCCGGCAAGATGCGCAAGAACTACATTAAAATACTGACCGGAGATACTGTTCAGGTGGAACTGACCCCGTATGACCTGACCAAAGGCAGAATAACCTTCAGGGAATAACCAGCATTCAGACAGAAACCTTTTCGGGTTCTTCTATCTCCAGCACCAGTTCTCCATCTTTAACACTGATTTGCACCACACCACCATTGTTGGATAACCGGCCAAAAAGTATATCTTCCGCCAGTTCCTTCTTTATTCTTGTCTGGATCAGACGCTGCATCGGACGAGCACCCATTGTTTTGTCATACCCTTTCTCTGCCAGCCACTCCAGAGCTTCATCATCGACTTCCAGGACAACTTTTTTATTATCCAGTTGTGCCTGAATCTCAACCAGAAATTTATCCACAACCGTTCTGATGACTTCTTTGGACAGTGAATGAAACTGGATGATGGCATCAAGGCGATTACGGAATTCCGGCGTAAACATTTTCTTCAGGAGTTCCATACCGTCCGATGAATGGTCCTGTGTTGAAAAACCTATAGACCCCCTGCTCATTTCCTGGGCACCAACATTGGTGGTCATAATCAGAACCACATTTCTAAAATCCGCTTTGCGGCCGTTGGTATCAGTCAATGCCCCGTGGTCCATGATCTGCAACAACAGATTGAATACTTCAGGATGGGCTTTCTCTACCTCATCCAGCAGCAATACACAGTGTGGTTGTTTGGTGATAGCCTCCGTCAGCAATCCCCCCTGGTCATAACCAACATAGCCGGGAGGCGCACCAATGAGTCGACTCACTGTATGTCTCTCCATGTATTCAGACATATCGAAACGAACGAGTTCTATCCCCATAATGCGGGCCAACTGACGGCAGACCTCTGTTTTACCAACACCCGTGGGTCCCGAAAAGAGAAACGAACCGATAGGCTTTTCACCTTCCTTAAGTCCTGCTCTGGACAGCTTCATGGCATTGGCGAGTGAGTCAATGGCCTCGTCCTGGCCAAAAATGACCATTTTCAGATTGGATTCCAGATTTCGCAACGCTTCTTTGTCAGATGAGGACACACTCGCAGGCGGGATTCTGGCAATTTTAGCCACCATTTTTTCAACATCACCGGCGGAAATCTGCTTCTTGCGTCGGGATACAGGTTGCAGTTGCTGAAACGCTCCTGCCTCATCGATTACGTCAATTGCCTTATCCGGCAGGTAACGGTCATTAATATATTTGGCAGCCAGTTCTGCGGCAGCCTTTAATGCCCGGTCGGTATACTTCAGTTGATGATGTTCTTCGAACCGGCTTTTCAGACCGCGGAGAATCTGATAAGTATCTTCAACACTGGGTTCAACCACGTCAATTTTCTGGAACCGGCGTGACAGTGCTCTGTCCTTATCGAAAATGCCACGGTATTCCTGATAAGTCGTTGATCCTATACAACGAATTTCACCTGATGCCAGCATTGGTTTGAGCAGATTGGACGCATCCATCACACCGCCCGATGCGGCGCCGGCGCCAATAATGGTGTGAATCTCATCAATAAACAGAATTTGATTTTGCTCTTCCTTAAGCTCATTCAACAATCCCTTAAGCCGTTTCTCAAAATCACCACGATATTTTGTACCGGCCAGTAATGCTCCCATATCAAGAGTATGAACGCAGGATTTCCCGATAATATCCGGTACCTGCCTGTCAACAATCAATTTTGCCAGACCTTCTGCGATTGCGGTCTTGCCAACGCCGGATTCACCTACCAGTAATGGGTTGTTTTTCCTCCTGCGGGACAGTATCTGAATAACCCTCTCAACTTCTTCAGTCCTTCCTATCAGTGGGTCGATCTGCCCTTTTCTGGCCTGTTCATTCAAATTGATGGTATAGGATTCCAGCGAGCTGGGTGTTTTTTCTTCTTCACTGACTTCACTTTCGGAATAAATCCGCTTATCAGTTTCCTGATCGTCTTTTGTAGTACCGTGAGCAATGAAATTAACAACATCAATGCGATTGATGCCCTGTTGTCGCAACAGGTATACCGCATGGCTTTCCTTTTCACCGAAAATGGCAACCAGCATACCCTGCCCATCCACTTCTCGTTTGCCCTGGGTTTGAGCATGAAAAATGGCACGATGAACAACACGATTAAACCCGACCGTCGCCTGAGTCTCTCGATCCGGGTCATTTTTCGGGATCAGAGGCGTGGTACTATCCAGCAGATCCTCCAATTCGCTGCGAAGCTTTTTAGTATCAACTTCCAGTGCCCGAAATACCCTGATGGCGGAGCCATTGTCCAACAACGCCATCAGCAGGTGCTCCGGCGTCATGAGCTCATGACGTTTCGCCCTGGCCTCCTTAAAAGCAAAATTCAGTGAAGATTCCAGTTCTCTGTTCAGCCAGCCCATGTCTGATTCATAACCTCTTAATCAATTGCCTCAATATCGGATACCAGCGGATGCTGATGTTCTTGTGCATACTGATTAACCTGGGCAGATTTTGTTTCCGCAATATCTCTGGTGAAAATCCCACAGGTAGCCTTACCAGTCGTATGCACCGCCATCATGATTTGCCAGGCCTTTTCCTCGTCCATATTAAAAAATATCCGCAATACGTCAACTACAAATACCATTGG
This sequence comes from Gammaproteobacteria bacterium, assembly GCA_026713185.1. Classification (GTDB taxonomy): domain Bacteria; phylum Pseudomonadota; class Gammaproteobacteria; order Pseudomonadales; family Azotimanducaceae; genus UBA7455. The sequence continues at coordinate 4,535 of JAPOOX010000029.1, forward strand.
TGTGTACGGATCATTCAACAGAAAAACCTTATACAGGGGAGGTTTCTGCAGCTCCGGTTTGACAGGGGCTACCACCACATCACCTTCCATATCATGATCGTCATCGTACACCAGGACGATCAAATACCTGTTTCCTTCTTCTTCCATCTCTTTTATCAAATGGTTCTGATTTCTGAAACTCACCTGCAATCTACCAGAAATCACTCTCACAGCACTATTTTGTGATAAATGTCATTGCTACAAATATCATTGCAACAAATATCATTGCAACAAATATCAGAATTTGCAATTTACCTGGGCAGGAAAATTTATCTGAACAGGTCAATTTCAACCAGATCAGTGATCGTCCGTCCAACGTTCTGCAGCCTTGATATCAGAATCCCTTGTAGTCAACCATCTGCTTCCAGCCCTGGTCTTCTCCTTTTTCCAGAAACTCGCACGGGTTTTAAGGTAGTCCATGATGAATTCACAAGCGGCAAATGCATCACCCCTGTGACGGCTTCCTATACATGTAAACACTATTTCTTCATTGGGGGCAAGATTTCCTACCCGGTGCAGAACAGTCGCTGCCAATACAGGCCAGCGTTCACCAGCAGACCTGATGATCTCTTCAATCTGTGACTCGGTCATACCTGGATAGTGTTCCAGGAACAGATTGCTGACGGCATCATCGTCATTGATTTCCCGTACCACGCCAAGGAATGTGGCAATGCCGCCAATCTGCCTTGAAGATTCACGCAGGCTTCGGACTTCTTTGCCTACATCAAAGGGTTTTTCCTGAACCCCAATTCTCAGATACACATTACCCTCCCGTTACCGGTGGGAAAAAGGCAACCTCATCACCATCCATTATGTGATGGTCTCCCTGCACCAGTGATTTATTCACGGCAACTCTTACATTTTCAGAATGTAGAGTAACCCGCCAGACTTTACCATGTTGCCTGGACAAGGCTTCGACCAAATCTGAAATACACCTGACATCATCAGTGACTTCTGTAGCGCCTGTACCCAGTTGTTCCCGCAGACTGGCAAACAATACGACCCTGATCAACTGTTCTCCTCCCGTAACCAGGAGCCTGATTTTCCACCGGACTTGGCAACAAGCACAATATCACGCACCGTCATTCCCCTGTCTACAGCCTTGCACATGTCGTACACGGTCAATGCAGCAATGGATGCGGCCGTAAGCGCCTCCATCTCTACACCGGTTTTCCCGTCGACTCGACATCTGGCGTCAATCCTGACTGCACTTTCTCCTGTGAGAACTTCAAAATTGACATCAATACTGTTCAGCATCAGCGGGTGACACAGTGGAATCAGTTCAGAACACTTTTTTGCTGCCTGGATACCGGCAATTCGTGCGACTGCAAACACGTCACCCTTAACGATCCCTCCGGTCTGAATCAGGGAAAGCGTTGCCGGCTGCATTGTTATCATCGCTTGTGCACAAGCCTCTCTGCGGGTGGTATTCTTGTCCCCCACATCGACCATAGCTGCCTTCCCCTGTGCATCGGTATGCGTTAGTTTCGACATGATAGTGTTTCCGTTACTGTAATCTGTATTGTACATGGTACACCGTATACGAGCGCTAACTGATTATTCTTTACGGCATGGCGCTGAACCTGTCAGTAACGTAAAATATGATCTCATCCCACCAGCCCTGTCCATCCCATGTCAGCAACCAGAGCCCGAGTCATTACAGGTTTGTCAGGAGGTGTAGACTCATCCATTGCCGCCTTACTGCTGCAGGAGCAGGGATATGATGTCGAGGGCCTGTTCATGAAAAACTGGGAAGAGGATGACGGTTCGGAATACTGTACAGCAAAACAGGATCTTGAAGATGCCCGTGAAGTAGCCCGAAAACTCGGTATCAAACTGCATCAGGCCAATTTTGCAGCGGAATACTGGGACAATGTATTCAAACAATTTCTTGCAGAATACAATGCCGGACGCACACCCAACCCCGATGTACTGTGTAACCGCGAGATCAAGTTCAAGGTCTTTGCGGATTATGCGAAGCTGCTGGGCGCCGACTATATCGCTACCGGGCACTATGCACGGCTGGCACATTGTCCGGAAGGTATTCGATTACTAAAGGGCAGAGACGAAAACAAGGATCAGAGCTA
>JAPOOX010000254.1 GCA_026713185.1 Gammaproteobacteria bacterium
AAACTCGTCAATCATCCACACGGCATTGACAACCTGGGGTTCCCCCCTTACACCCCAAATAAAATCCGCATGGATACCCTGGTGGCCGTAACCAGGCATTGTGCAATGATAGTTGGAGCCGATGTATTTCAGGTGGACACCAAGGACATACCTGACGACTGCGAGCAGCCTTGGGTGCATGAAGACAGGATCCAGGAGTCCATCGCGATTCATGGGTTTGACCACGGTATCTACGACGCGACCAATCCCCTGTTTCTCTTTATTCTCCGCATTGGCGCCTTGCTCCTCTATGGCCGCATCGTAGCGATCGCGCATTGCCTGCAGCTGACCGGCATCCAGAAGAGGCCCGAGATTAACGTAACCGTCGCGATCAAGTGCTTCCTTTTCAGCATCAGAAAGAACACCATTGTCCTCATCAGTGAGGCCAAGCTGGTCCATCGCATATTCGATCTCGGTCAGTGGAAGCCGATTGAAAGACCCTCCCAAAAACATTTCCAAAATACCTATGGCGCCCTGATTAGCATCTTCACGTGCCTTGTATGCATCAAGGATCGCGCGACGACCGACATCTGAGTCAGCGGCATTCCAGATTTCAGTTGCCACGACGCACCGTTCCCTATTCTCCCTTCGCTGCTGCGCGCTAGCCGTATTAAGAATGTGGCGCGGTTTCGATAGATCGTCAGGGATCGCATCGATCTGGGCTGCTGGAAAATACCGGGTAACCTCTTCATTTACATCCATAAAATTATCCTGCGAATAGTGAAAACAAACCCAACCACTATTTATTGTTTGGACAAAGATTAACAATAAAAATGAATCCCCGAAAGAGTGCCAGCAGGTCGAGATTACCCAATACTATTGAGCGGGCATCTCACTTCAGCTGATTCTCCAGGAAAAAAGTGGCATCTTCAGGTCCTCCGCACGGCAACAACGAATCCCGACGGCCTGGTCAGGTTAAAATAGTCAGAGCGGTTCAGATAAACAGCATCGACAGATCAATGGCCCGGCAATGTTTGGTCAAGGTGCCTATGGAAATATAGTCCACGCCGGTTTCTGCAATTGCAATGAGATCCTGGTCACTCTCTATGTCACCGGATGCTTCCAGTTCAACGGATTGACCGGCTTCGATGACGGCTTGCCTGATATCCGCCAAACTGAAGTTGTCCAGCAAAATCCGGTCTGGACTGGATTTCAGGGTAAGTCTTAATTCGTCCAGACTTTCCACTTCCACTTCCAGCATTGTCCCGGGAGACAGCCGCCGCGCTTTTCTGACCGCATTCTCAATCGAGCCACTTGCAGCAATATGGTTTTCCTTGATCAGGAAAGCGTCGAACAGGCCAATTCTATGATTTTGACCACCTCCGGTCATAACGGCGTACTTTTGTGCAAGTCTTAGTCCGGGAAGGGTCTTTCGGGTATCGAGCAAGTTCACATCCGTGTGGCTCACCAGTTGCACCAGACGGTTTGTACGGGTTGCCGTAGCGGACAGGGTTTGCAGAAAGTTAAGTGCTGTTCGTTCAGCAGTCAGCAGGCTTTGTGTTTTACCGTGTATGCGGCACAGCACTGTATCGGCAGGGACTTGATCTCCGTCCTGGATCATCCATTTCAATACCGTGGTTGGGTCAATCTGTGAGAATACTTCATTCACCCAGTCCTGCCCGCAGATCACAGCCTGCTCACGGGTCAGTATTTCAGCTTCAGAGACCTGTGACGTGTCAATGAGACCGGCGGTAATATCACCGGAACCGATATCTTCAGAAAGAGCGAGTGCGACTGTAGTATTAATGTCACGCAGGTAGTCAGTTGCCAAAGGTATTCCCCAACTCGTCTTCAAACAACTTTTGCCAAATCGTTGTCGTTTATTCGATTGTAGTACATGATTACCAGTCCTGCCAGAAAGGAGAAGGAATCGACTTGCAGATAGTGGACGGTTATTTATCGGAGGCCATGCAATTTGTCAGTAATAACAAAGATGACAGACCCGATTCTGAAATCAGCCTGATTGTCATTCACTGTATCAGCCTTCCGGAAGGTCAATACGGCAACACTTTTGTACAGCAGTTGTTCTGCAATTCACTGGATTGTTCCGCACATACTGAATTCAGGGATCTGATGGATTTGAGAGTATCCAGTCACCTGTTTATTCGCCGGGATGGTTCGATTCTGCAGTTCGTACCATTTTCTGACAGGGCCTGGCATGCGGGAGAATCGAGTTATGGCGGAAGAGAAAACTGCAACGACTATTCAATTGGTATAGAGCTGGAAGGCACTGATATAAATCCCTTTGAGGAAGCCCAGTACGAATCTCTGTTAAAAGTTTGTCGCCTGCTCTGTGAGTCTTATGATATTCGCGATATTGTTGGTCACTCGGATATTGCTCCGAACAGGAAGACCGATCCTGGCAGAGCCTTTGACTGGAGTAGAGTTAGTTTGGCTCAGCGGGTTTGCAATAAAGAGCCCTCAGCGGGTTTCAATAAAGAGCCTTCAGCGGGTTGCCATAAAGAGCCAGGTTGACTACACGATCGATTGGTAGAAAATCGGTGTTACTCAGCAGGATCACTTCGACTTCGCTGAATAAATAGTTCATTAAGGGTAAAATATCGTTCTCAATAACTAATGGTAGTTGAATGAAGTTTATTACCGTCATTGTCATATTGCTCATTTACAAGAATTGGTGGGGTGGAAATCCGGTCCGTGACGTTGTAACGGTTGACGGCTGGTTTCAGTGGATTGAGGGTATGGTCAGCGAACGGAAAATGCGTTATGTATGCGCTGTTATAGTGCCCTCTCTGATTCTGTTCTGGGTGTCGATAGTAACAGCCGACTGGATCCTGGGTCTGGTATATCTGGTCCTGTCTGTTGTGATTGTTCTGTATGCGATTGAATGCATCGATTTCGATGGTATTTTTGACGAATATCGTCAGTCAGTCAGTTCAGGGTCACAATCCGGTGAAGATGCCAATCAGAAGCATGATGAATTCTGCACGGATGTGACCTATGCCGCATTTCAGAGCTTCGCTCCTGCGGTTTTCTGGTTCCTGTTACTCGGTCCGGCGGGAGCGTTACTGTACGCCTTCACAGAACAGTATACGGAACGTCATCCTGCCCAGGACGATGAGAACGAGGAAATACTGGAACAAATCCTGTACTGGATGGAGTGGATCCCGGCACGCATATCCGGGTTTGTTTTTGCCTTGCTTGGAGGTTTTCGCCACGGTATTGCTGCCCTGGCGGCATCTGTTACAGACACCGGAAGCCCCGTTGCAACGACCCTGAGTGAGGTTGTCAGAGGATCTTTGCAGGTTGGACAGAATGAGGATATTGACGAGGAACTCACTGAACTCCAATGGTTGCTGGAAGCCAGCATTTGGGGTTGGGTGGCGTTTGCTGCATTGTTAACAATCCTGGGATGGTGATGTGTAGAATCCGGCTTCATAAAATCGTCTCAGGATGTTGTCTGGGTTTGTATCTGTTATGCCTGCCGGTTCTTATTCATGCCCAGAGCAGTGTCCAGGTTTTAGACGATACCAACACCAGTGTAGCGCTGGATGCCCCGGCCCAAAGAATTGTTTCTCTGGCGCCGCATTTAACTGAATTGTTGTTCAGCATTGGCGCAGGATCCCGTATCGTCGGCACTGTTCGCTTTTCCGACTTTCCCGAGGCTGCAAAGGAAATACCTGTACTGGGGGATGCTTTCACTATCAATATTGAATCCATAGTTGCCCTGCAGCCGGATCTGGTGGTGGCATGGCGTACGGGGGGTACCAGCAGTGTTGTTGAAAAGCTCCGACACCTGGGGATTGCCGTTTACGTTAATGAGGCCTATGACCTTGAGAGCATAGCGGGGTCCGCCTATATACTGTCACAGCTGGTGGGACAAGAAGAAACAGGCAGAAATCTTGAAAAGCATTTTTTACAGCAGTTGGCGATGCTCAAGGCTGGGAATGTGGATACTGACAGGAAAGTGTTTTTTCAGATATCGGATCATAACCTCTATACGGTCAATGACGATCATCTCATAGGGCAGGCAATATCTGTTTGCGGTGTCCGCAATGTCTATGGTTCTTCAGAAATACCCGTTCCCATTGTCTCCAGAGAAAGCGTTCTGGCAGCCAATCCTGATGTAATCGTTATTTCCCAACCTGCAAAGGGGATTGAGTCACCGTGGGTTGAAAAGTGGTCAGAATTTGAAGGATACGAGGAAAGAATCAGGTTGATCAACCCGGCGTTGATATCACGCCCGAGTCTGCGGATGGTTCAGGGTATCAGTGAGCTTTGTCGATTGGTGCGAAACGAACAGCACCATGAAGATTGAGGAGGTAATACCGTGGCTGACCATAAGATCATAGATAAGGACCCGGTAGAAACAGAGGAGTGGGTTCAGGCAATGCAATCTGTTCTCAGAACTGAAGGCCCGGAAAGGGCTCAATACCTGTTGAAGCAATTGTCACTGACGATGACGGAAACCGGTGTCCGGCTTCCCTATGCCATAAATACACCATACCGCAATACAATTCCCGTCAAGGAAGAAGCCAGAATGCCAGGAGACCTGTTCATGGAGCGGCAAATCCGTTCACTGATTCGCTGGAATGCAATGGCAATGGTGATGCGGGCAAATTTGAAGGATGGCACTCTGGGTGGCCACATTTCCACGTTTCAATCCAGCGCGACACTCTACGACATCGGATTTAATTATTTTTTTAGAGGCAGTATCAATGAGCAACCGGGTGATCTCATCTACATTCAGGGGCACAGTTCACCGGGAATTTATGCCCGTTCCTTCCTTGAAGGGAGACTCAGCGAAGCGCAGTTGGACAAATTTCGTCAGGAAATCGACGGCGACGGATTATCGTCCTATCCACATCCCTGGTTGATGCCCGACTATTGGCAGTTTCCAACAGTATCCATGGGCCTGGGTCCTCTACAGGCAATCTACCAGGCGCACATCATGAAATATCTCGGTTATCGCGGATTGACGGACCCGGGCAATCGTAAAGTCTGGTGCTTCATCGGTGATGGAGAAATGGATGAACCGGAATCGCTGGGCGCCATTGCCCTTGCCGGTCGAGAAAATCTGGATAACCTGATCTTTGTTGTTAACTGTAACCTCCAGAGGCTCGATGGCCCTGTCAGAGGCAACGGCAAGATCATCCAGGAACTGGAAGGTGTTTTCTGCGGTGCTGGCTGGAACGTTATCAAGGTTGTCTGGGGGAGGCAATGGGATCAATTGTTTGAGAATGACAGTCAAGGTCTGCTGCAACAGAGAATGGACGAAGCAGTGGATGGTGACTACCAGAATTACAAGAGTAGAAGTGGTGGTTATACCAGGCAGCATTTCTTTGGCAAATATCCGGAATTACTGAAAATGGTTGAACACCTTTCAGATAATGACATCTTCAGACTCAATCGTGGAGGACATGATCCATACAAGGTATATGCCGCATATGACGCCGCAGTCAAACACCAGGGACAGCCCACGGTCATTCTCGCCAAAACCGTCAAGGGATATGGGCTTGGAATGGCGGGTGAAGGTCAGAATTATACTCATTCAGTAAAAAAACTCGATCTTGAAGCATTGCGGGTTTTTCGGGACAGATTTGATATCCCGATACCGGATTCTGAACTGGAGAAGGTACCCTATTACCGGCCTACGGAAGACAGTATGGAGATTCGTTATCTCCGGGAATGTCGAGCAGCTTTAGGTGGCGAGATACCCAGTCGTAACCAGATATTCAAGACACCGAAAATCCCGTCTCTGAAGAGTTTTAATAATATTCTCAAGGGATCGGGTAAACGGGAATCTTCAACCACCATGGCATTTGTCCGCCTGCTGTCCAATCTGGTAAAAGATAAGAACATCGGCGATCAGGTGGTACCAATCGTACCGGACGAAGCCAGGACTTTTGGTATGGAAGGTATGTTCAGGCAGTTGGGGATTTACTCATCCACAGGTCAATTGTATGAGCCCACCGACAGTGATCAGATCATGTATTACCGGGAAGACAAGCATGGCCAGGTCATGGAGGAAGGTATTAACGAAGGGGGGGCTTTTGCCGCCTGGCTTGCTGCGGCTACTTCCTGCAGTAACAATGGTGTAGCGTTGATTCCGTTTTACATCTTTTATTCCATGTTTGGATTTCAGCGTGTAGGAGATCTGTGCTGGGCGGCGGGTGATCTTCAGGCCAGGGGGTTTCTGATGGGTGGTACATCAGGAAGGACAACCCTGAATGGTGAAGGACTGCAGCATCAGGATGGCCACAGCCATATATTGGCTTCGACTGTGCCCAATTGTGTTTCCTATGACCCTGCCTATGCCTATGAACTGGCCGTCATCATTCACCATGGTCTTGACGTCATGTTTGTGCAGAAACGTCCCTGCTATTTCTATATCACCGTGATGAATGAAAACTACATTCAACCGGCTATGCCGGATGACTGTGAGGAAGGTATCGTCAAAGGTATGTACCAACTCCGCAAAAACACGGATAATTCATCACCTCTGGCAGTACAGTTGCTGGGTTCTGGAACCATTCTGCGTGAGGTCATCGCTGCTGCTGATTTGCTCAGGGAAGAGTTTGACGTTATCGCTGATATCTGGAGTGTAACCAGTTTTAATGAACTGAATCGCGATGGCGTAGCCACTGCACGATGGAATATGCTGCACCCGGATGAACCGCCAAGAACCAGTTATGTGGAAAAATGTCTGGCTGAAACACGTGGTCCCGTTATCGCGGCTACCGACTATATGAAGAATTATGGCAACCAGATCAGGGAGTTTGTCGGGCGCCATTACACGGTGCTGGGTACCGATGGATTTGGTCGAAGTGACACCCGGGAGAGACTTCGTTACTTCTTTGAAGTGGATCGTCATTTCATCACGGTTGCAGCATTGAATGCGCTGGCTCAGGAAAACATGGTGGATATGAGTATTGTCAAAAAGGCAATGACCAGATTTGGTATCGATCCGGAAAAACCGGATCCGATTACTGTTTAGAGGATATCGTGACTGTACAGGTATTAATACCGGATATTGGGGAAGCGAATGACGTTGAGGTCATTGAGATCCTCGTTTCGCAGGGTGAGACCGTGGAAGCTGACGCATCGCTGGTTGTCCTTGAATCAGACAAGGCCAGTATGGAAATTCCTTCTCCCACGAGAGGTACAGTTGCCAGGGTCCATGTGTCGGTCGGAGACAATGTGGATGAAGGTGATCTTCTTCTTGAACTGGATCCAGAGCCAGAGACAGAGGCAGGGAATGAGCCACAGCCAGCATCTGAGTCTGAGCCAGTACCAGAGCCGGCGCCGGAGTCAGAGAAAGAGAATGAGAATGAAAATGAGCAAGAGTCTGAGCCAGCGTTAGAGATTGCTGCAGAGCCACCTTCAAAGATCAGGGCAGAGTCATCCGATAGTGGTGTTACCGCCATAAGCCTTAAAGACAAAGGGATTCCCCAGGTTCATGCCGGACCTGCAGTGAGGAAACAGGCAAGGGAATACGGCGTGCAGTTACTTTCTGTAAAAGGTACAGGGCATCAGGGAAGGATTCTCAAGGAAGATATCCAGAATTACGTTGCAGATCGCCTGAACAACTCATCCGATCAGACACTGCCAACCATACCCGAGGTAGATTTCAGCAGGTTTGGAGAGATCGAACTCAAGGCACTGCCAAAGATTCGTCAGGTCAGCGCCAGGAATCTCCATCGCAGTTGGTTAAACATACCGCACGTTACCCAGTTTGATGAAGCGGATATCACTGACCTGGAGGAATTCAGAAAACAGCAGAGTTCGGAACTGGCAGAAGAGGGCGTAAAGCTCACCCCGCTGGCATTTCTGATCAAGGCAAGTGTGGTGGCGTTGCAAAAATTTCCACAATTCAATGCCTCAATTCAGCCAGACTTTAAACATCTGATATTGAAGAAATATTTCAACATTGGCATTGCCGTTGAGACCGAAGAAGGATTGGTTGTACCAGTACTCAAAGAGGCAGATAAAAAAGGTGTAATTCAACTGGCTAAGGACAGCGCAGATCTTGCATCTCAAGCCAGGAACAGAAAGCTCCCCTTTGATGCCATGCAAGGTGCTACATTTACGATATCAAGCCTCGGGGGTATAGGCGGCACAGCGTTCACCCCGATTATCAATGCTCCGGAAGTTGCCATTCTCGGAGTATCCAAAGCCAGAGTCTCACCTGTTTTTAACGGCGAATCCTTTGTACCACGGACAATCCTGCCACTGGCATTATCCTACGACCATCGAGCGATTGATGGTGCAGAAGCCGTCAGAATGCTGCGTTTTCTGGCGGATGTTCTGTCAGATATGCGTCGCGTAATTCTGTAGCAGGGACGGCAAGCCCACCTTCAAGTTGACTCATAATCCCAAACTTATTATGCTCTTCAATCCGCATCTATCGGTCTCAGCGATCGAAGGTGACGGATTTGGAAACTTGACTATTTTTGACTTATGCAGGACTTGATCCCCCGGACAGGTACCGAAGCTGGTTTTACGGACTTACCCTTTCTGACGCTGGATCATGTTCCTCAATACGAGGTGATCACATGATCAACGTGCAGACATTTCGCAGGCGCAAACTACAGAATTGCAAAATTTCGATGGTGACCTGTTACGATTTCTGGAGTGCAAAAATCCTCAACCAGACTGATATAGATTGTCTTCTGGTGGGGGACTCACTGGCAGTGGTGATGCACGGATTTGAATCAACTGTACACGCAACACTGGAGATGATGAAGCTGCATACTGCAGCTGTGGTACGTGGTGCAAAGGACAAATTCGTCATTGCCGATATGCCGTTCCTGACCTGCAGCAAAGGCATTGAGAAGGGCATGGATGCCGTGCAGGAACTGATGCAGGCAGGAGCTTCCGCGGTCAAGATAGAAGGCGCCGGGCATCAGGCGGAATTGATTGCCCACATCGTTGAAGCCGGTGTCCCGGTGATGGGGCACATTGGACTTACGCCTCAGTCCATTCATAACCTTGGTGGGCACAAGGTACAGGGCAGACGCGAAGGTGATGCACTGAAGCTCATTGATGACGCGAAGAAACTGGAGCAGGCAGGTTGTTTTGCCATAGTTCTTGAATGCATACCCAACAAATTGGGTGATTGTGTCTCCAGGGCTGTAGGGGTACCCACCATAGGGATTGGCGCAGGTCCTCTGACGGATGGCCAGGTGCTGGTCCTGCATGACCTGATTGGGGCTGACCCTGATTTCTCACCAAAATTTCTGCGTCGATATGCCAATGTAAATCAGCTGGTCAGCAGGGCTGTTGGCGGGTTCCATGATGATGTCACGCAACAGGCATTTCCGGCACTGCAGGAAACCTACGGATGAAGATTGTCGATTCAGTTGCCGGGTATATCAAAGATCGCCCGGCAGTTGATGTGGGTTTCGTACCTACCATGGGTGCTCTGCACAAGGGCCACGAATCCCTGATCAGACGAAGTGTCGCTGAAAGTAACATCACTGTTGTCAGCATTTATGTCAATCCCACACAGTTTGATAATCAGAGGGATCTTGCTGTGTATCCCGATACTCTGGCAGAGGACAAGGCCATTCTGGAGGATTTGGGTGTTGATGTATTGTTGATGCCAACTTTTGAACAGATTTATCCGGATGGCTTCCGCTATCAGGTGAGCGAATCGGAATTCAGTCGTGAATTGTGCGGTGCACATCGTGATGGCCACTTTACCGGCGTTTTAACCGTGGTCATGAAACTGCTTAATATCGTCAGGCCCGCAAGGGCCTACTTTGGAGAGAAGGACTTTCAACAGTTCCAGCTCATAAAAGACATGGCACGGACGTTTTTCCTTGACGTTGAAATTGTTCCCTGCGAGATCGTGCGCGAGTCGGATGGTTTGGCGCTGAGTTCAAGAAACCTCAACCTGGATGCCTGTGCACGGGAGAAGGCGCCGCTGATACACAATCTTATTTCAGGAAACAGTACGGATGATGAGATTGCCAGGCGGCTGGCGATAGCCGGATTCGATGTGGATTATGTACAAAGCCGGTACGGTCGTCGATTTGCTGCTGCCAAAGTCGGAGAGAACCCGGTGGTGCGTTTGATCGATAATGTACCCTTGTCGTGACAGCTGTCATCCGGCGGCAGGCTGAAGGCTTTAGACAACATGAACAATGACATGGATTTGTATGTGAATTCATGGCCGGACATTTTGGGTGCTACCGGTAAACTGAAGGCTCTTTAAGCAGGTATTCCGATGATTCTTTGTCTTGATGTTGGTAACACCCAGATATTCGGTGGTGTATTCGTTGATGATGATTTGAAGTTACAGTTCAGAAGGACTTCTCAACTGAGAAGTTCTTCAGATGAACTTGGAGTATTCTTTCGGACTGTGTTGCGAGAGAACGATATTGATCCCCGGCAAATCAATCGAGTGGCAATCTGCTGTGTGGTGCCAGACCTGCTGTATTCACTCAGGGCGACCTGTCAGAAATATTTCTCTGTTGATCCGCTGGTATTAAGACCCGGTGTTAAAACCGGACTCAGAATTCTGTACAGAGATCCAAAGGAAGTCGGTGCAGACAGGATTGCCGACGCGGTAGGTGCTGTGAAACTTTATCCGGATCGTAACGTTATCGTGGCTGATTTCGGTACGGCGACCACGATCTGCGCCATCACCCGCAAGCGTGAATTTCTGGGGGGTTGCATCATTCCCGGGGTTAATCTATCCATGGAAGCGCTTGAAGAGAGGACTGCCCAGCTACCGTCGGTAGAGATCGTACCACCAAAAAACGCCATTGGCAGGTCAACCATCGAGAGCATTCAATCCGGGTTGTACTGGTCGAATGTCGGCATGGTTCGTGAGATGGTCAGTAGAATTACAAAAGAGGAATTTGCCGATGAGCATCCCGTCGTAATCGGAACAGGCGGTTTTGCACAGTTGTTCAACAGGGAGAAACTCTTTGACATTGTCTTGTCAGACCTGATTCTCACTGGTCTGAAGGAGGTCATTCGATTAAATGATCAGACCCGGGCATGACGACCTTCACAGTGGGAAAAGGATGGATCCCGGTCCCGCGAATGAAATACCCACACTCGCGGGATTGAGATTGCGTGATATCTGCAGTTGAGATCAAATTCCCTCAACTGTGATAGCTCTTGGTCTTGCTTCCGGTATCCGGGGAACAGAAATTTCAATGACACCGTTGTTTGCCTGAGCTTTCACGCCGTTTTCATCGACTGAATCCGGAAGATTGAATTGACGCACAAAGGATCCGTATGTACGTTCCCTGTGTCTGAATTCATTGGATTCAGATACCTCGTTGCGTTCACCCCTGATGGTCAGCACATTATTGTGCAGCGTAATCTCTACATCAGACGGATTGATGCCGGGGATATCGGCAAGCACGCTGTAACCACTATCGTTCTCCTTGATATCCACTTGCGGTACCCAATCTGTGACATCCGTTTCCTGCCTGTCCAGAGGTCGTTCATTATATAAACGGCCAAATCCACGATTAAATTCATTCAAAACATTGAATGGTGTTAATAACTGATACATTTTTTTCTCCTTGTTGAATAGCTTACGGGACACTTTCTAAGGCCATATAAAGTGGATTCAAGGTCTTGTGCGAAAAAATATACCGAGAGTTACGGCGTGAAATAAAGAAGGCAGTCTTTTTGGGCAATATAGGGATCAGTTGTTGACATAAACAAAGTTAATGGCTTCAGAGTGGTCAGAAAGCCATTGTTATTACAGAAGTAATTCTCTACTTTTTCTTTATTACCGCCTCTGATCCTGAACCATTCCAGGCCATCCGGAGAGAGCCAGCCCAGTGGAGTTCCGGCTTCAATCCGCTGAAAATTAAGTTGATCGATGGTGTTGAACATGGTGATATGGCTGTTGTGGATGACACTGCTTGAATAATGAATTCTGGCATCTTCCACAATCTCCAGGCGCAAAGGGTGATATAGAGTCTGCATGGGTTTGGACGGTTGATCAAAAAGCTCCTGTGCCGTTATGAACGAAACAAGAGTTTCAAAAGCGAGTGTATCGGCACGGGGGTCCATGATGCCGCCGAATTCAACTGTCAGCCATGGATTATCCATGTTCCCGCGTTCCAGCAAAGTCCCCAGGATTTGATCCATCACCACCAGATTGTCAGCGAATATCCCCGTTAACTGCCGAATGGATTCCGTATCCGCAATGCTTACTGCAAATGGCTCGCTGTGTGCGGACGTATTGTGCGTATCCACAACGGCTTCCGGCTTCCTGGTATCGAGTTCTGTGATGATAGCTTCTGCCAGCCTGTTCTGATCAGTGATACAGGGGGGACTGAAGCAACGGTTCATATCAGCTTCCCAGGGTAAAAACCTGTGCGACAGAACCGGAGGGTGAAGGGCTGCGTTGACAGAAGCGATGATGATGGTGAGATCAGTTGCCGGGTTGATATTGTGCCTGAGTAATTGGTCAACAGCTTTAAGCCCGGAAGGTTCATTACCATGTAACAGGGTGACGATGGCGCGGCATCTCGAATGGTCTGTTCCGGGTACGTCAATCAGGGTAGGAACTTCAAGATGCTTCAGAAAATCCAGATAATCCCGACCGAAATTCAGGTCATGATGTTCCCGTCTGTTAAGCGCTGGTGGTGTTTTCTGCATGGAAAGTATCTGATGTTTGTTATTGGTAACGTGTCAGTCTTAAAATCCATCTGCATTTACCGGAATTGAGTTTCGGAATACTGCGAACGTGTAGAATTACCGGTTAACGCACATATTGCAACTGACATTTTTCCGCGTCCAGACACAGTGGTACAACATTGGCAGGGTAGTGAAATTCAGGATTATTTGCTGTACTGATGTTTAACCTGTATTTTTAGCAGAGAATCAACTCATTCAGGAAGACCATGAACCAACAATCGAGACCAGAAGTGCGGCCGGAAACCCTTGCGGCCATAGCTCATCTTAAACCTGTAGGAGAATTCGGTTCCAGGGCATGGTGCGAGGCATGTGCCGAAGGCGGCGTTAAATTGCTGCAAGCGGGGAATCTACCCTCTGATATGGAGTGGGGATTCAGTGAAGTCTATACCCATCCTCCAGAGAGGCTGCTGACTGACGGGCGGGAAATTTCCGGATACTATATGTTGGTCAAAGGAGGCAAGGTGACTGGTGGTGATGGCGCCCCTGAGGAAGTTCGCAATACTGTTGGCTTTAATATCACTGCCCGCTGGGCTGCTATTTGCAATCAGTCAAGTGCGCTCTATCACAGTGAGGGCCAAAAAATGCGAACGGCGGATGAAATGGTGTTGTACGCTGCCCTGGAAGAATATGTGGGTCGCCCCAATCCCCTGGAGCGTGGCGGTGGACCGGAACGGGTATGGTTCCCCGAGATATCTGCCGCGTTATCCAAAAATGGCGGGTTGCACAACATCGCTGCCAGTCTGCAGGCGCCTTCCCCTGAGTTTGCAGATTTACCCACTACTGTAATGGGTGTGCCCGACTTTAACGCCATGACTGATGAACAGAAGAAATACTTTGTGAAACTCTGTGGTATCGACATGTGATCAGATATAAAGATAAGTGACCTGGACAGAACATGCAGGTCAGACACTGGAGAATTTCTGTATCGGGTCCTTGTAAGATGAAAATCAGCTTCCTGAGTGTTTTCAGGAATCGAATAGAGAGGGTGATGCACCCCGGGTGGTACATGTTATGAATGAGGCAACGGTAATCCTGATTACCCTGGTAGCGTACAAGTTGATGATGATTGTCATTGGCTTGTGGGCAGCATCCAGAAACCGGAGCGAAGCGGATTTTTTCCTCGGCGGACGCGGTCTTGGTCCCTGGGTGGCCGGACTTTCTTACGCGGCAAGCACCTCCTCGGCCTGGGTGATACTCGGATTCTCGGGCTTTGTCTACGCAATCGGAATCAGTGCAGTATGGATGATCCCGGGGGTTTGGGTGGCGTACGCTGTGGTATGGCTGTATTTCGGCCGCCAACTACGTCAGGAATCGAAAGATCATCAACAAGTGACACTGACAGACTTCCTGCTCCACGACGCTCGCGGTGACCTGAAGCGTATCGCCACTTTCGTAGCTGCTGTGTTCGTGTTGTTCTGCTTCATCTTTTATGTTGCCGCTCAACTTGACGCGGCTGGAAATGCGTTGACCGAAAATTTTGCAATCTCAACCCCGTCTGCGATCATACTCGGAGCGATTATCGTTGTGTTCTACTCCCTGGTGGGAGGATTCTGGGCAGTGTCAGTCACAGATACCGTTCAGGCTGCGATCATGATGGTGGTATCTGTGGGTGTGCCGTTGGCAGCTCTGATAGCTGCCGGAGGACCCACCGAGGTATGGGCCACGCTCTCCGCATCCATGCCGGCGGAGTATCTGAACATTGGTGGTGGTCATGCCGGACTGATTCTGCTTGGGTTTGCGGTGGGTCTGGTCGGCATGTCTCTGGGCGCTCTGGGCCAACCGCACTTGCTTTCCCGGTTAATGGCTGTACGTGGCGAGGCTGAACGGCGCCAGGGTTACGCGATCGTTTTCGGCTGGGGTATTGTAGTGTTTACAGGTATGGTAGCGCTGGGTCTGTCCGGACGTGCTCTCGTACCGGAAATAGGTAACCCGGAAGTGTTATTCTACCACGCAGCCAGCCATTACCTGCCAGCCATCCTGGCGGGCATTGCCATTGCCGCCACCTTGTCTGCTGTGATGTCCACGGTAGACTCACTGCTGCTCGCTGCCGCCGGCGCCGTCGCCCATGACATGGGTGTCAACCGTCGTTTCCCGGGCAGGGAGGCGATGGCATCGCGTACATCTATGCTGGTGGTCGCCGCTCTTGCTGTTGTCCTTGCACTTACACTGCCGGACAGCATATTCAATCGTGTACTGTTTGCCTGGTCCGCCCTCGGCGCCGCGTTCGGTCCCATCGTGCTTTTCCGGGTCCTGGGACGAACAGTAACAGCGGGCACTGCTCTGGCTGCAATGTTATCCGGCTTCGCCGTAACCGTATTGTTCTACTCCCTGGGTACGGGACCCGTCGGTGAG